>DATFXJ010000151.1:0-13017 GCA_035315965.1 Pseudolabrys sp.
CGCGCACAAAATCGTCGAAGCGCCGGCTGATTGCAAACGAGTTCGCGCAGAGCGAACCAGGCAAGCGCGACATAGCCCACGGAAGACGCGACATGCGCGTTTCACTGCACTCGGTGAAGATGCGGATCAGATCAGTCGGGAGGCTTGCCGCCCTTGGTGGAACAATGCCGGGACGGCGGTTTCTATAACCAGTTATGATTAACATTATTGCGTAAGGCGTCGTCCTGGCGGGTGCACATGCAACGGCGTGAGTTCATACGTTTCTCGGCGGTGCGACGGTCGCGCGGCTACTAGCGGTGCGCGCGCGGCAACCAGCAGCGATGCCGGTGGTCGGCTTGCTGAACGGCGCCATAGCGGAGCAGTATGCACGGTTTGCGCGCGAGTTCCGTCGGGGCCCTGAAGGAAATGAGCGCGGTCATGCCATGAGCCTCGAGCAGGTGATGAGAGAACTCAAGGCGCGCTGGGCAAACCTAGCCAGATTCTAAGGCTTCGTGCTTCTGCTCTCCCGCCGTCGAAAAAAAATGACGCCCGGCTGCGGGGCCAGCAACGGGCTCAACTGCTATAGGTCGCCGAAACGGCGGTCCTTGGCTAGTTGTTCAGCGCGGCGCGTCGGAACGGCAACTGCGCGGCCCCTGATCCCAGAGCCAGCCGCACTTTGTACAGCTGACAAGGCTGAGGCTGAGCACGCCAAGGCATATAACTATGGCGAGATGTTTCACCATGAGCGCTAGCATAGCCGATCGCGTCCGCCGCCGCGAGCACTGACCCATTTGCCATAGGCGTCATCATCCGATCGGCTGACGTCGCGCTCGTGACAGTGCACCATGCCAGATGCATAGCTGATGAACACCCCTTGGATCTTTTTTCGATGTTCGAAAGCCCTATATGAACAGCAGTAAATGAATGTAAGCCTCGCGCGTCATGTGCAGGGCACTTTTGGGCTTTTGGCGTCTGGCGGCGCCTCATGAAAGGCACTCAAATGTCCATCCGTCCTGTCAAACGCATCGTGCAGTCGAGGCCCACTATTGAAGGCGCAGGTGTCAGGTTGCGCCGCGCTTTCGGATTCGGTGATACTGCCGAGACCGATCCATTTCTTTTGCTCGACGATTTCCGCAATGACTGCCCGGCCGACTACCTTGCCGGCTTTCCATGGCACCCGCATCGCGGCATCGAGACAATCACATATGTGCTGTCGGGCACTGTGGAACACGGCGACAGCCTTGGCAACCGCGGCATACTCACCTCAGGCGACGTCCAATGGATGACCGCCGGGCGCGGCATCATGCATCAGGAGATGCCGCAAGGCGACGCGCAGGGACGCATGCACGGCTTTCAACTCTGGGCCAATTTGCCATCCTCATTGAAGATGACCGCGCCGCGTTATCAGGACGTCAAGGGTGCCGATATCCCCGAGGTCATCGACGATGATGGCACACGTGTGCGCGTCGTATGCGGCGAGTTCTGGGGTAAGAAAGGCCCCGTCGACGGCGTCGCCGCCGATCCGCGCTATCTCGACGTGTTCGTACCGGCGGGTATGCGCAAGGCACTTAAGGTCGAGGTTGAGCGCCATGCCTTTGCCTATGTTTTCGAAGGCGACGGCACCTTCCATGCCGCATCGCAGCCAATGGGCGTCCTCAGCGAGAAGCAGGTGGACGGCAACGAAGTTCTGGTGCGCGAGAAGGCTGGCAACCGATCGTTGGTGCTGTTCGATTCCGGTGACGAGATTACGGTTCAGGCAGGCGATCGTGGCATCCGCTTCCTGCTGGTATCCGGCAAACCGATACAGGAACCGGTCGCGTGGTATGGGCCGATCGTGATGAACACCCAAACTGAGTTGCAGCAGGCGGTTTCCGAACTACGCAGCGGGACCTTCATCCAACGCTGAGCCGCATCACTGGGCCCGTTGTTGCTCGTAAATTCAAAGAACTTTTCCGCTTCTCGCTGAATATGCCGATTCGCTGGACAAGATCAGATTCTGCACGTCGGGCATGTTATCGAACATTTGCAGACGGGTGGGAGAACCGTGTGGCTCGCGTCTTCTCGAAATAATTGCCGGGTCGGTCTGCGAAGACCTCTAGCTTGGGCACATGAACGCTATTTTGAGCTGTCATTACTCCGCGGGAATCGGCGTTGCCGGAGCCGTAGGCGCGCTGGCCGCCTGTGACGACACTGATGGGCCTTTGAGCGGCCGTTCCTCCATCGCAATCAGGAACGCCATGCCGAACGACAGCACCAACGCGCAGGCGAGGAACACGAAACGGAAAGCGTAAGCGAGCTCGGGCGCGGAGGCTGTCCGCGCCAGGATCTCGATCGACATTCCGGCGACACCGCCAAGTCCGCCGAGGACGATTGCGCCCAGCACCGCAACAACGAGCGCCGAGAACAGTGCACGGAAGAAATTAGCGGCGCCAGTGGCAACTCCCATTTGCGAGCGCGACACTGCATTCTGCATGCACACGGTGGACACAGGAAATACTGTGCCGAGCCCAGCGCCGATAATAAGCAAGAGTAGCAGAACGAGCACGGTCGGCATCGAAATTGGCCAGATGGCCAGCGGTCCAAGGGATAGGATTGAAAGCGCGAGCCCGATCAACGACACGCGCTTGTAGTGGACCAAATGTGTCATGAGCCGTCCGGTGATCGTGGAAAACGTGACGGTCGCCGCCATCAACGGGATCAACGCGAGGCCGGATTGGCTCGCCGATAGGTGCAGAACAACCTCGAAATAAAGCGGTACGAACATGGTCATGCCGACCAGTGTGCCCATGTTGCAAGCTCCAGCTAGCGTCGCGCAGCGAACGACTGCATTACCCAGCACCGCGAGCGGAAGGAACGGCTCGCGAGTCGTTGCGAGGCGCCAGGCGAAGGAGCCCCACAAAATCGCTGAGACAAGCAGCAGCGCACCAATTTGCAGCGAAATCCACTCGTAGCGCCGCCCACCCCAGGATAGTGCGAGCAGGAGAGCTATCGAAGCCGACATCATCAGCAGTGCGCCTATGATATCGAGGCTGTGCTCGCGTGCATGAAATGGCAACCGGCGGAGCACACTCGATGTCATGCCGAGTGCAGTGAGGCCAAGCGGCAGGTTGATCCAGAAAATGAGTGACCAATCGATGTGTTCTGTAAGGAATCCTCCCAGCACCGGACCCCCGACTGAGGACGTCGCAAATACCGCGCCGATATACCCCTGATAGCGGCCGCGCTCACGCGGCGAAACGATGTCAGCGATAATGGTCTGCGCAAGCGCCATCAATCCGCCGCCGCCAAGGCCCTGAAATGCGCGCGCCAGCACCAGAGCGGTCATGCTTGGCGCAAGCGCACAAGCAACAGAACCGGCTATGAAAATGCCGATCGCGGTGAGCATGACGACGCGCCGGCCATGATTATCCGCGAGCTTACCATAGAGCGGAGTTACAGTCGTGCCTGTGATCAGGTACGCGGTTACAACCCAAGACAGATCGTCGAGATTGCCAAAATGCCGACCAATAGTCGGCAGCGCAGTAGCAACGATAGTCTGGTCAAGCGCGCCAAGGAACATTGCCAGCATGATGCCAAGCACAATGGTCCTGATTTCCGGGTGGGTCAGTGCGCGCGGCTCTGGGGGCGCCTGGGACTTCACCGGTCGTGCATTGGGCTTCAGCTTGAGGGAGGTCATCGCGGGCGATCACGCAAGACTCAGGGCCAGCAACCCGCTCAATGCCCTGCCAGTTGCGGCAAAGCAAGACGTGCCCGCGCGGGAGTGCTATTTGCGAGAGATCGCTCGCCGGACCGCACTTCCCACTTGTAATCGCGGGGCTTGGCCCGGCGATTCTCGCATAGGAGGCAAAACCGTGTCTTATAAATCGGGACGGTTGGGACTCATGACAAGCGCATGATTCGTCGGTTGCAATGGCAATTCTTGCTCGTCGCTGCACCGTTACTTGTGGTCGGGTGGGCAAGCGCCCGCGAGATGTTGCCTCCAGGCTTTGTCTATTTGCGGGATCTAGATTCCAGCATCCAACAGGATATCCGCTATGCAACGGCCGATAATTTCATGGGCCGTCCCTTGCCCGGTTACGGTGCCGCTGAATGCATCTTGCGCCGCGAGGCAGCCGAAGCGCTCAAGCGCGTGCAGGCCGATCTTGTGCGCGAAAATCTGAGCTTGAAGGTTTACGACTGCTACCGCCCGACCCGCACCGTGCGCGCGATGGCAACCTGGGCTCATGACGGCGACGATAACGAGGCAACTCGCCGATTCTATCCGGCGCTACATAAGCGCAATTTGTTCGCGCTCGGTTACATCGCTGCGCAGTCGCGACATTCAACCGGAACTGCGGTCGATCTCACGCTAATCAAATTACCGGTGACGCCCGCCCAACGCTTCGACTCGACGGCGCGCTACGGGCCCTGCAACGGACCGGCCGCAAAACGCGCGCCCGATAATAGCGTTGACATGGGCACCAGCTTCGATTGCTTCGATGTCAGGAGCTACAGCATGAGCAGCGCCATCACCCCCGAGCAGCGACGTTGGCGGGGGGTATTGAATACCGCGATGCAGCGGCACGGCTTTGCGAATTACTTCCGAGAATGGTGGCACTTTTCATTCACTGCGGCCGCGGAGCCACGTGCGTATGATTTCGCGATAGGGCTGCGGGGAAGATGAAGCTTACCTTGGGATCGTAGCTTTGCGCCGCGCCCTCTTCGGCCATTTTCCCGGCCAGCTGACTATATACTCCTCGAGTTTCTCGTCAGGCACATCGGTCTCACTTGCGGCAACACGTCCGCGTACCGACACACCCGCCCCATGCACAGTTTCAGGATCGCCGGACACCAGTGGATGCCACCAGGCGAGATCTTTGCCCTCAGCCACCAAACGGTAGGCACAGGTCGGCGGTAGCCATTTTAGCCGCCGGACGTTGCGCGGGGTAAGCCGCACACAATCTTTCACCTTGGCATGGCGATGAGAATAGTCGCGGCAGCGGCACACCATACAGTCGAGCAACTTGCAACTGACGTTTGTGAAAAGCGTGTCGTTCGTATCTTCGTCGATCAGTTTGTTCAGGCAGCAGCGGCCGCAGCCGTCGCACAGGCTTTCCCATTCCGCCCGCGTCATCTCGGACATCGTCTTGCAGCGCCAAAACGGGGTTTGCGGGTCAGACATTCGCGAATCCTTGGCCAGCCCTTGTAGCCGTTGGCGCAGTGTTCGTCATGGTTGGAGTCGTTTCGTCAACCTCTCTCATAGCGAAAGGCCCTTCAATTTCTGCTGGAGAAGGAGGCCGGCGGCCGGATGGCCGATGGGTCTGAACTTTCTCGCCCGGCTGCCGCCGTCTCGGAGAAATCGGTACCAGAGGTTAAAAACAGCGTCAAAACACCTTATGTAGGCCATTTTTCACCGCAATTTTCGTTCACCTTGGTTTCAGCCGAGGGAACTGTAGCATTGGCTGTGGGTTGCCCGATCGGCTAAATTCGTTTATCCGGCTTCCCGCCGGATTCATTTCACGAGCGGCAAAGCCTTGCCTGATTTATTTCCCGAGGACTGGAAGCCTAACCTAAAGCGTTTCCTGCTCGGGCTGGACGCATGGGTCGACTTCAGCGTGTTCCGCAGCGCTGCGGGCCTACGCGAGAGCTATGAACGCTTTTCAACCTTTATGGACCGTTTCCACGTGTCCGGTTGGCGGCGCGGGCTCAACGAACTCGTATCGGAGGGCGCTACACTTGGTACTTTCGGACTGGTGGTGATGCTGGCGCTCGCGGTGCCTGCGTTCCGCGAAACCTCCGACGATGATTGGTTGAAGAAATCTGAGCTCGCGGTGACTTTTCTCGACCGCTACGGTAATGAAGTCGGTTCGCGTGGCATAAAGCATAATGACGCAATACCACTCGACCAGTTTCCCGACCATTTGATCAAGGCCGTACTGTCGACTGAGGACCGCCGCTTTTACGAGCACTTCGGCATCGATCTTCCAGGTACGGCGCGCGCGCTGGTGGCGAATACACGCGCAGGCGGCGTCGTGCAGGGCGGCTCTTCTATTACGCAGCAGCTCGCGAAGAACCTGTTCCTCAACAACGAGCGCACAATTGAGCGCAAGGTCAAAGAAGCTTTTCTTGCCATGTGGCTAGAGGCGCGCTTAACAAAGAACGAAATTTTCAAGCTTTACCTCGACCGCGCATATATGGGCGGCGGCGCCTTCGGCGTCGACGCCGCCGCGCAGTACTACTTCAACAAGTCGGCGCGCGACGTGAACCTTGCGGAAGCTGCGATGCTTGCCGGCCTATTCAAGGCGCCGACTAGATTCGCGCCACACATCAATCTGCCCGCGGCGCGTGCGCGCGCCAACGTTGTGCTCGATAACCTTGTTGAAGCCAATATGATGACCGAAGGCCAGGTGTTCGGCGCCCGCCGCCACCCGGCAACGCCCGTCGACCGCCGAGACGACCGTGCGCCGAATTATTATCTCGACTGGGCTTTCGACGAGATGAGGAAGCTAGTCGATACCTTCCCGAAATCAATGACCGAGCGCGTATTCGTGGTGCGCACCGCGCTTGACACCGGCCTGCAGAACAACGCCGATGCGGCAATTGAGTCATCGTTGCGGCAATACGGCCAGGAATATCACGCGAGGCAGTCCGCCGCCGTGCTGATGGATGTCGACGGCGCAGTGCGCGCGATGGTCGGCGGCCGCGACTACGGCGCGAGCCAATTCAATCGTGCAACGGACGCGATGCGCCAGCCCGGGTCCTCGTTCAAGCCTTATGTTTATTCGGCCGCACTCATGCACGGCATGAAGCCGACATCAGTTGTGGTCGACGGACCGGTCTGCATCGGCAACTGGTGCCCGCATAACTACGGCCATGGCTATGCTGGTTCGATGAGTCTGCTGCAGGCGTTGACACAGTCGATCAACACCATCGCAGTGAAGCTGTCGATCGCGATCGGTAACGGCAATGCCAAAGTCGGGCGCGCCAAGATCGTCAAGCTCGCGCACGACATGGGGCTGCGCACGCCTCTGCCGGATACGCCGTCGCTGCCGATCGGCGCGGATGAAGTCACCGTGCTCGACCACACCGGCGCTTTTGCCACCTTCCCCAACCTGGGCAAGGCTGTGACACCGCATGCAATCCTCGAAGTGCGCACCGGCACTGGCGATCTCGTTTGGCGTTTTGACCGCGACGGACCGAAGCCGCGGCAGGTCATGCCGGTCGGCGTCGCCTCAGACATGATCAAGATGATGAACAACGTGGTCGAGAACGGCACCGGCCGCCGCGCCCGTCTCGACGGCGTCACGGCCGCCGGCAAAACCGGCACCACGAACGCTTATCGGGATGCCTGGTTTTTGGGTTACACTGCGAATTTCGTGTGCGGTGTCTGGTTCGGCAATGACGATTACCAGGTGATGAACCGCATGACCGGTGGGTCGCTGCCGGCGATGACCTGGCATAAGATCATGGCCTATGCCCATCAGGGAATTGAGCTCAAACAGCTTCCTGGCTTCACGGCACCGCAGGCCCGTCAACAGCCGGCCGTTGCCGAAGTCAAATCGAAGTCGAGCGAGCCAGTGCCCGCGCCACGGCCTGCTCTTTTGACCAGGCGTGGGGCCGACATCCTGGTCCGAGTCGAGCGCTTGATGGATGAAGCCAATCGCGCGCTAGGGCCCGCTCGTCCGACGGTTTCAACTGTCAAGGACAAGCAGGCGGGGGCCCCGCGCCCCGACGCTGCGATTACGTCCTCGCTGGAAGGTCGCGCTTTCAACCGGAACTGATTGCCGAGGGCCGGCCGCCAGTTATTCTCTCGACAGACAGAATTTCCTCCCATCGACAGGATCTTTTTGTGCGGCTGCTTTTCGGAACCTTGTTTGGTCTTGCTGTTGCCGCCGTCGTCGGCCTCGCCCTTACCTATTACGCGATCGCGCGCGGCACCCCCTTCGGCGGCCTGACGATCGACAGCTGGACCGCCTGGCCGAAAAGCGGAACGACGGACGCTGATCCCTACGCTCGCGCGTCGATCGCACGCAGCGGACGGCTGCCGACCGCGATGGGCGATGGCGTGTCATTCACCTTGACCTCGGACGATGATGGCAAAACTCTCGATGGGCGCTGCGAAGTGGTTCTTTCGGGCGTCACGCCGACCGCGCGCTTCTGGACATTGACGCTCTACAATCTCGACGGAGCGCTAGTTGCCAATTCTACCAACCGCTATGGCTTCACTAGTCAGGAAATCGTCCGCCACGCTGACGGTAGCTTCGAGATCGTCGTGGCGCCCCGTGCCAGCCCCGGCAATTGGCTGCCGACGGGCGGCGTCGAACGCTACGAACTAGTGCTGCGGCTCTACGATACCGCCGTGGGCGTTTCGACAAAGGCGGGCCGCGAGGTCCCCATGCCGGGGGTCACGACCAGGAGTTGTCCATGATCCGCTGGCTGTTGTTGATCCTTGGCGGCGCCCTTCTTGGCGGTATTGTTCACCTAGCAACCGTCATCATCTTGCCACGCACCGCTACCCAAGACGCCTACGCGCGCCTAAGTCCGATCGTCCCAGTGAACACCGTCGTCGCCCTACCGGCACCTACACCGGATAAAGCTGTGATGCCGTTCATGGACCCTGCATTCGCGAGTGCGATTTGCCGCTACGATCTTGCGCAAGGACCTCTGAAACTAACTGTGCCACTGAGCCCGGCTTATACTTCGGTGTCGTTTTACACGCGCTATGACGTTGCCTATTACGCGATCAATGATCGCGCCGCCGGCCGCCGCGTCATCGAACTCGACCTGATGACCACCGCTCAGCATGACCAAGTACCGGAAGACGAGGAAGTCACTGCGGCGGACAGGCTGATCGTAGAATCGCCCACGGTTACCGGGCTGATTGCGATTCGGGCCATGGCTCCCGAGCCAGGTCTCATGCGCGTCGCGGAAAGCGCCGTTGCCGCCTCACGATGCTCGACGCAGCAGCCCGAACCGCCGCCTCGGCCTGCCGCACGCGCGCCCGAGGCGCCGCGGCCACGCAGATAGCGAGCTCCGCGCCCATTGCGGGAATTGCGGTGAGAGGACCACCCGACAGTTGCTAGTCAAATTTGCTGACTCCAGACTTGGCTTGCGCCTCTGGATTGCCGGAAGTGTGTTATAGCGCACACTCTGCCCTTGCAACACCTGCACCGAAAGGCGTTATGATCGCCAGATAGCGGGGCAAGGTGAAATATTTACCACCAGAAGTAAATGCGTCTAAGTCATAGCGTAGGAACATTCATCGGAATCGTTTGGCGCAGTTTGCGTTTAACGCGCAGATCGACGGCGACGGCGGCGCCCCGCATTGTTGCTGGTATCAGGCTCAAGACCATTCGATCCATCCTGCTCACGCTCGATGCGGATCACCGGCAGAATGATCACGCTCGCAGGTTCGGTATTGGCGTCGATATATTTGCCGCCACGCGGGCTCACGTCGTCGGGAAATCGGATGACCTCGCCCATTGCAAGTTCCCCCACTCGGCTGTCTGCCTCCCCGAGGCCACGGGTGCGGCGCTTTCCGCAATTAAAGGACTTGCAAGGTTAACCGTCTGCTAACGCGACCGGACTAATCTGAGGCATTACGCAGCGGTGTAGCGTTCGTCGTTATGGTGAAGTCTTCCGCGTCCAATTCATCAGACAGCTTGGTCGATCTGGCGTGTCGGGACGGTGTTGACATCCGTCCCACCCTGTTGCGCATGGTGACCGACCTCTACGTCCAGAAGCCTATCCATGGGGCGGAAGAGGAAGCCCAGTTCGTTGAATTGGCGCTGGGACTTGTGGAGGCTGTCGATGCGCAAACACGCGCCACAGTTACAGCCACTTTATCAGCCTATCCGGCGGCTCCGGCTGCCGTTCTTCGCAAGCTTGCCGGCATGTCTTCCTCCGGCGCGGCGGCCACCGGCGAGCCTGACCAGAATGACCTGATCAACCTGTTCTTTTCGGCCTCTCCAGAAGAACGCACACTGATCCTTATCAATCTCGACGTCGCATCAGGAACAACAACACACCGTCCCCTCCCGATCGGGAGCGAATTGCTTCGCCGGCTCGAAAATGCTGCGCTTAAGAATAATCCTGGCGAATTCAGCCGCGTATTGGAGCGCGCACTCGGTGTCAGCCGCGAGCTGGCCGACAAGATCACGCGTGATAATTCTGGCGAGTCGATCGTCGTCGTGGCGAAGGCTATCGGATTAAAGGCCGAACTGCTCCCACGTATTCTGGTTTTTCTGAACCCGGCTATCGGCCAATCGACCCACCGGCTTTACGAACTCTCCCGTCTGTTTGACAAAATCAGCCCAGCGTCTGCTGAATACATGCTGACTATCTGGCGAACTAGTGTACGGCGCCGTTTGACGCATGAATCCGTCTACTGGAGTATGCACACACACCACACCGAAACCGGCATCGCATCGGTCGTTGGAGAAAACGATGGACCTCGCTTACGCTACAAAGGCAACAAGCGTTAAATTGAATCGCGGACTAGGTTTTCGAGAAAATTTCGGCCCGCACGATCTTCAACCTCGATAATCCAAAGGTCAGGATCAAAACGAAGTTCTCGCGCGAGGCGCGCTTCGATATCGGTGTCTGCTGTCGGCATTTCCACGCCGGCAACAGCAATGAATATACGATCAGCCGGCCGCGCCTCATCAAACGCGGTCTGAGGCGCGGGCGCATAGAGAGTCCCTGTCCCGTCAAGCCGGTTGATCTTGATAAATATAGCGCCGGCCTCGTCGGCTCCGTGCCGGCGCACGGCCGCGAACACGCCTTCGACAGCACAACGGCGAATATATGCCGCAACCCATATGGCGGATTTTAATCGCATCAGCTTAAGCAATACGAGCGATTGCTGGGCCGCCATTCACTCCAGCGGACGACCGGTCATGGCGGCAAGCATGCGCACAAAACGGTCGGAAATTTGCCCCGTAACAGGCAGCCGGTGGTCCCTTTCAAATTTTTCGATTGCGCCACGCGTATCTGGATCGAAAACGCCAGTCGGCTTGATCTGCCCATACCCGAAATCGGCAAGCGCCCGCTGCACGGCTGTTATGCGCTTTGATGGTGCAATTACCTTAGCGATCGGATCGGGCACTGTGTTGGATGTCCCAGCAGTGTTCACCGGCTCTACGTTGGACATGGTGATAGTGCGCAGCAGACCATCGCTAGCTTCGGGACTGGTTTTCAATCCCGCAACATGGATGAAATCGCGCGCTGCAGCATCGGTTTTGGCGCCCCAAATGCCATCAACGGGTCCGTCGTAAAAACCCTTGCGGGAGAGTTCCCGTTGGATGTTGATGATGAGCTTGGCCTGATCGCTCGTCTCGGTCGCCGGAGTTGACTGGACTGCTTGCAAGCGTGAGGGAAGCGCGGCATCACGCTTGAGCAGTGGCTGCGTTGCAAAAATAGGTGCGGGGTGCGGACCTTTTTGCAGAAACAGTGCATTGCTGATGACCGCAAAGATCGCGACCGCCGCCATAATGAGACCGACGAATTCGCGCGGATGACGGCCAATCGCAGCCGCAAGCTTGCTAGCGCTGTTGATGGAGGTTTGTCTTCGTACGGATCGTCTAGGCACTTTTCTTCATCCGATCATATGCACCCTCTGGAGCGCCCCGATTTTGTTTCGGCCATAAGTTTGACGGAATCGTTCACACTTCGTCTGATTTGACATTGCGGCAAGTGCACAGTTACTCGCGTTCCCTCGTCGACCCGGTTTGTAATCTCGACCTCGCCAGGAGAAGACCCCAACTTCAAGGGCAAATAGCGCGACGAACGCGCGGTGGCGAGCAGTAGGCAGCGCATCCTGCTGCACCTAGGGATGCACCAGTGCATCGACATAACTCCAAACCGGCGTGAGAAAACTCACAGTCCCCGTCTCACGTCTCGCGAAACAGACGCGCCCCTATTCGTGCAGACCTTAGGTCAGCGCCGCTTAAACGAACGCTAAGACTCGCCTGCGCGAAGCCAAATCCAGAGGTCCGGCGCGGGTTCAAGCGTGATCCTGTCGCCATTCGCGGGGCATGGTGAAAATTCGGTTGCAGTGAGCGCACGGTACGGCTCGCGTCGCAATTTATCACCAATCTGGTAACCATGTTCGGGGGCTTTTAAAATTTGATGAAAAGTCTCGTTGATTTTTCCAAAAACCTCTCTGCTTTCCAAAAAACAGCTTCAGCCATGTCTGCCAGGGTTTAATTCAAAGGCCGCGAATAAGCTACGAGGGATTACGGGGTAAGGTCATGTTCTTCCTTTTGCGAATGACATTTTGGCTGTGCGTCATATGTATTCTGCTCTGGGGCGCGCATACTCTACGAGTTCATCATCAAACGTCGTGAAAAGTCGGCATCAAGCGCGCAAGTACTTTTGACCCCAGCGGATTCAGCCTATCTGGAATGCGCCAATCCCATTTCCGCCGCGCCGGGATGCGCGCGCCGGCCGAGCGGCAGCCTAAAAAAACTCCCGATTTACTACCCTTTTTGGGGCACCCGCCCCCCGTAGCGTTCCGTTTTGGTCTTTGCCGCTCTGGGTCCTATATATGAGGAGCCATGGCTGCAATTGGCGAGATTATTGAAAATTTCGCGCTGCTTGATGAATGGGACGATCGATATCGCTACGTCATCGAGCTCGGCCGTACTTTGACACCCTTGCCGGACGGCGCCCACATCGATGCGAACAAGGTCCAAGGTTGCGCCAGCCAAGTTTGGCTGCTGACTCATGTGAAGCCGAACGGAGTTTCCGGACCAACCCTCAGGTTCGAAGGCGACAGCGATGCGCATATCGTCCGCGGGTTAATCGCGATCCTGTTCGCGCTCTATTCCGGCAAAAGCGCGCGAGATATTCTGGCGATCGATGCACTAGCGATCTTCGACCGTATCGGTCTACGGGAAAATCTCACACCACAGCGTTCGAATGGCTTGCGCTCGATGGTGGAACGCATTCGCACTGAGGCCAGAACCGCCTTAGCCAAAGTGGCATAGCAACCATTTCGCGCGCCAAAAGCTACATCATCGGTGAGCCAAGTTCTCATTTGCCGGCGAGTTGGTCCGC
>DATFXJ010000152.1:0-26917 GCA_035315965.1 Pseudolabrys sp.
GTTAGTGCGTTTCCGCAACATCAAGAACGCGGTAAAGCAAACATGCATCGAGGAGTAGAAAATGGCGCTTGTTGCAGCTGTCGTTGTGGCCGCTGGGCAAGGCCTGCGTGCCGGAGGCGATCTGCCCAAGCAATTCCGGCGCATCGCCGGTCACACCCTGCTCGAGCACGCCCTATCGGCCTTCGTCGGCGCTCCCAAGGTCACTTTAATACAGCCCGTTATACGGCAGGACGATCTGAGTCTCGCGAGTACGCTGATCGGCAGCATGGATGTTCTTACACCGGTATCGGGCGGTACCACACGCCAAGCCTCGGTGCGCGCCGGCCTCGAAGCGCTGGCACCCCGGCGTCCCGATATTGTACTTGTCCATGACGCAGCTAGACCCTTTGCCAGCGCAAGCCTCATCGCGCGCGCAATCGAAGCCGCCGAGAAAATCGGGGCGGCGATCCCGGCGTTACCGGTAACCGATACCGTCAAGCGCATCGATGCCACTGGCCGCATCGAAGCAACTGTCGATCGCACTACCATCCGGCTGGTGCAAACGCCACAAGGATTTGCGTTCCCCGCCCTGCTTGAGGCACATCGGCGCGCGGCTATGCAAGGGTATAACGATTTTACCGACGACTCCGCGCTCGCCGAATGGGCCGGGATGAAAGTGGGGGTATTTCAGGGTGAGCCCGGCAACATCAAGCTCACCACCCCGGAAGATTTCCTTCTCGCCGAAGCCCAACAATTTATTCCACTCGGCGATGTACGTACCGGCTTCGGAATCGACGTGCACGCATTCGGGTCCGGCAACCATGTAACCGTTGGCGGGATCCGTATTCCAAACGACAAGGCACTGACAGGGCATTCTGACGCCGATGTCGCACTTCATGCGCTCACGGATGCAGTCCTTGGAGCCATTTCGGATGGCGACATAGGCGCGCACTTCCCCCCCACCGACCCACAATGGCGCGGTGCGTCGTCCGATCGCTTTCTCGATTTTGCCGTCGAACGGGTGCGAGCTCGGGGCGGGCGCATCGCTCACCTGGATCTTACTGTTGTTTGCGAAGCTCCACGCATCGCAGCGCATCGCGACCTTATACGCGCCAATATCGCAAGACTTGCGCGCATCGATGTCGAACGCGTTGCGGTAAAGGCGACGACCAGTGAAAAGCTCGGTTTCACGGGTCGCGGCGAAGGCATCGTAGCCTATGCCACGGCAACAGTTCGGCTGCCCTGGGGACCAGGCTAATGGCCGACGAAGAATTGCGCCTTGCCGCTGTTGCTCTGTTAGAGCTGTGCAAGGGTAAGAAACTAACTCTCGCCACAGCGGAATCCTGCACCGGTGGGCTGGTCGCGGCGACACTCAGCGAAATATCTGGATCATCCTTGGTACTCGATCGCGGCTTTGTCGCGTATTCCAACGCGGCCAAACAACAAATGCTGGGCGTGACATCCGCGACTATCGACGTCTATGGCGCGGTGAGTACCGAATGCGCTGAAGAAATGGCCAAAGGCGCGCTAGCACATGCTTCGGTTGATCTCGCAATTTCGATCACGGGAATCGCAGGGCCAACCGGGGCAGCACCCGGAAAGCCTATTGGGCTGGTCTATTTCTGTTCTGCTTCGCGCAGCGGGCGCGTGATCGCGCACGATTGCAAATATGGCGATATTGGCCGATTCAAAGTCCGGCGGAAGTCGGTTTTGCAAGCATTGGCCATGCTTCGAGAGCTGGCGGAAAAGGAAGAGCCCCACCTCCCGGCAGAGAAAAGCTAGTTCGACCATATCGCAGCTGGGAACTTTGCGTTGCGACTCTAGGTCGCGTTACTAGACAACTTGCTGATTTCCGTAAATTTCATCGGCGCGTTTTTCGAATGCTAGGGCAAAACGCCGGAAGGCAGCGTCAAACATGGCTCCCATAAGCGCCGCCAGTGTACGGCTCCGCAATTCGTAGTCGATGTAAAATTCAATGTCGCAAACACCGTCGACGACCCGATGGAAGGTCCAGAGATTCTGCATGCGCTTGAATGGGCCGTTAAGATATTCAACAAAAATCTTCAGGCTTGACCGGTCGAGCGTGACGCGGCTCGTGAAAGTCTCGCGAATAATCTTGTAGGCGACTGTCATATCAGCAACCAGGATTGTGACGCCATCTTTCTCCGTCCAACTTTTTACTTTCAGTGCGCTGCAGAGGGGCACGAATAACGGATATTTTTCAATATCAGCTACAAGTTTAAACATATCGGTGGCGGCGTGCCGGACGCGACGCTTTGTAGAGAATTTCGGCATCGAGTGCTAGATAATGACGCGCGCGGCTTTCAACCGCGCAAAGTCATCGCCCGCGTGATACGACGACCGCGTGAGGGGCGACGCGGCTACCATCAGAAAGCCTTTGCTGTAAGCAATACTCTCTAGTGCCCTGAACTCATCAGGTGGCACGAAGCGCTTGATTTCATGGTGCTTGCGGGTGGGCTGGAGGTATTGTCCGACGGTGAGGAAATCGACATTGGCAGAGCGAAGATCATCCATGACCTGCAGCACTTCGTTCCGCTTTTCGCCGAGCCCAACCATTATACCCGACTTGGTGAACATTGTCGGGTCAAGCTCTTTCACCCGTTGAAGCAACCGCAGTGAATGGAAATACCGCGCACCGGGACGCACGGTGAGATAAAGCGAGGGCACCGTCTCAAGATTATGATTGAACACGTCGGGCCGGGCTGCGACCACGATCTCGAGGGCGCCCTCCTTGCGCAGAAAATCTGGGGTAAGAACTTCGATGCTAGTCTGCGGGCAACGCATGCGGATGGCACGAATGGTGCCCGCGAAATGCCGCGCTCCACCATCTGCGAGATCGTCGCGATCGACAGAGGTGACGACAATGTGGGCCAGGCCAAGCTTCGCGGTCGCATCTGCGACACGGGCTGGTTCATCGTCATCAAGCGCAATAGGAAGCCCGGTTTTCACGTTGCAGAAAGCGCAAGCGCGCGTGCAGGTGTCTCCCATGATCATGAAGGTTGCGTGTTTCCTCTCCCAGCACTCGCCGATATTCGGACAGCCCGCCTCCTCGCACACGGTGTGCAGACCATTGTCGCGCATAATCTTTTGCGTAGCGAAATAGCCCGGCGACACCGGCGCTTTAACCCGAATCCAGTCAGGTTTCTTCAAAACCGCTGAATCGGGCTTGTGCGCCTTTTCGGGGTGGCGTGGGCGCACGTTTTTCACAAGATCAAAGACAACCGCCATAGCCCCTACTTACGGCGGGAGCCCTCTCCTCGCAAGGCTGTCAGGGACTTCGGATTGCCCGCCAGATCAGCAGCAATAGGATTGCACCGATCGTGGTGGTAATCAGATTTCCCCAGAAATCCGGCACGACCTCAAGCTTTAGTTACTCAACCGAAGAGCTGCGCGGCAAATATTTCCGCATCGACTACTTACTTTGATTTACTTCCCAGAAAAACGGCCTTGGGAAGTTCTTGCGAAGCAGACAAGAAATAAGGCCGAGGAGATCAATCCCCGGCCACTTTTGCGGGATATTCCGAATCTGGATCAATCCGCCTGCCACGGTTTAGAACTTACCCGTAATTTCAGCGACCGGATCACCGTAAGAATAAATTTCTTGGTACTCATCGAGCGGCTTGTACACGATCTTCCATCTTGTGACCCTCACCAACATCGTACTGGTCGCATCGAAAAACAAAGAAGTGTGTTATCTTCGGTGTCCATTTCTTCGGCAACGATTAATGTGCGGCCGTTTTCGATGATGATGTTGCCCTGCACGAAATTGATATCTGCTGATACTTTTTGAACGTTTGCTTTTCGAGAATTTGAATGACCTCACCGATTGATGATCTGAAAACAGTCTCTGTTCAGGAAGCTGCCTCCGCCACCGCTTCAGAGGCCGCGGGCTTCCGGCATATCCCAATCAGCGAACGCCAGCGCCGCATCCGCGTATTCAATGCATTTATTGAGTTAAAGGAGCAACAGACCTCGCATGTCACGGTGCGGTCCAGCGGAAGTATAATAATTAGTTCGTTCTGGTTGTTGGGCTTGTGGGCTAAATTACACGTTCAAAACGCGTCCATACGCATCTAGCACCGCTTCCTTCATCATTTCCGACAAGGTCGGATGCGGAAAAATCGTATGCATCAGCTCTTCCTCGGTGGTCTCGAGGTTCATCGCAACTACAAAGCCCTGGATTAGCTCCGTGACTTCCGCGCCAACCATATGCGCGCCGAGCAATTGACCGGTTTTCTTGTCAAAGATGACTTTCACCAGACCCTGATCTTCACCCAGCGCAATCGCCTTGCCATTGCCCACGAATGGAAAACGGCCCACGCGAATTTCAAGGTTTTTCTCTTTTGCAGCCTGCTCGGTCAACCCTACTGAGGCAATTTGCGGCGAACAATAGGTGCAGCCGGGAATCATCAATCTGTTCATCGGGTGCGGGCGGAGGCCCTTGATCGCCTCGATGCAAATGATGCCTTCGTGCTCGGCCTTATGCGCCAGCATGGGAGGCCCCGAGACGTCGCCAATGGCGTAAATCCCCGGCACATTTGTCTTGTTGTATTGGTCGACGGCGATGATGCCACGTTCGGTCTTCACGCCGAGTTTTCCTAAGCCGAGATTTTCGATATTACCAACGACACCCACCGCCGAGATCAGACGTTCAAATGTGATAGTTTGGTTTTTGCCGCCGTCCTCCACCGTCGTAATGACACTATCGCTTTTCTTGTCCAGCTTTGTGACTTTTGCGTTTGTATGAATCTTGATGCCCTGCTTCTCGAAGCTCTTGCGCGCAAACGTCTGGATCTCATGGTCCTCGGCCGGCAGAATTTGCGGTAGCACCTCGACTACCGTCACTTCGGACCCGACCGTGCGATAGAACGAAGCGAACTCGATGCCAATAGCCCCGGAACCGATCACCAGCAGAGATTTTGGTACGCGATCGGGAACCATTGCCTCGAAATAGGTCCACACCAGCTTCTTGTCGGGTTCAATCCCTGGCAGCACGCGCGGGCGTGCGCCTGTCGCGATGATGATGTGTTTGGCCTGATAGCTGCCCGCTCCCAAAACGCCCTTTGGAGCTTCGTTCATCGACGCTTTCACCGTGACCGTGTCGGGCGCGTCGATCAAAGCTTCGCCCCAGATGACTGATACCTTGTTTTTTTTCATCAAAAACCCGACACCATCATTGAGGCGTCTGGACACGGCGCGCGAGCGCGCTACCAAAGCCTGGGCGTCGTAGGTGGCACTGTCGGCCTTCAGACCGTATTCCTTGGCGTGCTGCATGTAGCTGAAGATCTCGGCAGAGCGCAGCAGCGCCTTCGTCGGGATGCAACCCCAGTTCAGGCAAATGCCGCCGAGGTAGTCGCGCTCGACGATCGCCGTCTTAAAACCGAGTTGTGCTGAACGGATAGCGGTAACATAGCCGCCGGGGCCGGAGCCTATGATCAGGACGTCGAAGGAAGTGTCCGCCACGCAGGACTCCACAATTGTCATCCGATTTGGACCTACCATGTCCCATAAGGACCAGCATCAATCAAGCTGTCGGCCCCATCGAATGTTCGTCCGGCTTTCACGATGCTCCGGCGCACAGTCCGATGCATCAAATGCCGAAGCGGCAAAAGACTTAGCGAAATATCTGATGTCACCAGAAGCGCAAGCCGAATTTAAGGCCAAAAGATTTGATCCGGCGTAAGTGCGTATCAACCGCTTCGCGGTCTGGCGGTCACACCACCATCATGACAGGGTTCTCGATCAAGGTCTTAAATTCACGAATGAGCTCCGCACCGAGCGCACCATCGACCGCACGGTGATCGCACGAGAGCGTCACGCTCATGATGGTTGCGACGGCTAGCTGGCCGTTGCGCACCACAGCACGCTCTTCGCCGGCACCGACAGCCAAAAGCGTTGATTGCGGCGGATTAATTACCGCTGTGAAATCCTTGATGCCGTACATTCCGAGGTTCGACACAGACGACGTGCCACCCTGATATTCTTGCGGTTTGAGTTTGCGCGCTCTCGCGCGTGCGGCGAGATCGCGCATCTCATTAGAAATTGCCGATAAAGATTTGGTTTCGGCGTGACGCACAATTGGTGTGATAAGTCCTCCGGGCAAGGCCACAGCGACGCCGATATCGGAATGCTTGTGCTTGAGCATGCCCAGCTCGGTCCAGATCACATTCGTGTCAGGAACGCGCTGGAGTGCGAGCGCAAGTGCCTTGATAACGAAATCATTGACCGAAAGTTTATATGCCGGTTTGCCGTCTTTGTTCTTTGGCGCAGTGGCATTGATCTCTTCGCGCGCGGCCGTCAGCCGGCCGATATCGCAATCCATCGTCTCGTAGAAATGCGGGATAGTTTGTATGGAAGCGGTAAGCCGCTGCGCGATGGTACGCCGCATGCTGTCATGCGGCACCAGTTCATATGAGCCTTCCTCATAGAGCAAACGGACCTGCGCATCGGACATCGTCTGGCCAATTATTGCTCCACCCGCCGGTACGACCCCCGGTGCGCGCAAGCCTTTGCCAGATTTTGCTGCCTCGACGTCGCGCGCAATCACGCGGCCGTGCGGGCCAGAACCCTGCACACGAGTGAGGTCAAGGCCTGCTTCGTTCGCGAGACGCCGCGCGAGCGGAGAGGAGAAAATGCGGTTGCCGCCTCGCTGCGCAGGTGCCTCCGCTGACGATGCTATAGGCCCACTTGGCGCAACCGCCGGAGCGGGCTTTCCAACGCCAGGCTTTGGTGCGGGCGCCGACGCTGGCTTTGGGGCGGCCTGAGGCACGCTTTTCGCTGCACTCGCTGCTGCTTTCACATCTTCGCCTTCGCCTGCCAACACGGCAATCACAGAATTTACCGCGACGTCCTTTGTGCCTTCCGGCACGACGATCTGCGCGAGTGTGCCGTCGTCGACGGCTTCGTATTCCATCGTTGCCTTGTCGGTTTCGATTTCGGCAATGACATCGCCCGATTTAATCTTGTCACCCTCCTTCTTCAGCCAGCGCGTAAGGTTGCCCTTCTCCATTGTGGGCGACAGGGCCGGCATAAGGATATTGGTGGGCATCGATTGGCTTACCGGTAACAAACGGCCTTGGCCGCCTCGACCACTTCGGTGACCGAGGGCAACGCCAGTTTTTCGAGATTGGCGGCATAAGGCATCGGCACGTCTTTTCCCGCCACACGCGCGACCGACGCATCGAGATAATCGAAGGCATGCTCCATAATGCGCGCGGCGATCTCAGCGCCGACCCCGGATTGTTGCCAGCCTTCCTCAACGGTTACAGCCCGCCCAGTTTTCTGGATCGAAGCCACAATCGTATCGGTATCCATGGGTTTGAGCGTACGCAGGTCGATCACCTCGGCGTCGATGCCATCATTGGCAAGCTCTTCCGCCGCCTTGAGCGCGTGCGTCATCCCAATTGACCAGGCGATGATAGTTACATCATTACCGGAACGCGCGATTTTTGCTTTTCCAATCGGTAATACAAAATCATCGAGTTTCGGCACCGGTGACGAATGGCCATACAAAATTTCATTTTCGAGGAAGATCACCGGATTGGGATCACGGATAGCGGCTTTCAACAAGCCTTTCGCATCGCTGGCAGTTGAGGGCGCAATCACCTTCAAACCGGGAATATGCGAATACCAGGCCGAGTAGTCCTGGCTGTGCTGCGCAGCGACGCGCGCCGCAGCACCATTCGGCCCGCGGAAAACGATCTGGCAACCCATTTGTCCGCCGGACATGTAGAGAGTTTTTGCAGCAGAGTTGATCAGTTGATCCATCGCCTGCATGGCGAAATTGAAAGTCATGAACTCGACGACAGGCTTGAGGCCAGCGAGGGCGGCACCGATGCCGAGGCCAGCGAAGCCATGCTCGGTGATCGGAGTATCGATCACACGCCGCGCGCCAAATTCCTGCAAAAGTCCTTGCGTCACTTTATACGCACCCTGATATTCGGCGACTTCTTCGCCCATGACGAAGACGTCCTTGTCACGCCTCATTTCCTCCGCCATGGCGTCTCGCAATGCCTCGCGCATGGTCATAATGATCATTTCAACCCCTTCAGGAATGTCGGGATCGCTTGCGACCTGCGGAATCGGCGCCTCAGGCGCCTTCGCCGGGTTTGGCGCCGGCGTGCCCTGTACCTTGGCCTCTTGTGTGTAGGCCTTCACCGGCGGCGCGGACTCAGCTGCCTTTTGCTTTTGAGGGGGCTTTGTCGACTTTATAGCAGCCTTGTCCTCGCCTTCGCCGAGGATCACAGCAATCGGCGTGTTCACGGCAACGTCAGCGGTACCCTCCGGTACAAGAATCTTGCCGAGCGTGCCCTCGTCCGACGCTTCGACTTCCATCGTCGCCTTGTCGGTTTCGATTTCCGCGATCACGTCGCCGGATTTAATCTTATCGCCCTCTTTCTTGAGCCATTTGGCAAGATTGCCCTTCTCCATCGTGGGCGATAGCGCGGGCATGAGCACGTCAGTGGGCATGTGTTCTTTATTACTTTCGGGGCAACCGGAAACTCAGCGATAAACATCGGCATAAAGTTCTGACACGTCAGGCTCTGCATCGTGAGTGGCGAACTCCGCCGCCTCGTTAATCTGATCTCGCACTTCGCCGTCGATCTTTTTTAGCGCCTCCTCGCTGGCGAATTTCTTTTCGATAATTCGCTGTCGTGCCATGTCGATCGGATCATGGTATGTGCGGATCTCATCGACTTCTTCGCGGGTGCGATACTTGGCCGGGTCTGACATGGAGTGCCCGCGGTAGCGATATGTGAGCATCTCAAGAATATACGGACCGTTGCCAGAGCGGCACCATTGAGCAGCCTTTTCACCTGCGGCCTTTACTGCGCGCACATCCATGCCATCCACCTGATCGCCTGGAATGTTAAACGACAAGCCACGACGTGACAGGTTCACTTCCGCGGACGATCGCGTGATCGCTGTACCCATGGCGTAACGATTGTTCTCGATCACGTAGATGACAGGGAGCTTCCAGAGCTCCGCCATATTGAAGCTCTCATAGACTTGACCTTGGTTGGCAGCGCCATCGCCGAAATAGGTGACAGCAAGGTTGTCGTTGCCGCGATAGCGATTAGCGAAGGCAAGGCCTGTTCCTAGCGGGACCTGTGCGCCAACGATGCCGTGGCCACCATAGAAGCCCTTCTCAACGCTGAACATATGCATGGAGCCACCTTTGCCCTTAGAATAACCGTGCGTGCGGCCGGTAAGCTCGGCCATCACTCCCTTCGGATCCATGCCCGTCGCTATCATGTGGCCGTGGTCGCGATAGCCTGTAATGACCTGGTCGCCGGGCTTGAGCGTCATTTGCATGCCGACGACGACAGCCTCCTGGCCGATATAGAGATGGCAAAAACCGCCAATAAGCCCCATGCCGTACATCTGTCCAGCCTTCTCCTCGAAGCGGCGAATGGACAGCATGGTGCGGTAAGCCGAAAGCTCCTGCTCCCTGCTGAAATCGGCAATGGCTTTGGGTTCAGCGCTCGGAATTTTTTGGGCGACTGCCATTGGCACTCCCTGCGAAAGCGTCCGGCTATTATGACGGGGCGCCGGTGGGCTTTCCTGATCCCCAATAGCTTAAATCCTGAGGTGACGAAAGCGCGAGGCTGTCGCTTAGGATTGCGCAAAACCGTTTGAATTTGGTCGAAAATTTCAAGGCGGCCGCCGCCGCTCGGTTACGGTTTCTACCAAGGATTTAACAGGAGCGTCAGGTCGCGGGGATCGGTATAGCCGACTAAAGCGCGAGCACGCTCGTCCAGCATATCAGGGTCGATCCGATCGGCGAGCAAAAGTGAAACCCGCCGTTCCCAGTGTGCCCGCTCAGCTTTGAGTTCGGTCAATTCGGACTTCATTGCCGCAAGCTGCTGCTCGAGGTCCTGCTGCGCGCGCAAACCATGATTTCCGGTGAAAGCGTTGGCAGCGAAATAGCCGATGAACAACGCTGCGAAAACGTAGAGACCAAGCACGGTCAAAATGGTGCGACGGCGCCGATGGGTGACCATACCTGCAACATAGGGTAAGCCCGTTAAGGCGTCTTTAAAATTTCCGACTTGTTAGTGCTTGTAATAAAGCGAGTGAAAGAGGAGTGCTGATACCCGGTGCACGCCCCCGAAATGGTCGGTGGTATTACAAAGCATCCGCTACGGAGGTTGTCCATAACCAGCACGATTTTTGCCGCTGTCGCTATTTTTTATTTCTGCACCTCGATCTAGCGCCGGCGACCGCACAGTACTACTCCAGTGCTCGCTGGTGCGCGTTGGTGTCCACGGGCGCCTGCGACGTCCACTGGGACTGCATCGACCGATCTAACGAAGAATGTCGTCCAAATGTCTAGGCGGGCAATCGCGGCTTCTGCAACCTAAACCCATACTTCGCCTCTTCCTACGGGCCGGCAGCATCGAAGCAACGGACACACACTCTCGCCGGTAGTGTTCCGCGAGCTAGATCCGAAACCGAATTTCGTTAAGAACGAAATTGCCGAGCCTCTTGCCGCGGTTTCGCAAAATCCTGAGCAGGCCCTGATCAACGAAATAGGTGAGCAAGATCGAATCGCGAGTCTTCACTCGGTTGTGAACCGGGTCGGCTGAATGCCAGGTGTCATCACCAACGGCAAAAGCGTATCCGGTGTTTGGCGCAAACCGCATCTGCGTCTTCTTTGGCATGGAACCATCGAGCAGTTTCTCGTGAAAGACCGTGCCGATATCGGTATTGGCATCGTCCTTTGGCAAGTAGAGCTGGACAGTGATTCCTTTCCAATGCGTATCGGTGTGCGGTGTGATGAGATAGCCGGGAATATCGCGTGTGAGGATCGGAATCGGATACATACCAACTTTGGCAAACTCATCCCCGAATCGCTTCGAAAGCCCAGGCGCGAGGCCTCGGATTAAGGCCTGCTTCACGGGCTCACTGCAAAGTGCCCGACCGACAACGTCCCATAGCGCGCGTTTCTCTAGCGGCAGGTTGCGAATGTATTCGGGAAACAAATCGATTTTCACACGCGTGTGGGTGCCATCTTTGAGATCGTGGCCTTTGCTACGTCCGTGCATAGGGCGATAGTCGGCAGATTCCGGCATTAGGGCCACAATCTGGGCGTAGGTGTCATCTGGAAACACCCGATTGAATTCGAGATGGAAGAACGGCTTTTCGACCGCGCGGGCAGCGTCAACCGACTGCACGATGAAATTCGCCAGGCGGTCGGCTGCCCGGCGGCGATCATAGGCTGAAAGCGTCGTAGTCTGGTCCATCGCGGCAACTCGGGTTTCTGTTTCTGGTGGAATTTGCGACGAAGTGGCAGTCAACCGCAAGATGCCAATCCCCGCAACACTATCGGCGCAATTTAAAGGTCTCGCAGCCGGCGTATTTCGCCTGCGGGCCAAGTTCCTCCTCAATCCGAAGCAATTGGTTGTATTTGGCGGTGCGATCGGATCGGGCAAGCGATCCGGTTTTTATCTGCCCACAGCTGGTGGCCACCGCAAGGTCGGCGATAGTGGAGTCTTCGGTTTCGCCGGAGCGATGCGACATCACGGCTGTGTAGCCTGCCTTGTGCGCCATTTCGACGGCAGCTAGCGTCTCGGTCAGCGTGCCGATCTGATTGACCTTGATCAGGATCGAATTGGCAATGCCGTCTTTGACGCCCTTGGCAAGCCTGGTGACGTTGGTGACAAACAGATCGTCACCAACGAGTTGACACTTTTTCCCGATCAGATCGGTGAGAATTTTCCAACCTTCCCAGTCGTCTTCCGCCATACCATCTTCGATCGAAACGATAGGATATCGGCCGATCAGATCGGCAAGATACTTTGCCTGCTCTCGCCTCGAACGTTTCTTACCTTCGCTTTCATAGACGTATATGCCGTCCTTGAAAAATTCCGTAGCCGCGCAATCAAGCGCCAACATCACGTCCCCGCCCGGTTTGTAGCCGGCTTTTGCGATCGCTTGCATGACGAAATCGAGCGCAGCTTCCGCCGATTTCAGGTTGGGTGCAAAACCACCCTCGTCGCCAACATTGGTGTCTAGGTTAGCCGACTTGAGCTGTGATTTGAGCGTGTGGAAGATTTCCGCACCGACACGCAACCCCTCCGCAAATGTCGGTGCGTCTGCCGGGACAATCATAAATTCCTGGAAATCGATCGGGTTATCAGCATGTACACCGCCATTGATAATATTCATCATTGGCACCGGCAGCGTGCGCGCCGTGGCGCCCCCGACATAGCGATAAAGCGGGACATTCCTGGACGCAGCCGCGGCTTTGGCAACTGCCAACGAGACGCCAAGGATAGCGTTGGCGCCCAGCCGACTTTTGTTTGGTGTGCCGTCGAGAGTAACCAGCGTTTCGTCGATCTTGGTCTGGGCCTCGCCGTCTATGCCGCCAAGCGCATCGAAGATCTCGCCGTTAACGGCATCTACGGCCCTACGCACTCCCTTGCCCCCATATCGCGCCTTGTCACCGTCGCGCAGCTCAACTGCCTCATGTGCGCCGGTGGACGCGCCCGACGGTACGGCAGCCCGGCCTCGCGCACCGTCCTCCAGGGTCACCTCGACCTCGACGGTCGGATTGCCGCGGCTATCAAGAATTTCGCGGCCGACAATATCCGTAATGGCGGTCATGGGCGGGTTCGCTGTTACTAGTGCGGGGCTTCTACAGGATCGACGGCCCTCTTGTCATGTCCCGCTTACCCCTTGTCATTGACCCGGAAAAGCGGGGCATCCAGTATTCACGCAGCATGCGACATCCTCTCCACGAGCGTTTCACCGGCGAAGTGAATGGCTAGGAAACAATTACAATTGGGGCGCCCCAGCCCCATCCCTACCTCACCTGACAAGGCGGTACTCGATCGCGTCCGCAACCCCCACGCCGGCACGAACTATATTGCGCGCTTCACCGCGCCCGAATTCACCACGCTTTGCCCAATCACAGGCCAGCCCGATTTTGCGCATTTAGTGATTGATTATTTGCCTGCGCAGTATTTGGTCGAGTCCAAGTCACTCAAGCTCTATCTGAACAGCTTCCGCAATCATGGCGCCTTCCATGAAGATTGTACGGTTGCAATTGGCAAGAAACTGAATTCCTTGCTCAAACCGAAATGGCTGCGTATCGGCGGCTATTGGTACCCGCGTGGAGGCATGCCGATCGATGTTTTTTGGCAAATTGGCAAGCTGCCGAAAGATGTTTGGGTACCCGATCAGGGCGTCGTACCGTACCGCGGACGCGGTTAAGTCGTCACGACTGTTCGCCGCAATCGCAAAGCGCAGATCCAGCCTGTAACGGTTAGTACCGCTGTGACGAGCGACAATACCGGCGTAGCGCCGATGTTGTCCAACCCGAGGCCGTACACAACAGCCCCACAGCCTGGCCAAGGAAAAAGAAAAGAATGCACTCCAGTCGGCCGCGCGCGGATGGCGTCAGTTCCGTAACATAGATCTGAACGCAGCCATGCCGCCGATAGAATCTGAAACCGAGAAGCACGAAGTTTGCGAGCGCGATAGCCCAAGGCATGCGCACCGCGATCACCACCAGGCAAAAGCCCATCGCTGAAACCTTTGGCGATCTGCGGAATAACTGGATCAACCGAGCGCAGGAAGAGTGTCGTCGCGAAAACGACAAAAACGCCAAGAGATTAAGGACCCGGCCCATGGAATTAGGCGGGGTGCGTTTTCACCGCTTGGCTAGGCGGTCGAATTCGACCAGGGCACGCAGAAGCGGCTCCATCTCCTTCAACGGCAGCATATTTGGGCCATCGGAAGGTGCCTTGTCAGGATCGTGGTGTGTCTCGATGAAAATGCCGGCGATTCCAACTGCCGCAGCCGCCCGCGCAAGCACAGGCACGAATTCGCGTTCGCCACCTGAAGAAGTACCCTTTCCACCCGGCTGCTGCACCGAATGGGTGGCGTCGAATATTACAGGTGCCTGTGCCGTACGCTTGAGAATCGGCAACGAGCGCATGTCGGAAACGAGGGTGTTATAGCCGAAGGATACACCGCGCTCTGTCACCAGCACGTTGCGATTTCCCGCGCCGGTTATTTTTTCGACAACGTTTTGCATGTCCCATGGCGCGAGAAACTGACCCTTCTTCACATTGACTATCTTGCCAGTTATGGCGGCTGCAATAAGCAAGTCGGTTTGGCGGCAAAGAAACGCAGGAATTTGCAAGACGTCCACCGCGGGCGCGATCTGGCCGCACTGCTCGGTATCATGGACATCTGTGAGAATCGGGACTTTCAGCTTATCGCGAATTTCGGAAAATATCCGCAGGGCTGGTTCTAGACCAAGGCCGCGTGCAGATTTGGCCGACGTGCGATTAGCCTTGTCGAATGACGTCTTGTAGACAAGGCCAATGCCAACGCGGCTGGCTATTTCCCTAAGCGCTGTCGCCATTTCAAATGCATGCGCTTTGCTTTCCAGGGCACAGGGGCCGGCAATCAGCGCCAATGGCAACGTGTTGCCAAAACGCACGGCGCCGACTGTAACGGTGGCGTTTGGTTTTTGATCCACGGCCCTAAATCCTCGTGGACCGGACCATGAAGCGGCGATGGTTCCCGGTCAACCGGACTCCTGCGCGGCCGGCTCAAACACGAGCACGGCGCCCATGGCATCCCCCGGCCCGATCACAGTGGCATTTCCAGCGAAAAGTCCAGAAATGCCTGCCTGCTCGCGAACGCCTTCCAAAAGTCTTGGATCCGCAACCGCGAACCGGAGTACGGCAAGTCGGGCGCCAAGCGAAACGTCAGGCGATGTCACGCCAAACCGGTGGACGAAAGCAGCAGGCTTCAGCACGTCGATCTCCCCGCGCGGAGTCACAATGGTGAAGCCGCCGTTGATTCTGGCTGTCTTTGTACCGGTGAAAGTCTCGACAAAATTCCGTTGCATGTCGGGCTGCTCGGCAACCACGACAACGCCCGCGATTCCTGTGACGCTGGTGGCGTGCCTCTGGAAAGCCAAATTCCGGAAATTCTGCGGATAGCGCTGCTGGCAAGTAGCGAAATGAATCTCTGGCACTGCTGCATCATCGGCAAAAGCAAGTGAGAAGCTAACCTTCACGGTCGAACCGTCCGGGCACTTGCCTTCACGCTCAAAGCGCATCGTGTCCGAGCCTGCAATATTAGCCGCACGAAAATCAGCATCGGGGTCTTTCGACTCCAAAATAAGCAGCGACAGGCCCTCATGCCGCTGCACGAAATCCCGCTTGTAGGCCGCGAATGGTCTGGAAAAGCCATCGTCGCCGATCTTGTCCGACGGGGACTGCCAAAAGCTCAATGAAGAAACCAGGCAGTTGAACAATGTGATTGTGCGTACCCCATGGATGCCGGTTGCGGGCGCCGACATTAAAACCAAGTCGCCGATAAAGATCGGCCGCGGCATCGAGGTCGCGCACCGCATGAACGATGTGATCGAGCCCGCGTGGCATCACGGTTCGCAGTATCCGTCGCGCGCGATCATTAAACCAACCGGCTTCGCTCGACTGCTGCACCGATGAACGAAGAGAACAACGGGTGCGGCTCGAACGGTCGTGATTTGAGCTCGGGATGGAACTGGACGCCGATGAACCAAGGATGATCCTCGTATTCGATGATTTCAGGCAGGATGCCATCAGGCGACATGCCCGAGAAGTGCATGCCCCTCTGCTCAAGCCGCCCCTTGTAGGCAGTATTGACCTCGTAACGATGGCGGTGCCTCTCAGAAATTTCTGTGGAGCCATAGATCTGCGATACCCGACTGCCCCGCGTGAGTATCGCATCGTAAGCACCGAGCCGCATGGAGCCACCGAGATCTCCGCTCGCACTGCGCTTCTGCAACTGATTGCCTTTCAGCCACTCGGTCATGAGACCGACCACAGGCTCCGATGTCGCGCCGAACTCAGTGGAATTGGCGTTTTCGATGCCGCACAGATTGCGCGCGGCCTCCAGCACCGCCATCTGCATCCCGAAACAAATACCGAAATAAGGGACATGGCGCTCGCGTGCGAATTGCGCCGCTTTGATCTTGCCTTCCGCACCACGCTGGCCGAATCCTCCGGGAACGAGGATGCCGTTTACGTGCTCGAGAAATGGCGTCGGATCTTCGTTCTCGAACACTTCCGACTCGATCCAATCGAGATTGACCTTTACCTTGTTAGCAATGCCGCCGTGCGAGAGTGCTTCGATCAGTGATTTGTAAGCGTCTTTCATGCCGGTGTACTTACCGACAATGGCAATCGTAACGTCGCCTTCCGGGTTGCGGATGCGTTGATTGATCAGACGCCAACGATCAAGATCGGGAGCCTGCCGCGGCTGAATCCCAAAGGCGGCTAGCACTTCGTTCTCCAGCCCCTCGGCCGAATAGGCCTCCGGCACCGCGTAGATGTTATCGACGTCGCGGGCTTCGATCACCGCACTTTCGCGGACGTTACAGAAAAGTGCCAGCTTGCGCCGCTCGCTTTCCGGGATCGGCCGATCGGTACGGCAAAGCAGAATATCTGGTTGGATGCCGATCGATCGTAGTTCCTTCACCGAGTGCTGGGTCGGCTTTGTCTTGAGCTCGCCTGCGCTCGGAATGAACGGCATTAGTGTGAGATGAATGAAAAGCGCGTGTCGGCGCGGCAGATCATTTCCCAATTGCCGGATCGCCTCAAAGAACGGCAATCCTTCAATGTCACCCACAGTGCCGCCAATCTCGCACAGCACGAAGTCGAAACCTTCATTACCCTCTCGTACGAAATCCTTGATGGCGTTAGTGACGTGCGGGATCACCTGAATTGTGGCACCGAGATAGTCGCCACGTCGTTCCCGCGCGAGTATGTCCTGATAAATGCGGCCGGTGGTTATGTTGTCGTGGCGCGTGGCAGGACGACCGGTAAACCGCTCGTAATGACCGAGGTCGAGATCCGTTTCGGCCCCGTCATCAGTGACGAACACCTCCCCATGCTGGTAGGGGGACATCGTTCCGGGATCTACGTTGAGATACGGATCCAGCTTGCGTAAGCGGACCTTGTAGCCGCGCGCCTGTAACAGCGCGCCAAGTGCTGCGGATGCTAGACCCTTACCGAGTGACGAAACCACGCCGCCGGTGATGAAAATGTACCGCGCCATGGGACCTACTCTTTAACCCCCGCGAATCGATTCGACGAGCCCGAAAAGCAGATCCATTCTGCGCTGTGCGTAGCTCGACAAGTTTTTGATTTTCCAAATGTTTGGAACTTTGTTTGCACGTCTATTTCCGTTCGCTCCCAATGATCCATCCGAAGCGTCCCTATAACGCTGAAGGGCCGGAATTTCCCGGCCCTTCGTCGCCATTCATTTCGACTGCGGCACCTGTGGCCCTGACGGCCCGGATGGGGCCGCCGGCGCCGCCGGCGGCGGTGCGCCCTGCAACTGATTGAGCAAGCCGCCGCCTCCATCACCGAGCGGCTTTGGCGCACCGGGCGCAGGCGGTGCGCTCTGGCCGCCTTCCAGGATTGAGGTCGGCTTGCGGTTCATCCCGGCCAGGATCGACAGCATCAAGCTGGTCGCGAAGAACAGCGCCGCCAAGATTGCAGTCGCCCTAGTGAGTACGTTGGCGGTGCCCCTGCTAGTCATGAAACCACCGGTCGAACCGATCCCCAGCCCGCCTCCTTCGGAGCGCTGTAAAAGCACGACCCCAATCAGAGCAAGCACCAACATCAAGTGGATCACGATTATTACGTGCTGCATCAGTCCAATTTCCGTTCAAACCACGCCTCGCCGGGCTTCCGCCCACGCGGCGCTATGTGGTCCAAATAGGAATTCGCCGCGGTCTCTACACGATCGAGCCGGCTTTTTCCACCCTTGGCGCGGCTATCGGTAAATCGAAGCAATACCGAGGAAATCTTCGACCTTGAGGGCGGCCCCTCCGACCAAGGCCCCGTTCACTTCCGGGACCGTGAGCAGCTCTTTAGCATTGGCGGGCTTAACTGAACCGCCGTAGAGGACGCGCATGCGCTTGCCCCCCGCGTGAAAGCGCTGTGTTAGCCGGTTGCGGAGGAAAGCATGCACTTCGGCGACGTCCCCTGGCGTAGGCGTAAGACCGGTGCCGATCGCCCACACCGGCTCATAGGCGATCACCAGCTTTTCAGCGGTGGCACCGTCCGGCAGGGACCCTCCGAGCTGCCGCCCAACCACTTCCAGCGTGTTCCCGGCCTCTCGCTCGGCACGCTGCTCGCCAATGCAGACAATAGCGATCAAACCTGCACGCCATGCCGCCTTGGCCTTCGCGCGCACTTGTGCATCTGTCTCGTGGTGGTCTTTCCGTCGCTCCGAATGCCCCACGATCACAGCGCCGGCGCCTGCATCCGCCAACATTTCCGCCGAAATATCGCCCGTGTGCGCACCAGAAGCTTCGGCGTGACAGTCTTGACCGCCAATAGTCACGCCCGAACCCTGCGCCGCGGAGGAAAAGCTCGCGATCAAGGTTGCGGGCGGACAAACTATCAGATCGGCTTTGCCGGTGAGCGCTTTCGCCCCGGCTATGATCTTGGAGAGCTCGCCGCGCGAGGCAGCACGCCCGTTCATTTTCCAGTTACCCGCGACCAGTGGAATTATGTTGGCCGCCATTAAAAATCCTCTTGCGCGTGCGGTTATCAGACCCGCCTAGTTAATGCCAGAGGCTTGGCGACAAGCCAATCTTTGTTCAGTTGCAAGGAGTTGGTCGATCACTATGGTGCGCCCGCCTTGCTTGAGCTAGACAGGCGCGGGCATCCGCTCAACCAGTCATCAAAAGTTACGAAAAAAAGCGCGTATGCTTCGCGGTCTCCACAAAGCCTCTGCAACCTGGCTCGGCAAGGGCCTTATGGCCGTTGTTATGGGCTTCCTCGTTATCAGCTTCGCGATTTGGGGGATCGGGGACATTTTCCGCGGCTTTGGCCGGAACGCGGTAGCGGCCATTGGCGGCACAGAGATTTCGATCGAGCAGTTCCGCCATTTTTACAATGACCGTCTGCAGCAGTTGGGGCGTCAGGTAGGCCGCCCGATTACCCCGGATGAAGCGCGCGCTCGCGGCCTCGACCGGCAGCTACTTGGGCAACTGATTGCCGAAGCAGCCCTCGATGAGCAGGCGAAGAAACTACAGCTGGGCTTGGCGAACGATGATATCGCGCAGCGTATTACCGCTGATCCGTCTTTCCGCGGTCCTAACGGCCAGTTTGATCGTGCGCATTTCGAACAGCTCATCCGCCAAGCTGGCTTTACTGAAGGCCGTTTCATCGAGGATCAGCGACGCGCGATCCTGCGCCGGCAAATCGCCCAAGGTGTCACCGGTGATATGAAAGTGCCGACGACAGCGATGGCGGCGCTCAATCAGTACCGGAACGAAAAGCGTCAGGTCGAGTATGTGATATTGGGACCACCGCAGGCCGGCAACATTCCGGTGCCGACTCCAGAAGAATTGACCAAATATTTCGAGGGTCGCAAAACCATGTTCCGGGCGCCTGAATACCGCAAAATTACCATGCTGACGCTTGCGCCCCTGGATTTGGCTAAACCCGATGCGGTCAGCGACGCCGACGCCAAGATTTACTACGACCAACACAAAGCGAACTACGGTAAGCCTGAGAAACGGGAACTGCGCCAGATCGCTTTTCCGAACGAGCAGGAAGCTTCAGCTGCGCGCGAACGTATCGCTAAAGGCACAACTTTCGACGACATCGCCAGGGAACGCGATATGAAAGCGTCGGACACCGATCTTGGGATGGTTTCCCAAGCCAACATAATTGATCCGGCGGTTGCCGATGCCGCCTTTGCACTCAAGCCGGGCGAGACAAGCACACCGGTAAAAGGACGGTTCGGCACGGTATTGTTGCACGTCGGGAAGATCGAACCAGGCGAAGAAAAGTCCTACGAACAAGTAGCCGGTCAGATCAAAAACGAAATTGCTGAGAGCCGGGTCCGCACGGAGATCGCAAACCTGCGTGACAAGATCGAGGACGAACGCGCCGCCGGCTCCACCTTGGCCGAAATCGCCAAGAAGCTCGGGCTAAAGGCCACCGCGATAGAAGCGATCGACCGATCTGGCCGCGGACCAGACGGCAACCTTGTAACCGGACTGCCGCAAACACCGAATGTTGTTACTGCGGCCTTCGCGAGCGATATCGGCGTTGATACGGAGGCACTACAATTACCTAACGGCGGAGCCCTTTATTTCGAGGTTATCGGCGTGACGCCGTCGCGCGAGCGTTCGCTCGACGAGATTAAGGATGAAGTGGCTACGCGCTGGCGCGATGACGAGATCGCCAAACGGCTGCAGTCGAAAGCGGACGATCTTCTCGGCAAACTCAAGGCTGGAACTACATTTACGCAGGCTGCAAGCGAAGCCGGCCTTAAGGTTGAGATGGCAACAGATTTGCAACGCGGTAAGCCGAGTGGTTTTGTCCCTGTGAAAGTAGTCGACGCGGCATTCCGCACACCGAAGGGCGTGCCGGGCAGCGCAGAGGGCGACAAAGAATCGGAGCGCTATGTATTTCGCGTAACCGATGTCGTTGACCCAACGCTTAATGCGAATTCGTCACAAGACAAGGCGATCACAGACGCTTTGCGGAATTCCTACAGCGAAGACATCGTCACCGAATACATCACGCGGCTGGAAAATGATTTCGGCGTCACTATCAATGGATCCGCGTTAAATCAAGTCGTCGGCGGCGGCCAACAATAGATACCCCAATGCACATCGAGCCGTCGGAAACCGCCTTTGCCGATCGCTATAGGCGCGACGAGGCACAGGTGGTGTGGACTACCCTCGTTGCCGACCTTGAGACGCCTGTCTCTGCTTTTCTGAAGCTCAGCGGAGACAAGGCAATGAGCCTTCTGCTCGAATCGGTCGAAGGCGGGGCGGTGCGTGGACGCTATTCGATAATCGGACTTGAGCCGGATCTAATCTGGCGCACAAATGGCAGCAAGGCTGAAGTCAATCGCGCAGCACGCACTAATGCCGATGCGTTCTCGCCTTGTCCTGAACCGCCCCTGCAGGCTTTGCGCACATTGCTAGCAGAAAGCCGTATCGCGCTGCCTGACGGCTTGCCCCCTATGTCGGCAGGCGTGTTCGGCTACCTTGGGTACGACATGGTGCGGCTGATGGAGGAACTGCCACCACCAAAGCCGGATCCGATCGGTATCCCCGATGCGATATTAGTCCGTCCAACGATTATAGTCGTTTTTGATGCCGTGAAAGATTCAATTACGGTCATTACTCCTGTACGTCCGGAAAACGGTATAGACGCGAAACCTGCGCTAGCGCGAGCCGTCGAGCGGATCGCGCGCGTGATCGAAAAACTGGATCGGCCGCTGAACAAATCGCTGCCGGAACATGACGCCGGCCCTCTCGACGTTTCGCCGGAATCAAATACCTCGCGCGATGAATTTAAAGCGATGGTGCGCAGGGCGAAGGATTACATTGTCGCCGGCGACGTCTTTCAGGTTGTGCTCGCGCAACGCTTCGAGGCACCCTTCAGCTTGCCGCCGTTCTCGCTTTATCGCGCGCTCAGACGAACCAATCCATCACCCTATCTCTATTTTCTGGATTTTGGCGGGTTTGCAGTCGCGGGATCGAGTCCAGAAATCCTCGTGAAACTTTCCAATGGTGTCGTCACTGTACGCCCAATTGCCGGCACACGCCACCGCGGCGCGACTCCGCATGAGGACAAGGCACTCGAAGAAGAACTCCTTGCCGATCCAAAGGAACGTGCCGAGCATCTGATGCTGCTGGACCTTGGCCGCAACGATGTCGGTCGTGTCGCTGCCATCGGCACCGTCCGGGTCACGGATCAATTCTTCATCGAGCGTTACAGCCACGTAATGCACATCGTGTCCAATGTCGAAGGCAAACTCGCTCGCAATCGCGATGCACTAGATGCTTTGGCAGCGGGTTTTCCTGCAGGAACTGTCTCGGGTGCGCCTAAGGTGCGCGCGATGCAAATTATTGATGAGCTGGAGAAGGAAAAACGTGGACTCTACGCCGGCTGCGTCGGTTATTTCTCCGCAGGAGGCGAGATGGACACGTGCATTGTGCTGCGAACCGCGCTGATCCAGAACGGCACCATGTACGTCCAAGCCGGCGCCGGCATTGTGGCCGATAGCGACCCCGATTTTGAGCAGCAGGAGTGTATCAACAAGGCGAAGGCCCTGTTTCGCGCGGCAGAAGAAGCCCGACGTTTCGCCAGCGCTGAGAAACGCGGCCAGTAACCACTGGAAAAAAACCGACTGCTTGACCCCCCTTGGGGGGGACCTTAAACCCTTGCCAAAGCGGTGGAACATGATCGTCTTGATCGACAACTATGACAGCTTCACCTTCAACCTCTTCCACTATCTGGCAGGGCTGGGAACCGATGTTGTCGTCCACCGCAACAACAAAATTTCGGTCTCGGATGTAATGGAGCTGCAGCCTGAAGCAATCGTGCTATCGCCTGGTCCTTGTACGCCGAACGAAGCCGGCATTTGCCTCGACCTCATAGCGAAAGCTTCCGTGAGTACTCCAATCCTCGGTGTATGCCTCGGCCATCAGGCGGTCGGGCAAGCTTTCGGCGGCAAGGTCGTGCGGTCAACTCCGGTTCACGGCAAGATCTCGGAAATCGAGCACACGGGGACGGGACTATTTCGCGGCATCAATGGATCTCTGAAGGCAACACGCTATCATTCGCTTGTTGTTGAGCGGGTGAGCATGCCGCGCGATCTCACAGTCAACGCGGAAAGTTCCGATCGCCTTGTGATGGGGCTCATGCATAACAGTCTGCCGGTGCATGGCGTTCAGTTTCATCCCGAGAGTATTGCTTCCGAGCACGGTCGACTGATGCTGAAAAACTTCCTCCAGATTGCTGCAACGTGGAACGCGCACCGTGGCCGGCGTGCCGCGCACGCACGCACGGCGGCGCCCTTAGCTACTTGAGGCGCCTTCCGTGGCTGTCGCCTTCAAAGCGCTCATCGCCAAGGTCGCGACCGGCGCAAGCCTCACCCGCGAGGAGGCGGCCGGCGCTTTCGACTGCATGATGTCGGGTGAGGCTACGCCGTCACAGATGGGCGGGCTTCTGATGGCGTTGCGCGTGCGCGGAGAAACCGTGGACGAGATAACCGGCGCGGTTACTACTATGCGCGCGAAGATGTTGGGGGTTAAGGCGCCGCCCGATGCCGTCGATGTGGTCGGCACCGGCGGCGATGCCTCTGGCTCGTTCAACATCTCGACGTGCGCCGCGTTTATTGTTGCAGGCACGGGCGTACCGGTCGCCAAACACGGAAACCGCGCTCTTTCCTCGAAATCGGGCGCAGCCGATGTGTTGCAAGCGCTTGGAGTAAAAATCGAACTCGATGCAAATCAGGTGGGCATGTGTATCCGTGATGCGGGCATCGGTTTCATGTTCGCACCAGCACATCACCCGGCGATGAAAAATGTTGGCCCTACTCGTGTTGAGCTCGGCACGCGTACTATCTTCAATCTGCTCGGGCCGCTTTCTAACCCGGCGGGCGTCAAGCGCCAAATGATCGGCACTTTCTCAAAGCACTGGGTACAGCCGATGGCTCAGGTGCTGAAAAACCTCGGCTCCGAATGCATTTGGGTTGTACATGGTTCTGACGGTCTTGATGAAATAACTACCGCTGGCCCTACCGCTGTCGCCGCGCTTGAGAACGGCAACATCCGCACTTTCGAAGTGACTCCGGAAGATGCTGGATTGTCGTGTTCGAAACCTGGACAGTTGTATGGCGGCGACGCCGAGCACAACGCAAAGGCATTGCTCGACGTTCTGAAAGGCAAGCCAGGCGCTTTTCGCGACGTTGCAATCCTCAATGCCGCGGCAGCACTCATCGTTGCCGGCAGGGCTAGGAGCCTCAAGCAAGGCGCGGGTCTGGCGGTCAAGTCGATCGACACCGGTGAAGCGGAAGGCCGCCTTGATCGATTGATCGCGGTATCGAACAACGTGGAGGCCTGACTTGCCGGATATCTTGGCGAAAATCGAAGCCTACAAACGCGAAGAGATTGCCGCGGCCAAGCGCGTGCGCCCGCTTGCGGGGCTGGAGGAGGATGCGAAAGCCTCCCCTCCACCACGTGGCTTTCTGCGTGCAATCGAGCAGCGTACTGCTGGTAGCGAATACGCGTTGGTCGCCGAAATCAAAAAGGCGAGTCCTTCAAAAGGATTGATCCGCGTTGACTTCGATCCGCCGGAACTTGCCAAGGCCTATGAAGCGGGCGGGGCCGCCTGTCTGTCGGTGCTAACTGATGCGCCTTCGTTTCAAGGCAAGCCAGAGTTTCTCGCGACGGCACGTAGCGCTACTGCCTTGCCGGTCTTGCGCAAGGACTTCATTTACGAACCCTACCAAGTCGTCGAATCTCGTGTCCTCGGTGCCGATTGCATTCTTATCATCATGGCCGCCGTGGATGACGCCGCAGCACGTGAAATTGAGCACGCTGCCTTTACTCATGAGATGGACGTTCTGATTGAAGTTCATGATGAGGTTGAACTCGATCGTGCGCTCAAGCTGAAATCGCGGCTGATCGGTATCAACAACCGCGATCTGCGGACATTCCAGACCTCCCTTGCAGTCAGTGAGCAGCTGGCGCCAAGAATCCCGCATAATCGAATCGTGATGGCCGAAAGCGGGGTTGAAACGCCTGCCGATCTCGCGCGCCTCAAGCGCGTTGGGATTTCAACTTTTCTGATTGGTGAAAGTTTGATGCGCCAGTCAGATGTTAAGGCCGCAACAAAGGCACTGCTTGCGCGCGGTTCGCAGCGCGCCACCGCGGAGTGAAACCATGGCGCGGCGGAAGAAACGCAATGCCAGGCGCGCAAAAAAGAGCGCTCCTCGACGTGCCAAACTGAAAACCATCGTCAAGGCGAGACCGGAAATGCCGAGTTCGCCGCCGCAAGCCGTGAGTCCCCTCACCCATATCGACCAGCGCGGCCAGGCCCGCATGGTGGACGTCACCGAAAAGGGCGCAACCGAACGGACGGCGATTGCCGAAGGCCGGGTGCTTATGCGTAGGGAAACACTCGACGTGGTGCTTGAGGGCAATGCCATGAAGGGCGACGTGTTGGGCGCAGCCCGGCTTGCCGGCATCATGGCCGCCAAGCGCACCCATGGCCTAATCCCGCTCTGTCATCCTCTCCCTTTAACCAAAGTCGAAATAGACATTAATCCGGAACACTCGCTGCCCGGTTTTCTTGTCCAGGCGACCGTGAAAGTAACTGCCAAAACCGGAGCCGAGATGGAAGCGCTGACGGCGGTCTCGATCGCGTGCTTGACGATCTACGATATGGTCAAAGCCATTGAGCGCAGCGTGCATATTGAAGGCATTCGACTGTTGCACAAGAGCGGCGGCAAATCGGGCGAGTGGCGCGCGGAGTCCTAGTCAATGGCGCTGATGACGGTCGCCGAAGCATTGCAACGTGTGCTTGCCGACGCGCCGCCGCTGCCGACGGAAACAGTGACTCTCGACGACGCCCTTGGCCGCGTTCTCACCGAAGATGTAATCGCGCTGCGCACCCAACCGCCTGCGGCGGTTTCAGCCATGGACGGCTACGCGGTCCGCGCAAGCGACGTCGCAAACGCACCAGTCACACTTAAAGTTATCGGTGAAGTTTTGGCGGGCCACCCCTTTGCCGGCAAAGTTGGTCCGGGCGAAGCCGCACGCATTTTCACCGGCGGCGTCATGCCCGCGGGCAGCGATACAGTGGTTATCCAGGAACTCACCACTAAAGTCATCAGTGGTATCATCATTCAGAAGCCGGTGGCTCTGGCCCGCAACGTGCGCGCTGAAGGAATTGACTTTGCGCACCGCCAGATCTTGCTGCGCAAGGGACGACGTCTTACCGATCGCGACCTGATGCTCGCCGCAGCTATGAATCACCCGCGCCTGAATGTTCACCGGCAACCTAGGGTAGCCGTACTCGGCACCGGCGATGAATTGGTGGCGCCCGGCGGCACTCCCAAGCCGGGCGAGATCGTTTATTCGAATGGATTTGCCCTCGCCGCCCTCGCCCGTAGTAACGGAGGCAAAGTGCATGACCTTGGCATCGTGCACGACCGCATCGACGACATCACGACCGCCGTGCATCGTGCGCAAGAATGGGGTGCCGATATCTTGGTGACGTCCGGTGGTGCCTCGGTCGGTGAACATGACCTGGTTCAACGGGCGCTGGCCGCAGAAGGGCTTGAATTATCGTTCTGGCGGGTAGCCCTTCGGCCCGGCCGTCCTATGATGCATGGCCGGCTGGGCAAAATGCAGGTCCTGGGCGTACCGGGGAACCCGGTGTCGTCCTATGTCTGCGCTTTTTTGTTTTTGGTGCCCCTGATGCGGAAGCTCGCCGGCAGGACGGATATCGAGCACCTGCCCCAATCGGCGCGTCTTGGCTGTGATCTCCGAGCCAATGATGAGCGTGCCGACTATTTGCGGGCCATCATTCAGGGGGGCGCAAATAGCCCTGTGGCAACCCCGTTGCCAGCCCAAGACAGCTCCCTGATGACCCCGTTGGCTCAAGCCGATTGCCTGCTGATTCGGGAGCCGTATGCGCCGGCCGCAGTCGCCGGTTCAGACTGTGTCATTCTTATGCTAGGCTGCTAGCAGCCTTTCGAGCTTTTCACCCCAAATTAAACAGTTGCGGAACACATATCGAACAGATAGTGTTCGTTCATGATTTGTTTCTGGCTACGGCCCCTGCGGGGTCGGGCTGATGGGGAGAGACAGATGCTGACCCGCAAGCAGTTCGAACTCCTACGGTTCATCCACGAGCGGCTGACCGAAACCGGCGTGCCCCCTTCTTTCGACGAGATGAAGGATGCCCTCGACTTACGCTCAAAGTCGGGGATTCACCGGCTGATTACAGCCCTCGAGGAGCGTGGCTTCATCCGGCGTTTGCCCAACCGGGCGCGCGCGATTGAAGTGATCAAATTGCCGGATTCCGTTGGCCACGGCCTTGGGTCTGCCCGTTCACGCGGTTTCACGCCAAGC
>DATFXJ010000153.1:0-13141 GCA_035315965.1 Pseudolabrys sp.
CGCCATGATCGCGTTCAACGGCGAGCCCTTCGCTGTCCGGGGCAAGCAATTATTGTGTTGGACGCCTGCCGGATACACAGGCTCGAAGCCGCGCTCGCACGGTATCGAGGTCGATGTACTTACGCCGCCGTCGATTATTGCCGTGCTAGTGGCGGGCTACACGCCGATCTGGCATCCGAGCGCACGTTAATTTCAAGGCGGCTCGATCGGTAGGATGGCCGTTGTAGCTGGCACGCGGCGCGCCCAGGCAAAAAATACGATTGCCGACAAGGTCGCCAGCATGGCGATGACAAGAGCGACGCAGGCCGGCCAGCCGCCGAAGTTCCAGGTGATGCCGCCGAGCGACGCGCCGACTGCCACCAACATAGAAAGATGTGACGTAGAGTCCGACTGCAGACGAGCGGCCGGCTTTGGCGGTCACGGTAACATAGCCGGTTGAAATTGCCTGACAAATCAGACCACAGCCAGCACAAAGCGCAAGTCCGGCGATGATCAGCGGCAGCGAAAGGGCGAGCGTCAGTGCGATCCCAATGCCCCAGATCGCGATAACTCGCACCGTGAATCGCCGTCGCCCAAATCGTCCGACGGCCCAGCCGGTCCAGGGCGTAAACACGGCTCCGGTGAGATAGACGACGAAAATTGCTCCTAGCCAGCTCGCCGAAAGATTGTAAGGCGGAGCCGCCAGATAAAAACTCACGTAGGTAAAGGTGCAGATGAAATTGAACAGCACTCCGAACCCAACCGCGTAAGTCGCAAGCAGCTGTCCGTTGCGCAAGTGGGCGAGCATTTGCTTCCCGGAAGCGAGCAAGCCTTCCGAGCGGACGAACCTGCGCTCGTGCGGCAAGAGAAATGCCACAACAACCGCGCCGGCAAAGGTGATTGCGCCGAGCACCATGAAGCCTGCGCGCCAGCTGATGAGATCAGCCAGCAGGCCGGTGAACAACGTGCCGCTAAAGCCGCCCAGGCTTGAGCCCGACGAGTAGATCCCGGCTACGGTAGTCGCCTCGTGGCGCGGCAATTCATCACCGATATAGGCGACCATGACCGCGAAAATCGGTGGAAGCACCAGGCCCTGCACAGCGCGCCAGAAGATAAGCGCTGTCGGGCTATTCGAAAGGCCGACCATGACGGTCGGAATCACCAGCATAAACATCGCGGCGACGATCACTCGTTTGCGGCCTAGGATATCGGCAACCGTCCCGGTGAAGGGGGCAGTCAGTGCTACCGCCAGCGTGCTTACTGTGATGATGGTGGAAATCTCGGCCGCGCCCGCGCTGAATTCCTCCGACGAGTTCGTTGGGCCGCTCGACGGAAACGGTCATATCGACGCCGCGCTGTGGAAGCAGCATCGCCATTCCTGCGGCGTCAGACGATTCTGGAAAGGCGAGCCTAATGAGCATTGCCTCCTGGTGCATCGGCCGGGCGGCCCCGACTATGGACGCTGGGTATTCGACTATGGTGAAACCGAGGAAGATGATGATGAAAGCGGCTATCGCTTCGGCGCGCATGTATTTCACCCAGGTGAATATGTCCGCGTCCTGATAGGCATACTTCACACAATCAGATCCTGACGATGCGTCGGTCTATTGACCGGCACGCAGCTTGCCGGGAGAGTGCGCGCCTGACCGTCTGACCAGGCGGCATTTTCCAAGGGAGAAGTTCAGTGCTCATTGACCACCGGACTTATCGAATTTTACCAGGCAGGGTCCCGGCGCAACTCGACCTTTACGGCAAACTGGCCTATCCGGTGCAGCTTCGTTACATGGGCGAGCCGCACTACTACCTCGTAAGCGAAACAGGTCAGCTCAATACGCTGGTGCATGGCTGGATCTACGAGAACGCAGCCGACCGCGAACAGAAACGCGCAAAGATGATTCAGGATCCGGACTGGAAGCATTTTCTGTCGGAGAACGCGAAAGCCGGAAATATCATCGAGCAGACCAACTGGTTGATGACGCCCGCTCCATTTTCGCCGAAAATTCCACCGGCGAAGATCGTGAAGTAATTCCGATGCGCGGCAGGGACGATGCACGTACCGGCGGCAAAATCCTGGTCGACCAGTTGTCAATTCAGGGTGTGCAGCATGCTTTTTGTGTGCCGGGCGAAAGCTATCTTGCCGCGCTCGATGCCTTCTACGGAAGCGACATCAAGCTCACCGTCTGCCGTCACGAAAGCACTGCCGCCATGATGGCGGAGGCAGTCGGTAAGGTAACCGGCCGGCCCGGCATCTGTTTCGTCACTCGAGGGCCCGGGGCCACGAATTCGTCGGCGGGCATCCATATTGCGCGTCAGGATTCCTCACCGATGATCGTGTTTGTCGGTCAGGTCAGCCGCGAAATGCGCGACCGCGAGGCCTTCCAAGAGCTCGACTACCGTGCGGTGTTCGGTTCGATCGCCAAATGGGCGACCGAGGTTGACGACCCTGCGCGTATTCCCGAAATCGTTTCTCGCGCTTTTCATACCGCCTGTAATGGGCGGCCAGGCCCAGTCGTGGTCGCCCTGCCTGAGGACATGCTGCGGGAGCGCGTATCGGTGCCTGATGCCGCCGCCTTTTCGGGCGTGGAAATCTGGCCGGGCGCCGCCGACATGAGCGAGCTGCAGGACCTGCTGGAGGCTGCGAAGCGTCCGATCGCGCTGATTGGGGGCAGCCGGTGGAGCGAACAAGCCACCGCCGCCTTCATGCAATTCGCCGAGCGGTTTGCACTTCCGGTTGCCACGACTTTCAGGCGTGGGCACTTGTTTGACGCGGCACACCGTTGTTATGCCGGCGATTTCGGTATCGGGCCTAATCCGAAGCTGCTTGCGCGCGTGAAGGGCGCCGATCTGGTGCTGCTGATCGGCAGTCGCTTCAGTGAGATGCCGTCGCAAAGCTATAGCGTGCTCGACATCCCCGAGCCGCAGATCAAACTGGTTCACGTGCATCCAGGCGCGGAAGAGCTTGGCCGCGTTTATCGCCCGCAGCTCGCCATCAATGCCTCTCCGATTGCATTTTGCGCGGCGCTGAACACGTTGCAGCCGCCAAAGGCAATCGCCTGGCGCGGTGAATGTGACGTCGCGCATGCCGATTATCTCGCCTGGAGCGAGGAGGCGACGCCCGTACCGGGCGCGGTCAATCTCGGCGAGATCATGGTGTGGCTGCGCGAAAATCTGCCGCCGGACGCAATCGTGACGCAAGGAGCGGGAAATTTCTCTGGGTGGGTGCATCGCTTCTATCGCGTGCGCAAGTTTGGTGGGCTAGTCGGCGCTACTTCAGGCTCCATGGGTTATGGCTTACCTGCCGCGCTTGCCATGCAAACTCTTTTCCTCGATCGCATCGTCGTGTGTGTTTCCGGCGACGGTGACTTTCTGATGACAGGGCAGGATTTCGCCACGGCCGTTCAATACGAGCTGCCGGTTATTGTGTTATTGGCGGACAACGGCATCTATGGCACCATCCGTATGCATCAAGAGCGCGACTATCCGGGTCGCGTGATTGCCACCGATCTTCGAAATCCCGATTTTGCTGCCTACGCGCTTGCGTTTGGCGGGTACGGCGCCGTGGTAGAGAAAAGTGTTGACTTCCCGGCTGCGTTCGCCGCAGCGCGCGCGTCCGGCAAGCCGTCAATCATCCATCTCAAGATCGATGCGGAAGCGATCACGCCCACCGCGACACTCACCGAGATTCGGGAAAAATCGCTCGCCGACGGTGGTGGCTTGAGCGGGACGCATCGAAGCTAGCACAAACTCTACCACTGTCCCCCGCGAAGGCGGCATGACCACTTGTCCACCGCCGGTAGCTTGCCTCGGGGTCGTGAATCAGCATTCATTCGTTGCATGCCCTACCGCCGCACCGAAAACGTTGCCCGCCGGCTCGCCGAGCGTGAGCAGACAATCCTTGGCGCGGCGAAGTCGATCGCTGGAGAAGGTGGCATGGGCGCGGTGCAGATCGCGGCGGTCGCTCAACGCGCGGATATCGCTGCCGGGACCATCTATCGTTACTTTCCATCCAAAAATGATCTCGTGGCCGAAGTGATTACTGCCGCTACGGGCTGCGAGCTTGCCGCAATGCGCGCCGCCGGCGATGCCGCCCCCGGACCGTTATCAGCGCTCGCCGCTTGCATCGCCACTTTCGCAGCGCGCGCATTACAGGAAAGGCGGCTTGCCTGGGCAGTGACCGCCGAACCGATCGATCCTGATATTGACACCTTGCGCCTGGATTTTCGCCGCGCCCTCGCCACCGAACTAGAAACGCGCATTCGAACCGCGATAGCGAAAAGCCATTTGCCCGAACAAGATGCTCGGGTGGCCGCGCTGGCGGTTGTCGGCGCTCTGATCGAAGGGCTAGTCGGACCCCTAGCGTTACAGACCGGCACCGTGCGTGAGGCCGTGCAAATGGTGACCTTATTTGCATTGCGCGCACTTGGCGTCGTTGATGCGCGCGCGCGCGGCCTCGTTGTGCAGTGTGCAATTTAGTGAACTTGTCAATGCGCAGTGATTGATTGCAGCTCGTTCAGCGGTAGTGTGACCACTTTCAGGCCGGGCTCATTATCATCTGCGACGTGAAACCCGAGCTCAGCGCACATTTGCAGCATAGTTGCGTTTTCTGCCAGCACCTGCCCATGCACAGTTTGCAGACCTTTCTCCTGAGCATAAACGATCATGTGTTTCATCAGAAGCCAGCCCAACCCGTGCCCCTTGAGGTGCGAGCGTAGCAGGATGGCGAATTCGCCACCGTCACCGTCTACATCATCGTGCAGGCGCACGACACCGAGCATGCGGCCACTCACCTCTGAGATCGCTATGAAAGCCATGGCATGTTCAGGGTCGTAGTGGATGAGCTTGTCAATCAGATCGTGACTAGCTTCACGCATCGGCACGAAAAAGCGCAGACGCAAATCATCCGCTGTCACCTCAGCAAGAAAATCGGGGTACAGCGTGGCATCGTCCGGCCTCAGTGGCCGAATCAAAACTTTCTCTCCATCGCGCAAGACGATGTGGCGTTCGAGCATCGTCGCGTGCCTCCCGCTTATGCGCGAATATGCGGATACTGACGCGCCTAGTGCGACATCAATACCGGCGCCGTCATCGACTCGAGCAAGCCGCGGGTGACCCCACCAAGGATAAACTCGCGTAAGCGCGAATGGCCGTAGCCACCCATCACGATCATATCGGCGAAGGAATCCGCCGCGTGGGACAGGATAGTAGAGGGCACGTCGATATCCGGCGATGTAATCTGCTTGATATCTACTCTGAGACTGTGCCGAGCGAGATGCTGGCCGAGATCGGCCCCAGGCATTTCATCTATTTTGTTCGGCTTATCGGAAACGATGACAACCTCGACCTGTTTGGATTTCTTCAGGAGCGGTAGAGCGTCGGCTACCGCACGTGAAGCGGCGCGGCTTCCGTCCCAGCAAATCATGATGCGGTGCAGTGTCATTCCGCCTTTCTGAATGAACGGGACGAAGATGACCGGCCGCCCGGATTCGAACAGAGCGCCTTCATTGATGACTTGGTCGGGTGTCGAGTTTTTTCTCTCCGGCTGACCGACCACAATTATGTCAAAGCGTCGACCAATTCGACCGAGCTGGTCGGCGGCGCCTGCAATGCTAGTGTTCAGGATGCGCGTTTCGGCCGAAAGACCTGCGCGCTTGGTTGCTTGCTCGAACCGGGAAACAGCCGCCTGCGCTTTTTTGTTTGACTCGCTGCGCTGAGCCTGAATGATTTCCGGCGGCATACCGCCCATCACGTTTCCTGGAATAGTGGGTTCGTAGGAAACCGCGATTCCGAGGACGTGAGCCTCGAAAACTTCCGCCATTGAAACCGCATAGTCGCCAGCTTGGTCGTGTGTCCCCAATCCGAGGTTAACGACGATATCCTTGATCATGATGTACGTCTCCTGACCGAGCGATAACGCTCCACACCAACATGATGCTTACTGCACCTGCTGCCGACCTTGACCAAGGTCAATGCCTTTCGCTTTTGAAATTCCCCCAACGTTGATATTGGTTAGCGCAATCTACCTTTTGTGACCGTTAGGCCCGAACTGTCTAAGATAAGCCCAAAGGTTACTGACCTCCTTTTCATTCTTGATGCCAGGAAAAATCATCTTGGTATTCGGAATCTTCGCGCGCGGGTCCTTGATGTAGTCTTTAAAGGTCGCTTCGTCCCAGGTGAGGCCTGAATTCTTGTTTTCGTCGGTATAGCTGTACTCAGGGATTGAGCCGGAATGACGACCCTCGAGCCCATTGAGTACGGGCCCCACCTTGTTTTTCGCCCCTTCGCCGATCGAATGGCAGGGGAGGCATTTCTTGAAAGGCTGCTCGCCGGCGGCCACGTCCTGTGCCTGAGTGCTTGAGGTCAACGCGGCCATGGTCACAGCAAATGCAAGTCCCGATTTCATCACCCCCTCCCGTTGTAACGTCTGAACGCCCTTCGCAGACCCACGTCTGCCGATCCGGTCTGGTTTCCAGCGGGTTTTGCCAGCCCTATGTGTTAGCCGTCAAATGGCTGGTATCGTTGCAGAGTACGGTCTCGAAAAACGGGTATCAGTTTTTGGCTAAGATCGTGCGCAAAGGCAGTAATACGAGAAGGCGGGAGTTTCATTTATGTCCCTGCAGATGCCGGAGCCGGACGGCGCAATCCTGCAACGCCGTGAGCGCATCTTCGCCGCGCTGCGGACAATCGTTCCCGGCGAGGGCGTGATTGCGGCCGAGCGTGAGTTGCGACCGTATGAAACCGACGGCCTCACGGCCTACCGACAGCTTCCTATGGTCGTGGTCTTGCCCGAGACTACAGAGCAGGTCGCTCATGTACTGCGTTATTGCCACAGCGAAGGCATCAAGGTGGTCCCGCGCGGAGCTGGAACATCGCTTTCCGGTGGCGCGCTGCCGCTCGCGGATGGTGTGCTGCTCGGAATGGCGAAGTTCAACCGGATCCGCGAAATCGATTTCGAAAATCGTGTCGCAGTCGTAGAACCGGGCGTTACCAATCTCGCGGTGACCAATGCGGTTGCCGATGCCGGCTTTTACTACGCACCGGACCCCTCGTCACAAATCGCCTGCACCATAGGGGGCAACGTCGCGGAAAATTCCGGCGGTGTGCATTGCCTGAAATATGGCATGACCACCAACAACGTCCTCGGCTGTGAGATCGTGCTGATGACGGGCGAGGTGTTGCGTCTCGGCGGCAAGCACCTGGACGCGCCGGGCTATGATCTGCTCGGCCTCATCAACGGGTCGGAAGGCCTACTCGGCGTGGTCACGGAGGTGACCGTACGCATATTGAAGAAGCCCGAGACCGCGCGCGCGATGCTGGTAGGATTCTCATCGTCTGAGCACTCGGGCGAATGCGTTTCCCGCATCATCGGCGCCGGAATCATTCCAAGCGGGATGGAAATCATGGACGCCCCTGCCATCGCGGCGGTGGAGGAGTTCGTCCACGCCGGGTATCCGCTTGATGTCGAGGCATTGATGATCGTCGAAGTTGATGGTCCCGCGGCTGAGGTCGATCATCTGATCGATCGGATTGAAAAGATCGCGCACGACTGTCGCGCAGCATCGTGCAGGGCGTCGCGCTCGGAAGAGGAGCGGTTATTGTTTTGGGCCGGCCGCAAGGCGGCCTTCCCGGCGGTCGGGCGCATTTCGCCCGACTACTACTGCACGGACGGGACCATCCCGCGCGCAAAATTGCCGTTCGTCCTCAAACGCATGAAAGAAATGTCGGCAAAATACGGCCTGCGCCTCGCCAATGTTTTCCATGCCGGTGATGGCAATCTGCATCCACTCATTCTCTATGACGCCAATGCACCCGGTGAACTGGAGAAGACTGAAAAATTCGGCGCGGAAATCTTGAAACTCTGCGTCGAGGTCGGTGGCGTTCTCTCCGGCGAGCATGGCATCGGCGTCGAGAAACGGGACCTGATGCCCGCTATGTTCTCAGAAATCGATCTTAATCAGCAGCAGCGTGTGAAATGTGCTTTCGACGCCAAAGGCCTACTCAATCCCGGCAAAGTATTCCCGCAACTGCATCGTTGCGCTGAGCTGGGCCGCCTGCACGTCCACGCCGGCAGACTACCGTTTCCGGATATCCCGAGGTTTTGAATGAGAAATTTTCCCAGTCATTCCCGCGCGCTGAGTAGGTGAAATGATGCGTTTTGGCTTATTTTGTTCACCGAAGGCCGACAAGCCCGGATTTGGTCCGGAAACCGGTCAAGGCTTTTTTGAATTCCTGGATTTTAATGTCGAGGCAGAAGCGCTCGGTTTTCATTCGAGCTTCTCGGTCGAACATCATTTCAGCGGATGGAATCAAGTTTCCTCTACGCTGATGCTGCTCGCTGCGCTCGCAATGCGAACGACGAACCTGCGGCTTGGCACGGCCGTGATCGTGCCGCCTTGGCACAATCCAGTATTGCTCGCAGAGGACGCAGCCACCCTCGATCTTCTCTCGGCCGGGCGACTCGATTTTGGCATTGGCAAAGGCTATCGCCACAGTGAATTCAAGGGCTTCCAGATCGTGCCCGAAGAGGCCGAGGCCCGTTTCGAGGAGGCGCTCGAAGTAATGATACGCGCTTGGACAACGCGCGAACGGTTTTCGCACAAGGGCCGTTTCTGGCATTTCGAAGATATCATTGTGGAGCCGCCGCCTGCGCAAAGCCCACATCCCCCGCTTTGGGTGGCGGCTGGCAATTCGGATGCGATCAAGCGCACCGCTGAGCGCGGATTCAACCTCATTCTCGACCAATATGCTTCGCCGGCGATGTTGGGTGCGCGAATCGCCAGCTATAAGGCCGAGCGCGAGGTCTATGGTTTCGGCTTCGACCCGATGCAGGTAGCGGTCGCACGTCAGCTCTATGTGGCAAAGGACAAAGCCGACAAGGATGCTGCACTGCTGCGCCAAGCAGAATACACTAGGCGCACCATCGACGCGTCGCGCCATCCATCGGCAAAAGTCGGATCACACGTGCTTGCCTACGCTGACAGGGCTGGCGCCACGGAAGAACACGCGCTCTATGGCACGCCCGAAGAAATTGCCAGGATGATCGAAGCGTTGCGCGATAACGGCATTGCATATGTACTGCTCACCATTGCTGGCGGGGTCGACCAATTGCGCCGCTTTGCGCGTGAGATCATGCCCGCTTTCGTGCGCGAGCCCACCGCCCGTGCGGCGGAATGACGTTTTCGCGCAATGGCTGACACCCTTAAAGTCCGCGATGGCAAGGAAGCCGAGGATGTCGTGCGCTGGGCGCTCGAAAACGAAAAATCACTCGAGCTTGCCGGCAAGGGGACCAAGCGTGCCGTTGGCCGGCCGAGCCAAACCGACCTGACGCTCGACGTTTCGGGTCTCACGGGGGTTACACTCTACGAGCCGGCCGAACTGGTGCTCTCAGCGCGCGCCGGCACGCCCCTCGCCGAAATCGACGTGCTGCTAGAAAAAAACAACCAGGAGCTGGCTTTTGAGCCCATCGACTACGGGCCACTGCTGGGTGGCGAGCCGAACCACGGCACTCTCGGCGGCGTCATCGCCGCAAATCTGTCCGGGCCACGCCGGATTAAAGCCGGTGCCGCGCGCGATCATTTCCTCGGGGTGACTGCAGTCACCGGCCGCGGAGAGACAATCAAGTCTGGCGGCCGTGTTGTGAAAAACGTGACGGGCTACGACCTTTGCAAGCTCTTTGCGGGATCCTGGGGCACGCTCGCCGCCATGACCGATATTACAGTGAAAGTACTGCCCAAAGCCGAGACTGAGGCCACCGTGCTGGTCGCTGGTCTCGACGACGCGCGGGCCTGCGCCGCGATGGCAGCTGCAATCGGCTCCGCGTGCGATGTTTCAGGCGCGGCGCACTTGCCCGATCATGTCGCGTCACGGTTCGACGGTCTGCCCAAATCAAAACCGTCCACTGTGTTAAGGCTGGAAGGGTTCGCACCTTCAGTTGCTAATCGCAGAGAAGCTCTTGCCGCTCGGATGAAAAGTTTTGGGCCGGTATTGATGGTCGATGAAAAAAATTCGCGTTCCCTCTGGCACAGCATCCGGAACGTCAAGCCATTTGTCGCGGAAACGGCGCTTAAGCGACCACTTTGGCGCATTTCAGTTGCGCCTAGCCGCGGCCACGAAATCGCTGCCGCCATCACTCCGGCAGCGCAAATGTTCTATGACTGGGCGGGCGGTCTCATTTGGGTGGCGATGCCTTTCGCAGATGAGCCCGACGCGGCCGCCATCCGCGGCGCCGTGGCGGCGGTTGGCGGTCATGCTACACTGATACGCGCCCCGGCCGCGGTGCGGGCCGCCATCGACGTGTTCGCGCCCGAGGAGGCCGCCTCGCAAGCTCTGGCCAAGCGAGTGAAAGAGAGCTTCGATCCGAAGGGCGTTCTCAATCCGGGACGCATGTGGGCGGGTGTGTGAGATGCAAACCTCGTTCACCATCGCACAATTGATGGATCCGCAAGTCGCATCTTCGGAGAAAATTCTTCGCGCCTGCGTCCATTGCGGTTTCTGCACCGCGACTTGTCCAACCTATGTTCTGCTCGGCGACGAACTCGATTCGCCGCGCGGACGCATTTACCTGATTAAGGAAATGCTGGAACAGGACAAGGCGGCTACGCGCGAAGTGGTCAAGCATATTGATCGCTGCTTGTCTTGCCTCGCTTGTATGACCACCTGTCCATCCGGCGTGCACTACATGCATCTGGTTGATTATGCCAGGGAGCGCATCGAGAAGACCTACAAACGCCCGATCATCGACCGCGCATTGCGCGGGCTGCTCGCGCGCGTATTGGTTAATCCGCGCCTCTTCCGTCTTGCCGTGCTGGCCGGACTGATTGTGCGGCCGTTGGCGCCGGCATTTGACACACTTGGCATGCGTCGGGTAGCGGCCATGTTGCGATTGACTCCGCGCCGCAAGCCCGCCCCTCCCCCCAAGCGCAGCGGCAAGGTTTATCCTCCAGAGGGAAAGCGGCGCGGCCGCGTAGCACTCCTGTCTGGGTGCATCAACCCGGTGCTCGCCCCCTCAACGAATGAGGCCGCTATCCGCCTGCTCAATCGTCATGGCATAGAGGTCATTATCGCGGCCGGTGAAGCCTGCTGCGGCTCGCTGGTTCATCACATGGGGCGTGAGGACGAGGCCCTGTCACAAGCCCGCAATAATATTGATGCATGGATCCGTGAACTCGAAGGGAAAGGGCTTGATGCTATCCTGGTCACGGTTTCCGGCTGCGGCACGACTATCAAGGATTACGGCTTCCTTTTTCGCAACGATCCGGCCTATGCCGAAAAGGCAGCCCAAGTTTCCGCGCGCGCGCGCGACATCACCGAATACCTGGCGACGCTCAAGTTGCGAGAAGCCAGCGCCTCGGTACCGCTTACCATTGCTTACCATGCCGCGTGCTCACTACAGCATGGCCAGAAGATATTGCGCCAACCGAAGGACCTGCTTTCCAAGGTTGGCTTTGTAGTCAAAGACGTACCCGAGGGTCATTTGTGCTGCGGTTCGGCGGGCACCTACAACATCCTCCAGCCCGCGCTGGCGGGACAATTACGCGCCCGCAAGGTTGCCAACATCGAACTGGTCAAGCCAGATGCGATTGCAGCCGGCAACATCGGCTGCATCATGCAACTCGCCGCCGGCACCGCTATCCCCGTCGTGCATACAGTGGAACTGCTCGATTGGGCGACCGGTGGCCCTGTGCCAGAGCGGCTTGCTGAGTTAGCAGAGGAGTCTCGGCGGGCTAAAAGTTGCGGCACAACGGTTCGCACTGGTCTGGAGTCTCGTTGAACCAGCGGAGGACCATCATGGCGAAGAAACGCAGTAAAACGAAATCGAAGAAAACGAAGAGAGTCAAACGTGCCACTTCGGCGCGCAAGAAATCACGAATGAAGACTGCGAGAAAGACGAAGGCGAGGAAGAAGGCAACGAAAAACAAGGTGGAAGCCCCGGCTTCCATACCAAGCGAACCGGCGGCGAGCACGACACCGCAGACCAGTTCTTTCGGCAGCGGTAAGGCTGACGGTTACTAAAACGGTTCCTTAGCACCGGGGAGGCGGTTACCGGGTTGCGTGACGGTAGCCGCCTTATCGCTTGTGACCGCCCTGATTGCATCGACATGACGGGCCGCATAGCATGCGGCTACGAGACTATGACCCTAAGGGCTCGAGCTCTTTCGGATTTTACGAACAAAGGATAAGGGAGGCCGTAATGCCGGCGACTTATAAAATTCTTATCATGGGCGCGTCCTATGGGTCGCTGCTCGCTTCCAAAATCTTGTTCGGCGGCCATTCAGTACATCTGGTCTGCCTGCCGGCGGAAGCGGATTTGATCAACGCCGAGGGCTTTCGCGTTCGCTTGCCGGTTAAAAGCCGCAAGGAACAGGTCGAGATCGACTCGCGCGAGCTGCCGGGCAAAGTCAGAGCCGGCGGCACCGCCGGAGTCAACCCGAAGGAATATGACCTCGTGGGTTTGGCCATGCAGGAGCCGCAATACCGTTCGCCTGGCGTGCGTGATTTGCTGGATCTGGTGGCGAAATCGAAAGTGCCGTGCATGTCGATCATGAACATGCCGCCGCTCCCCTACCTGAAGCGAATTCCCGGCCTCAACTATGATGCACTGAAGCCCGCGTACACCGATGCCAGCGTGTGGGATAACTTCGATCCTGGTCTTCTTACCTTGTGCAGCCCCGACCCACAGGCGATCCGTCCACCCGAGGAGAAGGTCAACGTTCTGCAGGTGACATTGCCGACCAATTTCAAGGTGGCCAAGTTCGACAATGACATCCATACCGGCATCCTGCGCCAGCTTGAAAAGGACATCGACGCTGTGCGCTTCGATGCGCCGGAAGGCAAAATCGAACTACCGGTGAAGTTGCGCGTGCACGATTCAATTTTTGTACCACTCGCTAAGTGGGCGATGCTGCTCGCCGGCAACTACCGCTGCATCACCAAGGACGGCATGCGCACCGCGCAAGAGGCGGTGCATTCAAATATCGAGGAAGCGCGCTCCGTCTACAATTTCGTATTCGACCTTTGCGTCAAGCTTGGAGCTGCGCCGAGCGATCTCGTGCCGTTCGAGAAATACGCTGCTGCGGCGCAAAGCCTGACACGGCCGGCGTCGGCGGCGCGCGCGTTACAAAACGGCGCCCCAAACATCGAACGCGCCGACAAGCTGGTGCAACTG
>DATFXJ010000154.1:0-5546 GCA_035315965.1 Pseudolabrys sp.
CGAAGGCCATCGAAGACATCGTGCGCACAGTCAGCGCACGCGGCGTCAAAGTGGTGATGTCGACACACGATCTTGGCCAGGCCAAGCGACTTGCCGGAGATGTCGTACTGTTGCATCGCGGCCAATTAATCGAAAACACACCGGCTGCGGAATTTTTCACCAAGCCACGCACGGACGGGGCACGAAAATTCATCGCCGACGAATTGCTGGTCTAAACAAAGGCAGGAGGTGGATTCGAATGTTCAGCCGTTGCTTCTTTATCGCCGCTGTTACGCTCGGCGCTGTCACTGGTGTCACGCCGGCTGCCAGCGCACGGCATCGACATCGAAAAGGACAAAGGTCCCTGGTACAAATCGATAGGCCAGGGAATGGGGGCGGCGCTGAACACCGCCGCCGCCAGCAATGCCTATGTACTCTCGGACCGCGGCACTTGGCTGTCGTTCAAGAACAAGGGCGATCTGCAAATCCTTGTCGAGGGCGACAAACGGCTCTTCAATCAGTATGGCGTCATGCTGGTTTTGCGATGGCAGGACCGGCAGCGGGCGGAGACCGTCCAACTCTACGCTGCCGGCAGCCTGAAAGGCGCGTTGACCGACGTGGCCAAGGCCTATGAGGCCATGACCGGCAACAAGATCGATGGCAAATACGGCCCCTCCGGCTTTTTGAAGAATGAGATTTCAGGGGGCGCGAAAGCCCATGTGTTTGCCTCCGCCAACATTGAGCACCCCCAAGCTCTGCGCGACGAAAAGAAAAGTGGTACGGTCCTTCGCTTCGCGCGCAACAAATTGTGCGTGCTCGTGAAACCCGGTCTGGCGGTGGACCATGTGACTTTGCTCGATCGCATGCTCGATCCAGGGGTAAAGCTCGGCACCTCAACACCGAAAGCCGACCCGTCCTCGGCGCAGACTACGGACTGACAGTTATCAACGGAGCGCCGGGCTCCGCGCAGAAATTTGTAGATTTCATCATGTCGTCCCAAGGTCAGGAGATCTTGATGAGCCACGGCTTCGCATCAGGGCAGTAATTCTAACTCGGAGGACCGTCCATGAAACTCAGCGCGCGCAACCAACTCAAGGGAAAAGTCGTCGATGTCAAGAAAGGCGCCACCACGGCCCATGTCCGTATCGATATTGGCGGGCAGACCATCACAGCCTCCATCACCAATGAATCGGTCGACCAGTTGAAGCTGGAAAAGGGCAAGGCCGCTTACGCCATCATCAAGGCAACGAGTGTCATGGTAGGCGTAGACTAGCTGCGACTGTGATTGCCCGCGAAAGCAATCAGCGGACAGCGCCTCGGCATTTGCAGACAATTCGAATTGAATGGCGAGACAATGCTTCTCTCACGTCGCACATTCCTCTGTGCCAGTACCGCAACCCTGGTTACATTTCGCGGCGCGTGCGCCGCAACAGTGACCGACGCGACCGGCCGCGCCTTGCCGGTGCCCCAGAACGTCGCGCGCGTATTCCCCGCCGGCCCGCCTGCCGCGATTCTTCTCTACACGCTTGCGCCGGACCTGCTGCTCGGTTGGCCGCGCGCCAATCGGCCGGAAGAGTGCGCTTATATGCTGCCCGATGTGTGCACACGGCCGGAGGTTGGCCGCATCACGGGGCGCGGCAATACGGCCAATCTCGAAAGCGTGCTTGCGCTTAAACCCGACCTTATTCTCGATGTCGGCTCGACCAGCGCAACTTTCGTCTCCCTGGCCGAGCGCGTGCAGCAACAAACCGGCATTCCTTACGCTCTGCTCGATGGCCGTTTCGATGCCACCGCGGAGACTTACCGCAACCTCGGCGAGCTGACCGGCCGGAAGACCGATGCGGAGAAATTCGTCCGATATGCGGACAATACACTCAAGACTACGGTCGGCCGCATCGGGGCGATCGAACCCTCCGCCCGACCCCGGGTCTACTATGCGCGCGGCCCGCGTGGGCTGGTAACCGGCCTGGGCGGCTCGATAAACGTCGAGACCATCGAGATGCTGGCGCAGAACGTCGCCGGCGCCAACAAGGGCGGGCTCGCCAATGTCTCGATCGAGCAGGTCTTGCTTTGGAATCCGGACGTGATTGTCACCATCGATCAGGACTTTGCTGCGAGCGTGCGCAGCGATCCGGCATTGGCATCGGTGAAAGCGGTGCGTGACGGGCGCGTGCACCTCTCGCCGAAATTGCCGTTCGGCTGGGTGGATTTCCCGCCTTCGGTCAACCGGTTGATCGGGCTCTGGTGGCTGGCGAAGATACTCTATCCGGACAGGTTCCCAGAAGACATGCGCGCGCAAACGCGTGAATTTTATGCGATGTTCTATCACCGCACGCCGGACGACGCGCAGATCGACCATGTGCTGGCCGGGAGAGACTAGTTGAGCCGCTCTGTCCTGCCCGGCCTTGCGATCGCGACCGCCGTGCTGATCGCGGGCCTTCTGCTCGCTTTCACCATCGGCCGCTATCCGGTGTCGCTCGCAGAACTCGGGCATGTGCTGCTTGCTAAACTCAGCGGGCACCGTACCGAAGTGCCCGCCGCGGTTGAAAGTGTGATCCTGCAAGTGCGGGGGCCGCGTGTGTTTGCGGCGGCACTTGTCGGAGCAGCGCTGGCAGTTGCTGGCACCGCATTTCAAGGCCTATTTCGCAATCCGCTGGTATCGCCAGACATTCTCGGCGCTTCCTCGGGAGCGGCGCTTGGCGCCGTCATCGGGATTTTCTTTTCGCTTGGCGTGTTTGTGATCCAGACATTCGCCTTCGCCGGCGGTTTATTCGCGGTCGCCGCCGTATACCTGATTGGCTCGGCGGTGCGCGCGCGTGATCCGATCCTGGTGCTGGTGCTGACGGGCGTGGTTGTAGGCGCGCTGCTCGGCGCCGGCGTCGGCTTGGTCAAATACCTCGCCGATCCCTACAACCAGTTGCCTGCCATGACATTTTGGCTGCTTGGCAGCCTCGCTGCGGCAAATGTCTCCGATTTGTTGCCGCTCTTCGGCCCGGTCGCGATCGGCACCGCCGTTCTAATCGCCTTGCGCTGGCGGATGAACGTCATGTCCTTGCCTGAGGAGGAAGCGCGGTCGCTTGGCGTCGCGACAGGGCCGCTGCGCATTGCAATCGTGGCAGCGGCAACGCTGACCACCTCGGCCAGTGTCGCAACCGCCGGAATTATCGGCTGGGTCGGCTTGGTGGTTCCACATCTTTCGCGCTCCCTGGTCGGCCCTGATTTCGCACGACTGCTGCCAACGGCGGCAATCCTTGGAGGTGGCTATCTGCTGCTTATCGACACGCTCGCGCGCACTGCAGCGGAGGTAGAAATTCCCCTTGGCATATTAACTGCTGTGATTGGCACACCATTTTTCATTTGGCTGTTGGCAAGCATGCAGAGGACCTGGTCGTGAATATCGAAGGCCAAAACCTCACCATCGGCTATCCAGACCGCACGGTCGGCCGTGGGCTGGACGTTGTTTTTTCAACGGGTGAGGTGCTGGCGCTGCTCGGGCCGAACGGCGGTGGCAAGACTACCCTGCTCAAGACTCTGCTTGGCTTACTTAGGCCGAAGGCCGGGGAGGTGCGGCTCGGGGACAAGCCGCTAGATCATTATTCGATCCGCGAGCGCGCACGTGTCATCGCTTACGTTCCACAGGTCCACATCAGCACCTTTGCATTCACCGTGGAAACGGTGGTGCTAATGGGTCGTACCGCGCATGGCAGCCTGTTCAGCCGGCCGAGCGCGCAGGACCGGGCGGTGGCGCAGGCTGTGCTCGAGCGCTTCGGCATCGCAGCTCTTGCCAACCGTCCTTACACGATGATCTCTGGCGGCGAACGGCAGCTGGTATTGCTGGCGCGTGCGCTGGCGCAGGAGCCACAATTTATTGTGCTTGATGAGCCGACAGCCAGTCTCGACTTCGGCAACCAGGGCAAGGTCATGAACGAGATTCGTGCACTGGCAAAATCCGGACATGGTGTCTTGTTCACAACCCATGATCCAAACCACGCGCTGCGCGCGGCTGATCGTGCTTACCTTCTACGCGAGGGGATTCGTGTCGCTGATGGACCAGTGGCTACAGTGCTGAATCGTGAGCAGCTGGAAGCGCTCTATCACTCCAATGTTGAGCGACTCAAAGACCCGGATAGCGGCGCGGTAGCATTTCTACCGGGTCAACGATAAGGCGCGGATCGGAAAACGCTGCGCTAGCGGCCCAAGTTAGCTGGCGTCCTCAAGCGCGGCCGCGGCTTCGAAGCCACTGCTTTGCGAGTTAACCTACTATCTCAGACCTATTTTGCAGGTACAACCAGCGAATAGCGAGTATCGGCAGCGAGACATTCGGCCTGCGGCAAGCCGAGCTCCTTGCGCACCATATTGGAGCCGAGCACCATCGACACGATCTTGTAGTAGGCGTGGCGGCGGCTCATGCCTTCGCGTCCCATGCCACAGTCGGAAGAGAACACTAGGCGCTCGGCCGGGATATGTTTGAGCGCGCGGCGGATGTGATCTGCGATCTCTTCAGGCCGCTCCACCTGCAGCGAATGATGGTCGATAACGCCAATACATATTTTCTTTCCGGTGATGATCTCGCCGAAAGCTTCGAGGTCCATGCCGCCAGCGCTGGCTGATTCGAAAGTGACCACGTCAGCGTTGACTTTGTTGAGCATTTCGAGTGCTTTCTTGTAGCTCTGCACGTCCTTGAACATGCGCTGCTGAGAAGGGTTACCCCAGCACGTGTGGCACCACACCTCAGTTTTTGCATGCAATCCCCTTACGGTGCGATTGAACACCTCGACGCTGAACGTCGGATTGATCACGTCGTCCACAATGTTGCGCGCCGCTAGCAAATGGATTTGTGGCTCCTCAAATTGGATCACCGGACAGCCCGCGTCGGCAAGGTCGTGCAGCTCAGCATTCATTGCGTCAGCAATTGCAAGAATACGATCCTTCAACGATTTGTAGTGTTTGTCCTGCACGGCAAAGGCGACCAGTTCCGGCCCGATGGTGCCGAATTTGACCGGCTTCTTGGTCATGCGCTGCGCCACCTTGAACATAGCGGCATATTGCAGATCGCCGCGAGTAACTGGCCCCACAATGCCGGGCATCACGCGAGATTCGAGATAATCGTGCAGGATATGGCCAGGCGGGAAACTTAGCCCGCCCTTGCCGGCCGGCGTCGGCTGCGGATCCCTGTCGAAGCCGCCCATATGCCGCGGCGGATAGTTGGTCCAGCTCTGACCGCCTACGTCGGAATCGAAATGTGCGTCGCCGTCTGTGACGAGATCGAGCCCTGCCATTTCCTGCTCGTGCAGATAGATCGACACTGCATCGACATATTGCTCGCGGAATTGGTTGTTCACCATCGCTTCAAGAAAGCTGCGGGAGCCGAGATTTTGGGTATACCAACTCGGTCGCGGCAACGATCCGGTAATTGTCGTCGGCAACATGATATCTTTGGTAGCGCGAAGCATGATCGGCATCTCCCCCGAGGCTCGCTTGTCGTTGGTCGCAGTCTATGTCTGCTGTGCGTCGCTTGGAAATGTTTCTTCGATTCGCCGCATAAGCCATGGACAAAACCCGCGCCG
>DATFXJ010000155.1:0-11860 GCA_035315965.1 Pseudolabrys sp.
CCAACCGCTCAGCAAAGCTGGCGCGAGGGCTTTCGGGTCCCTCAAGCGGCGCCGCTCTAACTGAGACGGCCTTCGACCTCAACGATGTGATTGCCTTAAGGTGATTGGCCCATAGCTCCAACGCGTGGCGCTTTTCATCGAAGTGTTCATAGCGGTCATAGACGCCCCGAATACCCGGCTTGACGTGCGCCAGGATTGCCTCGGCAACGTCCGCGTTAACGCGCAATTCCGACAGCCGGGAGCGCAACGTGCGGCGCAGATCGTGATTAACCCATGCCGGCAATTTCACCTTGGCCGGATCTTCACCGCGCTTTACTGCAAGCGCCCGTAGCGTGAGCAGCATGCGGGCATCCAGGGCATGCTTTATCCGGGAGCTAATCCATGCCGCACTTCTGCCGCCGGTGGTTGAAAACAGATAATCGCCACCATTGAAGCGGGGCAGGGCGGATAAGCCCGCCATAATATCGGCAGTCAACGGAACGCTGTGCGGACGCGCCTTGCCGTTCTTTCCCTTCATGCGCGAAGCAGGGATAGTCCAGATCCCCTTGGCGAGATCGAACTCACTCCACACCGCGTCAGCGACTTCGTTTAAGCGAAGCCCGCTCAAAAGCAGAAAGCGGTAAATCGGGCCGTGAGGGTAGGGCACGCGATTGACCGCACGCCAGAACGCGAACAGCTCTACATCGTTTAGCGTTCGATCATCCGCATGGCGTTCACCGATAATGCGGGCGCCCTTGATGAACTCGCACGGTGAGCTTTCGAGGCCGTAAGTGCCGCGCTCGATTGCCCAACCGAAAAACGTCTTAAGGTAGCCGAGCAGATTGCGTGCCTGCCCGGGTGCCGGCTTCCTCTCGGCTTGGCCGTGCTTCCCGAGGGCCGCTAGGGTTGCGTTGGTCCCGTTGTCGCGTACGCCCTCTATAAGCGTCAGCACGTCATGGCGCGATATTTCCGTAATCGGACACTCACCCCACAGCACTATAAAGATTTGACGAAACTCTCGGGCGACCCGTTCCGCTTTCCTCTGGCGGGGACGCTCGGGATCTGGACCGATAACTTGGAGCCGGAGATAATCTTCAGCGACAGCCGCGAAGGTGTTGGCCTTGAGACGTAGCGCAGCCTGCCGCTCTTTTTCTTCGGCAATCTCGGGATCTATTCCTTTCTCGATCAGTCTTTTCCAGCCGCGGGCTTTTTCTCGGGCTTCCGCGAGCGTCAATTCGGGATAACTGCCTAATGCGCGCCGGGTCGGGTTATTGCTGCCCGGATACCGAGCCATCAGGATGAACGTGCGGGCGTCCCGTCTTGGAAGTGCGGACACCGAGGCCGTGAACATCCGTATCCCAGGTGTCGAAATGACCGAGCTTGTCTTCGCGCTTGCGATCCGGCTTGAGGCTTTTCAGCTTGTGATCGGTGAGGCTCTGCCTGCTCATGCCACCCCCTTTGGCAACGGCTTGGCAACAAAAACGGTGTGTTCCGTGTTGCCAAATGTTGCCAACAGGTAGCAGGCGCAATTATGAAATCAAGATAAATCGCGGACTAAGAGGTTGTATGTTGCCGGATGAAATGCCTACTTATACGCTGTTTGACCACCTGACCGATCTTGAATTTTGCGTTGCGCATTTTTTCCATAATAGAAATTCTCTTTGGGCAAGTCACAAGGCGTAACGCGCGGCCATCGCGGGATCCTTGGCAGCGACCAGTTTGGCGAGATCAAGAAGCACCTTAGCCTGCTTCCAGGTCGCGTCATCCTGCATTTTTCCGTCGATCATCACGGCGCCGGCGCCGTCGGGCATGGCGGCAACGATCTTTTTGGCGAATGCTACTTCTGCCGGATCCGGCGAATACACTTTTTTGGCGATCTCGATCTGTGAAGGGTGCAACGACCAGGCGCCAAGGCAGCCCATAAGGAATGCATTGCGGAATTGAACTTCGCACGCGGCGGCATCCGCAAAATCCGCGAATGGCCCATAGAACGGCTTAATGCCGGCAGCGGCGCAGGCGTCGACCATTTTTCCGATCGTATAGTGCCAAAGGTCCTGCTGGGATACTGCGCGGGGCCCGTTGCCTTGCGCGTCCGCAAGCACTTTATATTCCGGATGGCCGCCGCCGACCCGTGTGGTCTTCATTGCGCGAGAGGCAGCAAGGTCAGCGGGACCGAGGCTCATGCCGTGCATGCGAGGGGAGGCCGTCGCGATCTCCTCCACGTTGTTGACACCTAGCGCGGTCTCAAGAATTGCGTGGATCAGAATTGGCTTTTTCAATTTGTGCCGGGCCTCAAGCTGCGCCAGCAACTGATCAAGATAATGGATATCCCAGGGGCCATCGACTTTGGGCAGCATGATCACGTCGAGCTTGCTGCCGACCGAACCAACAATTTCGGTGATATCGTCGAGCGCCCAGGGCGAATTGAGCGCATTGACGCGAGTCCATAGTCCGGTCAATCCGAAATCGATCGCCGTCGCCATCTCGATGAATCCCTTGCGCGCAGCCTCCTTTGCGTCGACCGGTATAGCGTCTTCCAGGTTGCCGAGGACCACATCCACCTGCCGCACAAGTTCCCGGACCTTTGCGCGCACCTTCTCGTTGTGCGGCGGTATGAAATGGATCATGCGTTCCAGGCGCACGGGCGGCTCACGCAAGGGCGCTGGTGCGCCGGTGGCGAGCGGTGCAAAGAACTGGCGTGGCAGCTTCATGAGACCTTCCAAAAGAGGGCTCTGCCGTTTAGAGCAATGCGAAGGCCGCGCCAAGTGGGCGATCGTTGGTAATAGATTTGGAAGATCCTCTCAAACTCAAGGAATTGCGCGTCGCCTCTTCTCTGCGTCATCCCAGGTAGTTAACGCCTGGAAATCCGGAACAAAGCCGAGCCCTTTCTGGGCATCGGATGACATGACCGTCTGCGAGGTTACAACGTCGACGAGTGCCGGAGCGTTTTCCAATGCACGCTTAAGCGCCTCCTGAAGGTCCGACGCGTTCTCGACCCGCTCGCCATACGCCCCCAGCGCCCGCGCAAGCCCGGCATAATCGGAATGACGCAAGGTTGTGCCGACAACGCGTCCTCCGTAGTTCATTTCCTGATCGAGGCGCTCGATGTTCCACGCCGCATTGTTGGATACGATGAAGACAACCTTTGCACCATGCCTGACGGCGGTGTCGATTTCCATTGCATTGATGCCGAACGCACCGTCGCCGTTGACGGAAATAACCTGCCGCGCGGGCAGTGCAAGTGCCGCGGCGATTGCAAACGGCACGCCTACCCCGAGACAGCCAAAGGCGCCCGCGTCCATGTAAATATTCGCCCGTAAGCCGGTCCGAGCGAAACTCAGAAGATCGCCGCCATCCGCAATTGCAATGTAATCGGCAGGAGCAATCGCTGCGACGGCATCGAAAATAGCTCGCGGATGAATCTTTCCGTCGGCACCGGTCGCGGGTCGATCCTTGGCGGTTTCAGCGGAGTTCATTCGGTCGCGGTGCCGGCGACGTAATTCGTCGGCCCAAGCCTTATCGATCCCCGCCTCACGATTGCCGGCGGCCTCAACCATCGCATTCAGGGCAAGATGCGGTGAAGCGAGCAATTCCGGCTGACCCCGACGATTGTCGACGAGTTCTCCGGCATTGTCCGCAATGCGGATGAAACGCGCGTTCGGAAAGACCGCAGGCGATCCGTAGCCAATCTGGTAGTCCAGCTTCCTGCCGACTAGCAGTACGGCATCCGTCTCGGTCATGGCTGCTGCGCGGACAGCGGCGGCAGTCGAGGGATGGTCTGCGGGCACGAGGCCGCGGCTTTCCTGAGTGTCCAGATACAGGGCGCCGGTGACATCGAGCAAACGCACGAGAGCAGCACCGGCCTGCTTGGCGCCCCGTCCTGTGATCACCAAAGGGCGCTTGGCCGACCAGAAAACATCGACAGCTTCTGCGACGGCCATGGGATCGGGCGGCAAAGTTCGGGCTGGCTTTGGCTCAATCCATTCGTCCAGGACAAGTTGCGGCGGCACCCGAGTGCGGAGAACGTCAGTTGGAATTTCGATGTAGACGGGGCCAGGCTCGCCGGCGTCACCCATCGCACGTGCGACCATCTCATCGAGCTCACGCACGACCTGCTCAGGTACGCGTGCGGTGCGCGACGCACGGGTCACCGGCCGCAGGATGTCTACGTGAGGTATGTCCTGCAGTGGCCCCATGTTGGCTTGCGGACGTGACGTACATCCGCCGATCAGCAAGACCGGTGCGCGCGCGAGCGAGGCATTCGCAATGGCAGTCACCGTATTGGTGACGCCTGGTCCGGCCGTCACCATCGCGACACCAAACTGACCAGTCAATTCAGCGTGGGCATGCGCCATATGGACGGCCGCGCCTTCATCGCGAACATCTATTATGCGAATGCCTTTCCGAGCGACGTGATCCCAGATTGGTTGAATATGACCTCCCTGAAGACCAAAAATGCGATCAATGCCACGGGCCTTTAGAAAACGGGCGATCCAGGCCGCGCAGGAATGCGGATCGGCGTTGAGGTCCTGCGATTTGTGCGCGGCGTGGCTCATGAACAAACTCCTTTGTCCACTCAGCGGGATGCAGAACTGTGCCGCGTGCGTAAGATGCGATGCAGGACCTTCCCGGTCGCCGTTCTCGGCATATCTTCTTCGCGGATGAAGGATACCGATCTCGGCCGCTTGTAGCCGGCGATCCGATCCTTGCACCAGTCGAGGATTTCCTCCGGCGTTGCGGTTTCGCCGTCCCTGGGCACGATCACGGCGTGGACACGTTCGCCCCATTTCGCGTCGGCTATACCGATGACAGCGACATCCTTTACCTTAGGGTGGGCGCTGACCAAGGATTCGACTTCTGACGGATACACGTTCTCGCCACCAGAAATGATCATGTTGTTCTTACGATCAACCAGAAAGATATAGCCGTCTTCATCGCGGCGAGCGAGATCGCCCACTGTGCAATAGTCTCCCCGAAATGCCTCTTTGGTCTTGTCCGGAAGTTTCCAGTAGCCGTCGAACGTATAGGAGTTGCAGGAAAAGAGCTCACCGGGCTCGCCATCGGGCACGTCGTCGCCCTTCGAATCGAGCAATCGGATGGGCCGCGAGCCGACGCACTCGCGGCCAACCGATCCTAACTTGGAGAACTGTTCATCCGGATGAAGCATGGTGACCCACCCAGCTTCAGTTGAGCCGTAAAGCTCGTATAGCCCGGAATTCTTGAAATAATCCATGATCGCCAGCTTTGTGTCGCGGCGGGCAGGCGCCGACGAAATCATAAGCTTGGTGACCGCGTCCACGTTGTAGCGGCCTCTTACGTCGGGTGGGAGGTCGAGCATCATGACGAAGTGTGTTGGAACAAGGGAGGTGAAAGTCGCGCCACCTTCAGCCAGTGTCCGCACAAGATGCTCTGGATCGAAACTCTTTCGGCTGTAGATGGTGCACGCAGCACCGCAATATGCGAACGCACCAAAAAAAAACAGGGAGTTGGCGTGACACATCGGCATAACCAGCAGCGCGCTATCATTTTGACTGAGGCCGAGTTCCATCTCTGTCACAAGCGATAGCATGGCGCCGCCACCATGCGAGCGGATCGCACCTTTCGGCTGACCGGTCGTGCCGGATGTGTACATCAGCGTCCAAGCGTCCTGAACTGTCACGCTTGCAGCGGGGGTCTGGTCGCTTGCAGCCGCGATTAAATCCTCGTAATTCCGGTATCCGGCATGACGGCGTCTGCTGCCGAACACGATGTAGTTGTTGGCGGGGACCGGAAGATCATCACGGATCGCTTCGAACGCACTCAGCAATTCATCTTGGACAATTAGGGCGCTTGCCTCGCAGTTCTCGACAACGTACCGGATTTCAGGTCCAACCAGCCGGAAGTTAATCGGGACTGCGACCAAACCGGCCATTGCCGTCGCAGCATAGATTTCCATCCATTCCACACAGTTATAGGCAAGGACGCAGATCCGATCACCTTTAGACAAGCCCAATCCCAGAAAGGCATTGGCCAGGCGACATGACCGGTTGTTCCACTCGCGAAAGGTCATTGACCTTTCAAGATCGCGCGCCGCGATCTTGTTAGGAAAAATGCGTGCATTCATGCCGAGCACGATCCCGAGGTGGGGTAGCCGTCTCATCGCGTAGTCTCTTCCGGTGGCAATACGTGCTTAACTCGAGAATATGTGGTAGCCGACGACCTGATCTCGTTGCTGGTGTAGCACAAAAAACTAGGCAAGCTCACGCGGGCATTCCCCGATCGATCATGCAGCCGCTATCCGGTATTCTTGTTCTGGATTTCACCACGCTTCTGCCGGGGCCGCTGGCGACATTGATGCTCGCAGAAGCTGGCGCAGAAGTGATCAAAGTCGAGCAACCGGGCGGCGAGAATGCTCGGTACTTTCCCCCTATGGTCGACGGTGACAGTGCGGCGTTTGTCATGCTCAACCGCGGCAAAACCAGCATGGAGCTTGACCTCAAGAACGAGACGGACCGCGCGAAACTCATTCCACTCATCAAGCGTGCCGATATTCTCCTCGAGCAATTTCGGCCTGGCGTAATGCCGCGGCTTGGCCTCGGGTATGAAGAGGCGCGCGCGCTCAACCCTCGGCTCATCTATTGTTCGATTTCCGGTTATGGCCAGAGCGGCCCGCGCGTGAACGAGGCCGGTCACGACATCAACTATATAGGCAACACCGGCTTATTGGATTTGCAGCCTGGTCCGCCGGACCGCCCCGTGGTACCACCCATGCTCGCGGCCGATATTGCCGGAGGCAGTTTTCCCGCGGTGATCAACATTTTGCTTGCCTTGCGTGCGCGCGACCAAAGCGGGCAGGGCTGCCGTATCGATATAGCAATGACCGATGCGATGTTCACCTTCACCTGGGCGGCACTGGCGATTGGTGCCGCGACGGGTCGGTTTCCAAAGTCGGGAGAGATGTGGCTCGTCGGGGGCTCGCCTCGCTATCAGATCTATCCGACCAAGGACGGCAAGTTGGTCGCGTGCGGGGCCCTCGAGCAGAAATTCTGGATTTCTTTCGTTAATGCGATTTCATTGCCAACGCAGTTCAGCGATGATACGCGCGATCCGAAGGCGACTCGTGATGCTGTCGCGCAACTTATTGCGGCGAGGGATTCCGAGGAATGGCGTCCGATCTTTGCCGCTGCCGATTGTTGCGCCACAATCGTAACCCCGCTTGAAGAGGCCATGGCCGATCCGCACTTCGTTGAGCGCGGATTATTTGCACACAAAGTTGCGATTGCCTCGGGTAAAAGCTTGCCGGCGCTGCCGCTGCCGATCAGCCCGTATTTTCGTGAAGCGCCAGGCGAAAAAAAGCACCGAAGCTAGGCTAAAGCGCCTCTCCGCGCATGAGGCGCGGCTGTGCCGATGCTGGCCCGACGCCTTCGCGCATGACTGCCCGTCGCAGCGGTCCGATGCGATCGATAAGGTAAAGACCCAGTCCGCGTATGCCCTGCGCGGGTAGTAAATCGCTTAGCAGCGTTCGATTGAGCCAATCGACTGCGAGTGTCCGGCTACCGACATCGGCCCGGCGCATCTTTTCGTAACGCGCGAGCACATCGACGCCGCCGAAGTCCTGGCGTTTGCGGCAGGCTGCGATTGCCAGCTCGCTAATGGTGGCGGCGTCACGTAGACCCAGATTGAGGCCCTGCGCGCCGATGGGCGGAACCATGTGGGCGGCTTCACCTGCCAACGCGATGCGCTTGTCCGCGAACCGCCGCGCGGTCGCAACACGAAGGGGAAACAGGCCGCGCCCTGACTCGACCTCGATCTTTCCGAGTATCGAATACGACGCCCGTTCAATTTCGTCGGCAAGTTTGGCATCAGCGAAGGCCGCGAATTCATCGGCAGTGGCGGGGTCGAGCACCCAAACGAGACTTGATCTGTTCATTGGCAACGGGACCAGGGTGAACGGACCCGTCGGCGTGTGAAATTCAGTTGAGGTATCGTGATGCGGCCGAGAATGTCGAAGACATACGGTTAACGCCACCTGCGGGTAGGCGCGTTCGTCCGTGTTTATCTCGGCAGCGGAGCGACAAACAGAGTTGCGGCCGTCCGCGCCTATTACGAGCGACCCGCGCAGAATTGTTCCGTCCTTAAAATTGACCGAAGCCGTTTGCCTATGGGGTATGATGGAAAGGACGTCCTCGTTGATTATTTGCAAGCCGGAAAGGTTGCGAGCGCGCTGCTCGAGCGCATCGATCAAATAACGGTTCTCGATGTTGTAGCCGAAGGCATTCAACGCGATTTCACCCGCCTGAAACTTGACTTCCGGTGCGCGCCACAGCCGGCCTGTGTCGTCGACGATGCGCATGACCTTGATCGGTGCCGCCCGTGCGGCACAAAGCGTCCAGACGCCGAGCATTTCGAGTGCTGTGACGGAACCGCCAAGAAGGGCGGTCGTGCGATTGTCCGGTCTGGCCAGCGGCTTTCCCGCGAGAACCGTCGAAATGCCGCCTCCTGCGAGCGCGAGTGCAGCTGTCAGTCCTACGGGCCCGCGGCCCACCACGACGGCTACATGGCTACCGCTGTATAGTTCCGGCATCAAACAGGTCGCTCCGGTTCTGCGTTAACACGCACTAGCACGCGCCGGGTAGGATCGGAACCACGGCCAACGGTTGCGATACCCCCGCGCCACCATTTGGGTTATGCACGTGGCTAAATGAGCCAAACCGCCCGTCATGATTTTCGACACTTGACGCCTAGCGCTTCCGGGCTCGCACACGTTTTTGCCCGGCCGAAGGTGATAGCAGGACTTTGCGTGGTTGTTCTTATGGGCTTGGGCTGGTTCTACCTTGGCCTGCTGCTTGCGGGGACGGCCGACCTTTCACAGTCACTCTGCGGTCCGCTGCAGGTGTCAGGGTGGAGTCTCCTCGGTGTCGCGGTTGTCGCGTCGATGTGGTGTGCGATGAGCCTTGCGATGATGCTGCCAAGCACCGCGCCGATGATTCTGACTTATGCGGAAATTGCGGATACCGCGGCGCGCAAAGCGGAATCCATTATTTCACCGTTAGTGCTCACAGCGGGCTACGCGGTGATCTGGATCGGCTTCTCGGTCGTGGGGGCGCTGGCGCAAATTGCTTTCACGCGATCCGCATTGCTCGATGCAGGAATAGCGTCTGCAAGCGGGTTGTTCTCCGGCGCAATGTTTATCGGCGCCGGCGCCTACCAATTCTCCACGCTAAAGCATGCATGCCTCGCGCAGTGCCAGCGGCCGTTTCCATTTTTCTTCACGAACTGGGCTACGACGCGGGCAGGTGTTTTCCGGCTTGGGCTCAAGCAGGGCGCTTATTGTCTCGGCTGCTGCTGGGCGATGATGCTGCTGGTGTTCGCGGTTGGGTCGATGAATATTATCTGGATGGCGGCATGCGGCATCGTCATGACGATCGAGAAGATGCTCACCGGACGGCGCTTTACTTATGCTGTCGGGGCGGCTCTCATCGTTCTCGGCATCGGTACCGTTCTAACGGCGTCAGCCGCCCATTGGCCGAGGAACTGACTGAGCCAGGAAGGGAGTACCTGCGTTGTCGGAGAGTTGGAGTTTAAAGGGCGAGCTCGCGTTGTCTTGCAGTTGCACCGTGTTTTGTCCTTGCGTGTTGTCGCTAGGCGAGCATCCACCTACCGAAGGCCGATGCCAGACCTGGGCTGGCATTCGTATCGACGAAGGGCATTTCGATGCTGTCGATCTTTCTGGCATCAAGGTGGGCCTTATGATGGATCTGCCCGGCATCATGTCGCGCGGGAACTGGACGGCGGCGCTATTCGTGGACGAGAAGGCCTCGGCTCTGGCGGTGAAAGGACTCACCCGGATCTTCACTGGCCGGGTCGGCGGGACCACACATTTGCTCTCTATTCTAGTTGGTCAATTCCTTGGTGTACGTCAGGTGCCGATCATCTATGAGACCCAGGGGCAGACCCGTATTGTGAGGATCGAAAAATACGCGGATGGCGCGATCACGCCCGTCCGCGGCAAGGAAGCTGGAAAGAATGTAACGATCCGAAACAGTGAATATTGGATCGGCTCTGATATTATTATTGCTCGCGCCGAGAAATCGCGATTTCGCGGCTTCGGCCGCAACTGGAATTTGGCGGGGCGGTCGGCGGAAATCATCAAGCTCGATTGGGGCAATATTTAAGTGATTGGATTCGAGCGCATCCGCGCTTTCACGGTTCATGTCTTTACCGCGACCGGCGCCGCACTTGCGCTGCTCGCGCTGATACTCGGGACAGGCGGGCACTGGGCGGGAATGTTCCTGTGTCTCGGTCTGGCGCTGGTGATCGATGGCCTTGATGGGCCGATGGCCCGCGCTTTCGACGTACAGAATCTGCTCCCGCGCTGGTCGGGCGACACGCTCGATCTGGTGGTGGACTTCACGACTTACGTATTCGTTCCGGCCTATGCCATCGCCGCGAGCGGACTGCTGCCGCAAGTTCTTGCGATTCCCGCCGGCATTATCGTTGTAATCAGCGGCGCTCTTTATTTCGCCGACCGCGACATGAAGACCAAGGACAATTATTTTCGAGGTTTTCCGGCAGTCTGGAATCTTGCAGCCTTTTATTTGTACCTGCTGGAGCCGCCGGAATGGGCAGCCGCTTTGGCAATTTCCGTACTTGCTTGCCTGAGTTTCGCGCCTATCAAGTTTCTCCATCCTCTGCGCGTGCAGCACTGGCGGAAGACGAATATTGCGCTTCTCGCTGTGTGGGCCGTATTTGCTTTGATCGCGGTGATTCAGGATCTGTCACCAGGCTTCTACGTAACGGTGCCTTTGTCTTTGATCGCAGTGTACTTTTTCATCGTTGGTTTATTGCGAACTCCTGCCTGATCGTGTTCCCTGGCCAATCTAAAATTTAGGGGTAAGCCGATGTCTCGACCAGTCTTGCTTGTCGCCGGCGGTAGCCGTGGTATCGGAGCCGCCACTGCAAAGCTTGCAGGGGCGAGGGGCTATAACGTAGCGGTGAACTATAAGACAAATTCGAACGCCGCCGCCGGGGTAGTCGAGGCTGTAAAGAAGGCTGGCGCGGAGGCGATCGCAATCCAGGGGGACATGGCCCTGGAGAATGATATTGAACGGGTGTTCGATACTGCCAGCGATACCTTCGGGTCTCTCACCCATTTCGTGCACAGTTCGGGAATCATCGGAGACAGCTCGCGGCTGGACAACGTAAGCGCAAAAACTATACGTGAGGTGCTCGACGTTGATACATTCGGCGCGCTGCTTTGTCTGCGTGCCTGCGTGCGTCGGATGTCGACCAAACACGGCGGCAAGGGGGGTGCCGTTGTGATGTTATCGTCGATGGCGGCCCCACTCGGTGGCGCGAATGAGTGTGTCTGGTATGCCGCAGCGAAAGCCGGTGTCGATTCCATGGTGATCGGTGTTTCCCGCGAGGTTGCCAAGGAGGGCATTCGCGTCAACGCGGTAACGCCGGGTGTGATCGACACCGATATTCAGCCGCCTGGGCGCATCGAACTCGTCATGCCCATGCTGCCAATGGGCAGGGCAGGGCAGGCCGACGAAGTGGCGGAAGCCGTACTTTTTCTGCTCTCGGACGGCGCCTCCTACATCAATGGCGCAAACCTGCGTGTTTCAGGGGGTCGCTAGGCGAGGGGCTGATCCTACCCCCAAATGTACCCTCAAATTCGTTCACCTCATGTGCTGCGTCCGGCTAACTGACATTTATAATGTCTGGCGTGACCCATGCCCCGCGACGACGCACGTTATGCAAACGCATGAGCAAACCACCCACCCCGCCAAGTGAAGATCCGCATTCGCAGCCAGAAGTCATCCCGCCTGGTCAGGCGGAACGAGGCACCGAGCACGTGCGCGTGTATATCGCGAAGCCCGGCCCGCTCGGCACTATTCTG
>DATFXJ010000156.1:0-8176 GCA_035315965.1 Pseudolabrys sp.
AATCGGACCGCTTGTGGGCCGGCAGCCTTTGAAAAACATGCTGCGGCCCGCGATTTGTTGGGAAACCGGGTTGCCGTCGCGTTGCCATGAGCGGCCGGCTAGATTGAGCTCATCTGGCGCTCATTTAACATTTGCCCCCATGCCAAAGACCTCCCTCCGGCAAAAGCCGATGAAGACATCGAAGCTCGGCGCGATGCCCGAGTGGAACCTGAACGATCTCTATCCTGGCCTTGACAGCCCCGAGATCAAGCGCGACCTGGAGCGGGCCGACGACGACTGCGCAGCCTTTGAACGGGAGTTTAAGGGAAAGCTTGCCGTGTTGGCCGCAGGCAATGACGTGGGACGCGCGCTGGCCGAGGCAATCAAACGGTACGAGACGATCGACGACAGACTTGGCCGCCTGATTTCCTACGCCTCGCTCGTCTATGCGGGCAACACGACCGACCCGCTGCGCGCCAAGTTCTATGGCGACGTGCAGGAGCGTATCACCGCTGCGTCTTTGCATCTGCTGTTTTTCACGCTCGAGCTCAACCGCATTGACGACGCGCAGCTGGAAACCGCAATGCGCGACCCCGCGCTCGGCCACTACCGTCCATGGATCGAGGATGTGCGCAAGGAAAAGCCGTATCAGCTGGAGGAGCGCGTCGAGGAGCTCTTCCACGAGAAGTCAGTAACCACTTATTCCGCCTGGAATCGCCTTTTCGACGAAACCATCGCGGCGCTGCGATTCGAGATCGGCGGAAAGTCGTTGGCGATCGAGCCGACGCTCAATCTGCTGCAAGATTCCAACAGCAAGAAACGCAAGGCGGCTGCCGAGGCACTGGCCCAGACCTTCAAGGAAAATTTGCGGTCGTTCGCTCTGATCACCAACACGCTTACGAAGGACAAGGAGATTTCGGATCGCTGGCGCGGCTTCAAGGACATCGCCGACGCGCGTCATCTTTCGAACAGGGTCGAGCGCGAGGTAGTGGAGGCGCTGGTCGAAGCAGTGCGTGCCGCTTATCCGAGGCTTTCGCATCGCTACTATGCGCTGAAGGCCAAATGGTTCGGCAAAAAGCGGATGCCTTATTGGGACCGAAACGCGCCGCTGCCTAGGGTCGCTCAGCGCACGATTCCATGGAGCGAGGCGCGGGCGACGATCCTCACTGCCTATGGAGACTTCTCGCCGAAGATGGCTGAGCTTGCTGACCGGTTCTTTGCCAATAACTGGATCGATGCACCTGTTCGGCCGGGAAAACAGCCGGGCGCCTTCGCGCATCCGACGGTGCCGTCGGCGCATCCTTACGTTTTGCTCAACTACATGGGCAAGCCACGCGATGTGATGACGCTTGCGCACGAACTTGGCCATGGCGTGCACCAGGTGCTGGCCGCGCCCAATGGTCCGTTAATGGCACCGACACCGCTTACGCTTGCCGAGACCGCGTCGGTGTTCGGCGAGATGCTCACTTTCAAAAAGTTGCTTGCGCAGACCACCGATAAGAAGCAACGCAAGGCTATGCTTGCCGTCAAGGTCGAGGACATGATCAACACTGTGGTGCGCCAGATCGCGTTCTATAGCTTCGAGCGCAAGGTACACAGCGAACGCCGCAACGGCGAGCTCACAGCCGACAAGCTTTGCGACTTATGGATGTCTGTGCAGAGCGAGAGCCTTGGGCCGGCGATCGAGCTCAAGCCCGGCTATGAGACCTTCTGGGCGTATATTGCCCATTTTGTGCATTCACCGTTCTATGTCTATGCGTACGCATTCGGCGATTGCCTCGTGAACTCGCTTTACGCCGTCTATAAAAAGTCCGCGGATGGCTTTGCGGATCGGTATCTGGAAATGCTGGCCGCTGGCGGAACCAAACATCATTCCGAACTGCTGGCTCCGTTTGGACTGGACGCCCGCGATCCCAAGTTCTGGGACGAAGGCCTCAGCGTGATTGGGAAGCTGATCGACGAGTTGGAGGCGCTGGAATAGCCAGCTCGGACCTTATTTTTGCAACCGAACTTGATTAGATGGTGGGGATGAGCCCGCCTATGCCCCCCACCGACCGTGAAAAGAACCGCTTGAGCGCCCGCGCCCGCCGCTACGCCAGGGTCGGCACGCAGCTCGGCGGCACCGCCGCCCGTTTTGCCGGCGCGCGCTTCTTCGGCGTACCGCTTGATCGCGCCGCCAATGCGCTTGAGCTTGCCGGTGCGCTGGGTGGGTTGAAAGGTCCGATCATGAAGGTGGCGCAGCTGCTCGCCACCATTCCCGACGCGTTGCCGCCGGAATACGCCAATGCGCTGATCAAGCTGCAAAGTCAGGCGCCGCCCATGGGATGGGCATTCGTCAAGCGTCGCATGAGCGCCGAGCTTGGACCCGACTGGCAGAAGAAATTTTCAGAATTCGAGCATCTCCCGGCTGCTGCCGCTTCGCTCGGGCAGGTACATCGCGCCCGCACGCTCGGCGGCGGCGACGTTGCCTGCAAGCTGCAATATCCGGATATGCAGTCGGCGGTCGAAGCCGACCTCAGCCAATTGCAATTGCTGTTTGCTCTACGCAAGCGCTTCGATCCGGCAATCGACACCAGCGAGATTGCAGTCGAAATAGGTGCACGCCTCCGCGAGGAGCTCGACTATATTCGTGAGGCGAAGCATGTCACGCTCTATCGATACGTGCTGAAAGATCAGGGTGCGATCCGTGTGCCAAAAGTCTGGGCTGATCTGTCGACCGGGCGCTTGCTCACGCTCGATTGGCTTTCCGGACGCAAGCTGCTTGAGCACAAGACCGACACGCTCTCGACACGCAATCGTCTCGCCACGGCTATGTTCACCGCGTGGTGGTTTCCGTTCAGCCGCTTCGGGGTCATTCACGGCGATCCGCATCTTGGCAACTACTCAGTGTTCGACGCCAGGGGAAAACCTGCGGGCATCAATCTCCTGGATTATGGCTGCATTCGCGTTTTCCCGCCGAGCTTCGTGGGCGGCGTGGTCGACCTATACCGCGGATTGCTACATAGCGATGACGATCTCGTGGTCCATGCCTACGAGACCTGGGGGTTCAAGCGGCTCAACCGCGAGCTGATCGATGCCCTGAATATCTGGGCACGTTTCATATACGGCCCGCTACTGGACGACCGCGTGCGAACTATCGCCGATGGTGTGAAACCGTCCGAATACGGCCGCAAGGAAGCTTTTCGAGTGCATCAGGCGCTCAAGGCAAAAGGCCCGGTCACCGTGCCACGCGAATTCGTATTCATGGACCGGGCCGCCATCGGTCTTGGCGCGGTTTTCCTGCACTTGGCAGCGGAACTCAATTTCTATCGATTGTTCAATGAGGCGATCGAGTCCTTTGCGGTCAACGCCGTAGCAGCGCGGCAAAGGGCCGCGCTGACCGAAGTTCGCCTGCAGCCGTCCGTCAAAGGCTGAGCCCGGTGGCGTTGCCCTGCGGTCACAATTGCGCTAACTCCTCTGCGACCCGCCTTTTTTGAACGACCCGGAGACTTTTTCTTATGGACGAACACGGCACCGCTGAATACGCCACCGCCAGCGGCAACGACTACGCCGCGCACGAGCAAAGCTACGAGAGCTTTGTTCATTTCACGCTTGTCGGCATCCTGTATGTGGCGACTGTCTTGTTTGGCCTCGCAACCGGCGGCGCGATGGGCCACTGGCTCCTGGCGGCTGTAATCTTCATGATTGGCTTGGTTGGCGCCGTCCCTGGCCTGCTCAGTAGGGCGACGACCCCCAGCTACGTTGCCTTCGTGATCTGTTTTCTGGTCTTCGCCTTCACCGGACTGTCGCGCTGACGAAATTCACGACCGGGCGGGGAGGCGCGAATGCGAATTGCCGTACCGCGTGAAACCGACGCCGGTGAGCCCCGGGTCGCGGCCACTCCGGAAACGATCAAGAAATTCAAATCGTTCGGCGCTGATGTAGCGGTTGCGCGTGGCGCCGGCATTGCGTCTGGTATCCCCGATGCTGAGTTCGAAGCGGCCGGCGCGCAAATCGCCGATGGCGTCACCAAAGACGCCGATCTCGTCCTAAAAGTCCGGCGTCCTGCACCGGGCGAACTGAGCGCGTACAAAAAGGGCGCCCTGGTCATCGCTATCATGGACCCTTACGGCAACGACGATGCACTCAAGCAGATGGCTGATGCTGGAATTTCCGCTTTCGCCATGGAGCTGATGCCTCGCATCACGCGTGCGCAGTCGATGGACGTCCTTTCAAGCCAGGCCAATCTTGCGGGCTACCGGGCCGTCATCGACGCTGCGGAAGAATACGGCCGCGCCTTGCCGATGATGATGACCGCGGCAGGGACCGTGCCGGCGGCAAAGGTTTTCATCATGGGTGTCGGCGTCGCCGGCTTGCAGGCAATTGCGACGGCGCGGCGCCTCGGCGCCATCGTCACGGCGACAGACGTACGTCCCGACACAAAGGAGCAAGTCGAGAGCCTAGGCGCCAAATTTCTCGCGGTCGAGGACGAGGAATTCAAAAATGCGCAAACCTCGGGCGGTTACGCCAAGGAAATGTCGAAGGAATATCAGGCCAAGCAGGCGGCGCTTGTAGCCGAGCACATCAAGAAACAGGACATTGTTATCACCACCGCGCTCATTCCGGGTCGGCCGGCGCCGCGCCTCATCTCCAAGGAGATGATTGCGTCGATGCGGCCGGGCTCGGTTGTCGTGGATCTTGCCGTCGAGCGCGGTGGCAATGTCGAGGGCGTGCAGGCTAACAGCGTCGTGCAGTCGGGCGGCGTCAAGATTATCGGTCATCTCAATGTGCCGGGACGGCTGGCAGCGTCGGCCTCCGCTCTCTACGCCAAGAACCTGCTGACGTTTGTCGAGACGCTGATCGACAAAAAGGAGAAAAAGCTCGCCGTCGATTGGGACGACGAACTGGTTAAGGCGACGCTGCTCACCCGCGGCGGCGCCGTCGTTAATCCGAGTTTCAAACCGAAAGCTGCGTGAGAGATGAAGATTCGGCGCAGCACCATGACCGCTTCACCTCTCCCTTGACGGAGAGGTCGCCCGAGCGAAGTGAGGCGGGTGAGGGGGCAAGGGCCTATCGGTAGATCGGTCTCCCTCACCAGGCCCGCATTTCGCTGCTCGCCACTCTCTCCCCTGGGGAGGGTCGCGCGCTGCACATGGAGAGTCTGATGGACCACGTCGCAACTGCGGTCGATCCCTTCGTGTTCCGGCTGTCAATTTTTGTGCTCGCCGTCTTCGTTGGTTACTATGTGGTGTGGTCGGTCACGCCCGCACTCCATACGCCACTTATGTCGGTCACCAACGCGATCTCGTCAGTGATCGTGGTCGGCGCATTGCTGGCGGTTGGTGTTGCGCTGGTCGCAAATGATGACGGTCCATTGTGGGCGCGCGCACTTGGCTTCGTCGCTCTGGCCTTTGCTTCGGTGAATATTTTCGGCGGGTTCCTCGTCACCCAGCGCATGCTGGCGATGTACCAGAAGAAAAAGAAATGAGCGCGACATGAACCCTAATCTTGTCGCGCTGCTTTATCTGGCTGCAGGAGTCCTGTTCATTCTGGCGCTGCGCGGCCTGTCAAGCCCGGAGTCCAGCCGGCGCGGCAACCTGTTCGGCATGCTCGGCATGGCCATCGCAGTGCTGACCACTCTCGGGTCGCACCCGCCGGCGAGCCCGACTGCCTGGGGACTCGTAGTTGGCGGGATTGTTGTCGGCGGCAGTATCGGCACGCTGATTGCGCGACGCGTGCCAATGACGTCGATGCCGGAATTGGTCGCTGCCTTCCATTCTCTGGTCGGCATGGCGGCGGTGCTGGTAGCGGCCGGCGCATTTTATGCGCCGGCCGCCTTCGACATCGGCACCCACGGGCATATCCACCGCGCCAGCCTAATCGAAATGTCGCTGGGCGTCGCCATCGGAGCCGTCACCTTCACCGGTTCGGTGATCGCCTTCCTGAAACTTTCCGGCCGCATGAGCGGCAAGCCGATCAGCTTGCCCGGACGCCATGTCATCAATCTCGCGCTCGCTGCAGGCTTGATCTTCTTCACCTATGGATTCTTCGTTTCGCAGAGCCAGTTGGATTTCTGGCTGATCACCGGCATATCGCTCTTGCTTGGCATTCTGATCATCATTCCGATTGGCGGCGCCGACATGCCCGTTGTGATCTCGATGCTCAATTCCTATTCGGGATGGGCGGCCGCTGGCATCGGCTTCACGCTCGGAAATTCGGCGCTGATCATTACCGGCGCGCTGGTCGGGTCCTCCGGCGCGATCCTGTCCTACATCATGTGCAAAGGCATGAATCGCTCTTTCATTTCAGTCATCCTGGGCGGGTTTGGCGGCGAGACGGTGGGGCCGGGTGCCGGAACTGAGCAAAGACCGGTTAAGCTCGGCTCGGCGGAGGACGCCGCTTATATTCTTAAGAACTCGTCGAAAGTGATCATCGTCCCCGGCTACGGCATGGCGGTGGCCCAGGCGCAACATGCGCTGCGTGAAATGGCTGACAAGCTGAAAAAAGAAGGCGTTGAAGTGAAATACGCCATTCATCCGGTTGCAGGTCGCATGCCCGGGCACATGAATGTGCTCCTTGCCGAGGCCAATGTGCCCTACGACGAAGTGTTCGAGCTCGAGGACATCAATTCCGAGTTTGCGCAGGCCGATGTCGCCTTCGTGATCGGTGCCAACGACGTCACTAATCCTGCGGCAGAAGAGGATAAATCGTCGCCGATCTACGGAATGCCGGTTCTACAGGTCTGGAAAGCCGGTACCGTGATGTTCATCAAACGCTCGCTTGCTTCTGGCTATGCCGGAATCGACAATCCATTGTTCTATCGCGACAACACGATGATGCTGCTCGGCGATGCCAAGAAAATGACCGAGAGCATCGTGAAGGCGATGTGACCAGCGTACGCTTTAGATTCAAATTTGAAATTAACGCTCGGCCCGGCATTACGCCGCGGTGGCTTAGCAGGTTACGTCCACTGAAGGTTAATGCGTCGCGCTTTTATTTTGTCCACCGAAACAGGACCGTCGGAAAGTCGGCGGCGTAGCGGCGTTCTTTCCGTTGCTCCGGGAGTGTTGGTGGCAGACCGCCTTGTGGCTCGACAACCTTGCGGTAGAGATGCCAGGTCGCATGGCCGAGCAGCGGCATCACAACGGTCAGGCCGAAAAAGAGCTGCAGCGAGCCGATCACCAGCAGGGCCGACACGATCAGGCCCCACACCATCATGGTCACTGGATTATGGGCAACCGCGCGAATCGAGGTTAGCAAGGCCACCGCGGCGCCCACATCACGATCGAGCAGCAATGGGAACGATACGACGCTGATCGTCAGCACGAGGATGGCGAAAAGCAGGCCGACGCCGTTGCCAACTAGTATGAGATTCCAGCCGGAGCGTGTCGTGAACACGTCGTGAAGAAACGTTTCGACCGATGACGGTGATGCATATCCGAAATTCGCGATATAGATTGCGTTCGCAACCGCAACCCAGATGATGAAGATAATCAGCAACAGAATGCCCAACGCAGCGATGGCACCGACCGACGACGATTCAAATACCCGCCGCGGGCAGCGCATCGAGCAGTTGCCGGAACCGGCGTTCGCGCTCGCGCAAACTCGCCTGAGATCGCTGCGCATCGATCGGCACGACATTTCCGCTGAACGCCGCGGGCCCAAATGTGGCGACCGCTCGATCGAGTTCGCTTTCCAGAAATCCGGTTGATTGGTCCATTTCCTGATCGCTTCACGCGCAATCGACCCGCATCGGCAACTCTGTTGAAGTCAAAAAGTTGCGCCGTTCGACGCAAATTTTCAGCGGTTTGATGGCCTAGTCTTAATAGATCGTTGCTGCCGGTGGGATCGTGGATTTTGCAAGTTCAATCATAGGGCTCGGACCATCACATAGACGTCGACGAAGCCCAAGCGCGGGTGCTGAAAGGCCCCGGGCAGCCGTCCAGCTATGGCGAACCCCAAGCTCTGCCACAATTGCACCGCACGCTCGTTCGAGGCGATGACGAAATTGAATTGCATGGCGGTAAATTTGCGCTGCCGCGCTTGGTCCAGCGAATGTGCGCACATGGCCCGCGCCACTCCGCGGCCGAACACCTCCGGAGCGACGGCATAGCCGCAATTGGCGACATGGGCGCCGCCTCCACGGTTATTGGCGCGCAAATAGTAGGTTCCGACGATCGCGCCCGCATCCTCGGCCACAAACACCGAGTGTCCAGGC
>DATFXJ010000157.1:0-6275 GCA_035315965.1 Pseudolabrys sp.
GATTTTTGATTTTGGGCAGCTTCTTCGAGTTTGATCTTCTCAAGAAGTAGATCAGTCACCAGTCGGCGCAGCCGCGAATTCTCGAGCTGGAGTTCAGCAATTCGGTCGCCCCCGCCGGGCGTCCGATCGGGTCGGCCCGCCTCGTGGATTGCGACGAGCGCAGGCTGAGGCCCAGGTGGCGCTTTGCGCCACCTGTGCAAAGTCATGACGCTCACACCGAGCGTGCGCGCGATTTCGCTTTGCAGTTTCCCTTGCGTCGCCAGATCATTTGCCTGCGCTAGCTTCGACGCGATTTCCACCCTTGAGTGCCTTTTCTTTTTAGCCATAGCAGCTTGCGTTCGCCCTCCTATGTTCATCTATCGCAAGACCGGCTTCCTTGAGTTAGATTGTGCCTGCGGGAAAAGACGGTCAATCTGTGTCATCTTAAATGATGCATTAAGATGTCGGTGATTCACAACTAAAGTCTAGGTCTAAGTAGGACGTCCTTGCGAGGCGGTGACGCATTCGGGAGCGTCTGCAGGGACAGGTATTTCGCTTTCAAAACGATCCGTTCGCGAAAACGATTCGCTCAATCATCGGTTCCCAGCTACCTTCTTGACATAATCTAAATGCCATTACAATTAAACCTCCGGTTGTGTTAAAAAAAAAATAAAGTGTCGACGGATCGCAACCATTTGTCGCGCCGCAAATTGGGTTAGAGGGCGGGCGGTGTAGGGCGCGCAGATACGGAATGTGTGATCTGTATCGGGGGATATTTTCCTGGCCACAAAGTTGCACTGGGGGCCGTCACCTAGTGACGTCTCCTAGCCTTGCGTAACGGTATCATTCAACCGATGGTTGGGGAGCCAGTCGAATAGTAGGGGGAGTGTCATGAGCAATGTGCTGAACCTGCAGCTCGCACGTAAGCGTGCGCGGCAATCAGAGTTGAATTTTGAAACAACAGAGCTTGATAGGGGAAGTGTGAGCAATCAGACATTGCTTAGGCGGCTGGAAGCCGAGAATGCACAGCTTCGAGGCAGTGTGGTGGAACTCGCGCTCCAGATTCAAGCATTGCGCCACGCTGTCAGAACATTGACCGCGTAGTTACCCATCCGATCCATACGCGGTCGCTTGGCTTGATGCCAGGCGGAGGGCGCAATTGTGTCTGTATGAAGCGCGGACCGCCGCTGCGGAAGTGACCGTGCGGGCCGGTGCGCGATCTTAAACGGGTCAGCGTCTTGTGCCCAGCGAGAGCAGGGTTGCGCATGTGAGGGCGGCTTCGGACCATAGGTCGCCGCGAACGTCGCCAAATGCGGCAGCCCAAGCGGCTCGCGCGCGAGTGGCCATGGTAGATTCAGGTATCTAAGATTGTCGGACGCCCAGGAGCGTGATCGGATATGAGACTTCTTAACTGTTTGCGAATTCGACCTCTTCGGTCGCAACGTCAGGTTCGTGGGGATTCGTTACGGCGACCTTATTCAGCGTTGCGGACTTAACAATGAAGTAATACCCTCGGGTGAGGCGATTCAACCGACGTATCGTTTGGGCTAATGGGTTTCGGCGCTGACAAATCAAACATATCAGAATTCTGATGGGTGCTGAGTTACTTCTGCGATTGAAAGGACTCCGGGTCTTCGTCGCCGGTCACAACGGCATGGTGGGGGCTGCGATCGTGCGCCGCCTCAAGTTGGAGGATTGCGAGATATTGACAATCGACCATCGCGACCTCGACCTAATGCAGCAGGAGCCGACGGAACGCTACCTTCGCGACCAGAAGCCGGACGTCGTCGTAGTGGCAGCCGCCAAGGTCGGAGGAATCTTTGCCAACAGTTCGTTTCCCGTCGACTTTCTTGCCAACAATCTCGCCATCGCCCAAAACTTAATCGTCTCCTCGCATCAGGCGGGCGTGCGCAAGCTTCTGTTCCTCGGCTCGTCCTGCATCTATCCAAAGCTCGCGCCGCAGCCGATGACCGAGGACATGCTGCTGATCGGTCCGCTCGAGCCGACGAACGAATGGTACGCGGTCGCTAAAATCGCCGGCGTCAAGCTTTGTCAGGCCTATCGGCGGCAGTACGGCGCCGACTTTGTTTCGGTGATGCCGACGAGCATCTACGGTCCCGGCGACAATTATCACCCCGAGTACAGTCACGTACCGGCCGCGCTGATTCGGCGGATGCACGAGGCGAAGCTCGCGGGAGCGCCAAGTGTGACGGTGTGGGGCAGCGGCACGCCACGGCGTGAGTTCCTGTTTGTCGATGACCTGGCAGACGCTTGCATCTTCGTGCTGAAGCACTACTCGGACGAGAGATTTCTCAATGTCGGCACCGGTGAGGACGTTACCATCGCCGAATTCGCACGGTTCGTGGCCGAGACGGTCGACTACGAAGGCAGTTTTGTTTTCGACACCTCCAGGCCGGACGGCACGCCACACAAACTGCTCGACGTATCCAGACTTCGGGCACTCGGCTGGCATGCGCAAACCGATCTGCGTAGGGGTCTCAAGGCGACTTATGCTGATTTCCTCGCAAACGGCGGTCGCTTCCGCAGTATAGCGGCAAAGGACATGCGCGATGTTGCGCACGCATGACGGACCTCGTCTCCCTTTCTTTCGTCCATCTCAGGCATTACCGACATGACCAAGAAAGTGGCACTCATTACCGGCGTCACCGGCCAGGATGGCGCATACCTTGCCGAGATCCTGCTCAGCAAGGGATACGTCGTTCACGGCATCAAGCGCCGCTCTTCATCGTTTAACACTGCGCGCGTCGATCACCTTTATGCCGATCCGCATGAGTCGAACGTGCGCTTCTCCATGCATTATGGGGACATGACCGACGCGACCAACCTTATCCGCATCATCCAGGAGACCAAGCCCAGCGAAATCTACAATCTTGCGGCGCAGAGTCATGTGCAGGTGTCGTTCGAGACGCCTGAATACACAGCCAATGCGGACGCGCTCGGCACGCTGCGTCTGCTCGAAGCCGTTCGCATCCTTGAGATGAGGAACACGGTCAGGTTCTATCAAGCGTCGACTTCGGAGCTCTATGGATCGGTGCGCGAGACGCCACAACGCGAGACGACGCCGTTCTATCCCCGCAGTCCCTATGCGGCTGCGAAGCTGTACGGCTACTGGATCACAGTGAACTATCGCGAGGCCTATGGGATGTACGCCTCGAATGGAATCTTGTTCAACCATGAAAGCCCGATCCGCGGCGAGACCTTCGTCACGCGCAAAATCAGCCGGGCGGTCGCAGCAATCCATCTCGGCCTGCAGGACCGGCTCTATCTTGGCAACCTCGACGCCAAGCGTGACTGGGGCCACGCACGCGATTATGCTGAGGGCATGTGGATGATCCTGCAGCAGGATCAGCCCGACGACTTCATTTTGGCGACCGGAGAATCCTATACGGTGCGCGAGTTCGTGGAGCGCGCCTTCGAACGGGCCGGACATGGGATCAGATGGACGGGAGAGGGAACCGCCGAGAAGGGGATCGACAAGGTGAGCGGGCGCGTATTCGTCGAAGTCGACAAGCGTTACTTCCGACCGACCGAGGTCGATATTCTCCTTGGCGACCCCTCCAAGGCTCGTGCCAAACTCGGCTGGCGGCATCGCACGAGTTTCGACCAACTGGTAAACGAAATGGTCGACAAGGATCTCGAGCTTATGGCGCGTGATGGCAATCGTTGGAAGCCGTACGAATGATTTTCCAGCGCTCTTGGCCAGGTGCGAGCTAACGCACTGCCTCTATAGCCGCAAAGAGCTGCGCAGCATGGAAATGAGTCGACTAGAGAAGTGCAGGATCCAATTCAGCCAGGATCTGGTTTAAGAACTGTCTACCCACTGGCGATGCTTCGCGATAGGCGGTTATGATTGTGTACTTCAGCTGAGGCGCACGAGTGATAACGTTTCGAATATCATGATAAACAAGTTGCTTAAGGTCATCGTTAGTAAGCGCATCCGAACGCGCTAACACGAGAAGGCGCAACGGAATGAGTTCGATCTCATTCGCTCCCGTGTAATACGACATCCTTAGTGAGGCTGCGACCCTGCTATCACGGGCACTAAGTTGGGAGTCCAGGGTAGCAAGGACCACCCAGATTCTTGCATCGTGTGGTGAATATCTCAACGCCTGTTTCGCCTTGGTGCGGACATTCTCCACGGTCTCCGATCTGCTTAGGTCTACTGTGCTGGAAAAACCGGTTGGAGAGAGATTAACGAAAGAAAGCGCTGACTCTGCCCAAAGATCACCACGCACTAGACCAAACCGCGCAGCTCGTGAAGCTGCTATTTGATATGGGGAGTCAGCTGTGCCCTCTTCAAAGCTCGCGGGATCAATGATCGTCGCCCGACGAGATAGCTCGGTTGCGAGAATCCATGCCGCCTGGAGACCGAGAACCATGGCGAATGTGAAAATCGCAGTACGCAGCCATAGCTCCGCCCGCGAACTCATGCGACCGGTCGGTCTGTTTGGCCCACTGAGCATGGAAAAGCAGAATTTTCCATTAATGATTGAGCAACAACCCCACTACGTGACTAGGCGGGGACGATTAAATTATATCATCGCCTGCCGCCACGAGACAGGTCAAATGACCAATCTCATCCTCAACGATGGGTGGCAATCACGTCGCTCCCGAGACTAGCTACCGCACGCGAAACTACCTGATGGCATTCGTGTTTCGCGATCGGAGGCGTGCATGGGCGCGCTGATCTCTTAAAGCAGTTATTCGCCCGAATCGATGCCGATCTGGCTGCTCAACCGACCCATTGGCCCGGGGCGCAACGATGGCGGGATTTGAGGTGGTGGCTTGTCTTCTCCCAAGGCCGGAGACCGTATCGACAATGCCGTCAATAAGCGAAGCATGAATTGCTTGCAATCGGGTTCGCTGCTTCTTTCGGAAATCGCGACTTCCGGACCGCAAACATGATTTTGTCCATGGCCGTGACAGTCTGACAAAACGGTCATTTTTCGGCGCATCCGCAACGCGGATCATTGAACAGCGCGGCCCCTGCTTTGTGCAAGCGCCAATCCGAGGATAGCCGGTGCGATAATTGCCGTCGTCGCTCCAAAAAGACCCGCATTGATAAATGACAGGACCGCGAGTACGACAATGCAACTCGCTCCCGCAGCGGAATAAAAGGAATCTCTGCCCCGACGTAAGGAGCCTCGCAGCAGGAACATTGCCGCTGCGGTTGCCACGGCAACAGCCGTCCACAGGAAAGGCCTACCCATTTCTACAGCAATTGCAGCGGCGGTAGACGGCGCAGCGGAGCCAGCTGTTAAATCGTCAACGTCGCGGTATATGGGCAAGAGAGCGGCAAATGTGCCGGCTCCAGTCCCGATCCATGTTCCGTCAGCCAAAATGTGCCCTGTGATCGACACGAGTGGGCCGTGAGTGACGAAGGCCAGGGTCAAATCCGTCGTCCGAGTCGGTAGGTGAACCACGACCATTGAGATAACAGCAACCATTGCAGTCGCGATTATTGCGGAGCAGCCCCATGAGCCGAGACCAAGGCGTCGGATCGAAATAACGATTATCAGAGTTGCAAGCCCGCATATAATAGCGAAAATTAAAGGTCCGGTTGCGTTGAAACTGATTGCAATCCAGCACGTCGCAAAAGAGAAAAGACTTGCCAGCAAGAAAAACGTAAAACCAGCAGTGGAGGTCTCTGCGCGTCTTCTCCGAGTTTCATGCCGTTCGAAAGTCCGAATAGCGGTAGCTGTTGAAAGGACGGTGCCAAGTGCGATGCTATCCCTCGCGTCAGTGCCTACGTTTTTGTTGAGAGAAGTGAAGGCTCCAAGCTCATGACCGATAACGATCACAGCGATAATTGTTGTCGCTACCGTCAGTGCCGTCAACAGCCATCCCGCCTGCTGTCGATCGATCGCTACCGCAGTCGCAAGAAAAATGATCGCAACTACCGAAACGTATCGGCACAACGCGAGAAGTGTCGCGCCGGTATCGACGCTGATACTGCCACGGACCGGATGTCCGAGCGCTTCTGCCGCGCTGTCCCAAATCGGATGCGAGAGACCAATGAATTTGACTGGAAGCAACTGTAGGACGATGCAAATCGCTGGAACAGCTGCAAAAATGGCAGTTAGCCGAAGGATCGTCAGCGAGTAACTGAATTCGCCGGGACGCATTGTCAGACCGACCAATGCAACCGCCATCGCTACCACCGCGATGACAAGCCCATCAACAAGTGCCACATCGACGAAGATTATCACCGGCGTGGCGGCAATGAGTGAAATCAGTAAGACAAATGGGGCGAACACGCGGGGCGGCTTGCTCCT
>DATFXJ010000158.1:0-16041 GCA_035315965.1 Pseudolabrys sp.
TCGGCACGTCCCAATCAATCCGCATGCCATCACGGATTTCCGTCCGCTGCCGCAACGAAGCCATCAGGCCCTCCGACTGACAATTCCTTTGTCGGTTGGGAAGGCTACAGAAGGGGAAGCAGGACGCAAGCGCGAAGAAGACGCGATCAGTTCTCCGCTCGGATTCCCGCTTTCGCGGGAATGAGCGGAGCATGCGGTTACGCAACTATCGACTTCCGCGCCGTTTCACCTTTGCCATCTTTTCTAACACAGCGCAGACTGCAGCCGTATCCCGGGCACCGAGGCCGCTCTTAATGGCCTTCAGATAAATGCCCTTGGTTGCATTGAATATCGGCGTCGGCACGCGAATCTTGCGCGCGTAGTCGCCGATCACCTGCATATCTTTGTCCCACACAGAGATTTTCATGGTGACGTCGTCGTAGCGGCCTTTCGCCATCATCGGCGCGCGCAGTTCGAAAACGCGTGAATTGCCTGCGCCAGCCTTTACCAGGTGAACGATCATGCGCGGATCGAGACCGGCCTTCATGCCGAGTACCATCGCTTCAGCGGCGGCGACGTTGTTGATAGCTACCAGCAGATTGGCGACATATTTCATGCGGCTGCCATTGCCGAATGCGCCGACATTGAAGACATGGCGGCCGAAAGCGGTCAGGACCGGGCGCAACTTCGCGATGGTTCTGGCATCGCCACTGGCATAGAAAACAAGGTCGCGATTTTTCGCTTGTGAGCCTGTGCCGCTTACCGGACAGTCGATCATAACGTGGCCGGCTTTGCGCGCCGCGCGTGCTGCTCTTTCCTTATCTGAAATTGCGAACGTGCTCATTTCCACCAGCACCTTGTTCTTAAGGGCCGCAGTCGTGATCTTCTGCACAGTGTTTATGAGCGCTTGGGGCTTGGGGAGGCTAGTTAGAATGGTTGGCACCGCAGCTGCCACTTCGGCGGCATTGTGCATGACCTCGACGCCAGCACGTTTTGCTTCTCGACGCCGCGTCGGATTGGTGTCGTAACCCACAACGCGCCAGCCGGCGGACACCAGGTTTCTTGCAAATGCGCCGCCCATAATGCCGAGGCCGATCACGCCGACGGCGCCTTTGGTCCTTCTCACCGCCATTCACCGTCTCTCCGATGCGGAATCGCATCGACTTCGTCCCGTTCCCTCTTATGCGTTGGGTGTGAGACTGTCGAGTCGCGCGAGCATGCAAGGCGACTTTAAAGCGCGTCCATGATCGCCTATCGTCGGCGGCAAAAGCATCAAGGGAGGATGCATGCAGATCGGTGTTGCAGGTCTCGGGGTCATGGGCGCTGCCGTCGCAGCCAGGCTCATGGAAGTGGGGCACGACGTGACGGTGTGGAATCGCACATCCGAGAAGATCAAGCCGTTTGCTGACGCCGGCGCCCGGGCAGCGGTGACCCCGGCGGAGCTCGCGAGCGCAGTCGAAGCCACGATCACGATGCTTACCGACGCGACAGCGATCGATGCTGTCTACAACGGTCCGAACGGCCTTCTTTCTGGCGATGTTAAGGGCAAGCTGCTCATTGAAATGAGCACGGTGCCGCCGAAGGTACCGATTGCACTTGCTGCCAAGGCGCGCGGGAAGGGTGCAGCGATGGTGGAATGCCCGGTGGGGGGTTCGACCGCGCCAGCGCGCCAGGGAAAATTGCTCGGCCTCATGGGCGCCGATCTCACCGACGCCGAACGTGCCAGGCCAATCCTCAATCAGCTTTGCCGGCGGCTCGAACATTGCGGGCCGATCGGCACTGGCGCGTCGATGAAACTCGCGATCAATCTGCCTCTGATGGTGGCCTGGCAGGCCTATGGTGAGGCCTTTGCCATAGCGAGCGCCGCTGGGTGGGAGCCGAAGCGCCTGCTTGATCTCTTTGTTGATACCAACGGAGCAAATGCGGCCCTTAAAAATCGGGCTGAGATGATTGTGACCATGTTGGAAGGCCGCGATCCGGGGCCGACCACGTTCAGCATCGCCAACGGCGTGAAAGATTTGCGAACAATGGTTGAAACGGGTGAAGCGCGCGGCGCCGATATGCGCGTTACCAAAGCTGCGCTAACCGGATTCGAGGACGCGACAAGACATGGATTCGGCGGTGGCGATGGTTCACGCATGTCCGTCTATTGGGCCACACGTAAAAAACAGTAAGGAGTAGTATGTCCGTCACGCTCGCTCAGGCCTCGAGTATTGTCGACGCCACATTGAAGAAAGCGCGCGAACTCAAACAGATGCCGCAGACGGTCGTTGTGCTCGACACGGGCGGGCATGTCGTCTGCGCCAAGCGCGAGGATGGATCAGGCATCATCCGCTTCGAGGTGGCCGTCGGTAAGGCTTATGGCGCGCTCGGTATGGGATGGGGCTCGCGCACCATGATGGAGCGCGCAGCGCAGAACCCGAATTTCCTTACGGCCATCGTTGCGGCAAGCGGGGGACGGATGGTGCCCAATCCAGGCGGTGTGTTGATCCGCGATGCCGGCAATCACATCTTGGGCGCAGTCGGGATTTCCGGCGACACCGGCGATAACGATGAGATCATTGCAGTCGCCGGCATCGAAACGGCAGGCTTCAAAGCCGATCCGGGTGGGAGCAAGAAATAGCGATGCATCTCGTAGCCGGGCGTGTCCAGGCCGTCTCATAAGGAATGCACGGCCTTGCCAGCATAAGGGCATGCCCGGAACAAGCTCGAGCGTGCCAGCAAATGAGAGAAAGTAGGGAGGGAAGTCGTGAAACTGTTTTCGTTCTGGCGTTCATTGGCAACGTATCGCGTGCGTATCGCGCTCAATCTAAAGGGCATCACAGTTGATGAGGTCATCGATGTTAATCTGATGAAGGGTGAGCAGCGCGAGGCGAAATTCCGCGCGATCAATCCGATGATGGCGATCCCCGCGCTGATCGACGGCGATGGCCCGGTCCTGTTCGAATCGCTGGCGATCATCGAATATCTTGACGAAACTTACCCCAATCCACCACTGCTGCCGCGTGATCCGCGTGCGCGTGCGCGGGTGCGTGGGCTCTCGCAGATCGTGGCTTGCGATTCGCATCCGCTCGTGGTGCCGCGCGTGCGCGAATATATTGCGCATGAATTCAAGGCAGATGAAGCAGGCGTCATGAAGTGGGCACAGCATTGGCACAAACTGGCGCTGACGGCGCTGGAGCAGAATTTGTCGACATCGAAGGAGACAGGCACCTATTGCCACGGCGAGCAAGTCACTATGGCAGACATTTGCATTGCCAGTCAGGCGGCTGGTGCCAACTTCTTCAAGGTTGACCTCGCGCGTTATCCAACCTTGGCACGCATTGCTGCCAACTGCGCAAAAATCGATGCATTCGTGCGCGCTCATCCGCTTAGGCAGCCGGGTGCGCCGGCTGCGGCGTAAATCTTGCTGCCATAACCGAGCTTGGATGGCCAGATTGAGAACGTGGCACAATGTTAAATACCGGGATTATTGGCCTTGGATGGTGGGGCAAGACTCTGGTGAAGGCGGCGCGCGACTTCGGCGTGCCCCTGCGCTTCGTGCGTGGTGTTACTCTCGAACCCGAAACGGTGCTTGATTTCGCCGCCGAGCAGCAGATCGCACTTGGGACTTCGCTCGATGACGTTCTGGCCGACAAATCAATTCAAGCCGTGGTACTCGCGACCCCGCACACCCAGCACCGGGCTCAGGTGGAGGCGATCGCCGCTGCCGGCAAGCACCTCTATTGCGAAAAGCCGTTTGCGCTGAGCAAAGCCGACGCTGAGGCTGCGCTCGACGCCTGCCGACGCGCTGGTATTGTGATCGCGGTGGGCCACCATTTTCGGTTGATGCCATCAATGCGGGTGCTTGCGGAGCTAAAGGAGGCCGGTGCCTTCGGCACCGTCATGCACGCCGAGGGAAATTACAGCCACGACTGGCTGGCCAATTATCCGTCCGATAGCTGGCGCCTTCGCTCGGAGGAAAGCCGCGCCGGTGGAATGACTGGCATGGGCATCCACGTGCTCGATTGCTTCCGCGACCTGGTCGGTCCCATGAAGCGCATTAGCGCGTTGTCGAAAGCCCGCACCCTCAAGCTGGCCACTGGCGACACCACCTCGGCGCTCATCGAATTTGAGAACGGCGCTACCGGCACGCTTGCCACAACCATGAAGACACCTTTTGCCTGGCGCATCGCGATTTTTGGCGAGAATTGCCGGGCGGAGGGTGTTAGCGAGACGCGCGCAATTGTTCGGCACGCTTGCAAAGAGCCTGAAGTAGTCGACCGGCCGACTGATAATCATCTCGGCCGCAATCTTGACCATTTCGCAAAGGCGGCAATGGGGCAGGGAAAATTTCCGATTCCGCCTGATGGCATCTTGCAGACGACCGCCGCGCTTGAGGCGGTTTTTAAATCGGTCGACGCCAACGGAGCTTGGATGATTGTCTGACGGTCACTGAAGCTTGATATCTGCGGCCTTGATCACATTGCCCCACCGGTCGACTTCCTCAAGCATATATTTGGACGTGCGCTCGACTGAACCACCAAAAATCTCTGCAGACAGTTTCTTCAACTGATCCTGCACTTCAGGTTGCCGGAGGGTTTCGTTCACGTCCGCATTGACCTTGTCGATGACGTTTCTGGGGGTAGCTGGCGGAGCCACGATGCCGTACCAGGCGACCGCTTCAAAACCCGGCAACATTTCGGCGATCGTGGGCACGTCGGGCAAAGTTTGGAGACGATTAGCAGATGCAACCGCAAGCAACTTGAGCTTGCCAGCTTCGACTAGCGGCAGCGAGACGCCGAGATTGTCAAACATCAAATCGACGTCGCCGGCGAGTAGACCTTGAAGGGCCGGCGCCGAGCCTCGATAAGGAATGTTTCGCAGCATTACCTTTGCCATCAACTGGAATAGCTCGGATGTGAGATGGGACGTCGTTCCGTTGCCTTGCGTGGCGCTTGTGATCTTGCCCGGATTCTTACGCAGATATTCGACCAACTCCGTCAGGTTGGATGCTTTGACATTGTTCGGATTGACAATCAGTGCGTTTGGTACCTGGGCCATCACAATAATCGGCTCGAATTTGGTCGGATCAAAACCGAGCTTCGGGTAGAGATTTTGATTTATCACGAGCGGAGGCGGTGGGGTTGAAAGCAGTGTGTATCCGTCAGGTATTGAACGGTAGACCACCTCGGCACCGATATTTCCAGCTGCACCGGTACGATTTTCGATGACGACCGTCTTGCCCCATTTGCGCGACAGCCAGTCACCTACAATTCTCGGGACAGCATCGGCTGTTCCGCCCGCGGGGAATGGCACGATGACTTTTACAGTGTGGTCAGGGTAATCTTCGGCGCGCGCCGAACTTTGCAACGGTGCGGTCACAACAAAAAATAGTGCCAGCGCCGTAACGGATCGATTGCCGAAAAATGAAAGTTGCGGAGGCAGGTCGCGCATCAAATTACTCCTCACTGGTTCGGCGTTCACTGGGCCGGCCCTTGTGAGGGCGAGACTGTGTCAGTCTGTGTGAAGATACAACAATGTATCCGCTATACTTCGGTGCGGTCATTGCAAGGAGCTGATGATGGGCGGCGAACGGCCCAACGTCGTGATCGTGGGCGGAGGTATCGGCGGTCTCTTCGCTGCGAACGCTCTGATTGCGCATGGTGTTCGAGTGTCGGTCTTTGAACAGGCTCCCGCTCTTGGCGAGGTTGGAGCCGGGGTTTTCCTGACTCCCAACAGCGTGCGTCAGCTGGAAAGGGTAGGACTGGGCCCTGCGGTGGCGAAATGGGGAGCTAGGGTCGGCACCGGTTCTCGCTACTTCCGCCACGACGGGACTTTGATCGCACCGGTCCAAGTGACGGACTCCTCTGGCTGGAATGCGACGTTCGGGATGCACCGCGCCGACCTTATCGCTATTCTGGCCGACGCCTTGCCAGCCGAGGTCGTCCACACCGGACATCGGTGCACAGCGTTCGAGCAGGACGGCGACGCAGCCCGAGTTTCGTTTTCAAATGGCAGGATCGCCGCGGCTGACGTCGTCATTGCCGCGGACGGGATCCACTCTGAGCTTCGACCCTACGTGTTTCCTCCCTCCCGTCCAGCTTTCTCGGGCTCTGTCGCTTACCGCGGGGTGTTGGCGCACGAGTGCATTCCAAACTGGCCAACCGATGCCTGGCTAATGTGGCTCGGCAAAGCCAAGCATTTTCTCACCTTTCCGGTGCGCGCGAGAAAGCTCATCAATTACGTGGGCTTTGTTCCTGCGGACGAGCAAATGAAAGAATCGTGGTCGGCTCCTGGCGATCCTGAGGTGCTGCGCCGGGAGTTCGTAGGGTGGGATCCGCGCATCGAGCAACTATTGCGGCACGTCCAAATGACGTTCCGGTGGGCGCTATACGATCGTGAGCCACTTCCAGGCTGGACCAAGGGGCGGCTGACCCTTCTTGGCGATGCCGCTCATCCTATGCTTCCTCATCTCGGACAGGGCGCCAATCAGTCGATCGAAGATGGAATGGCACTCGCAACAATTCTCGAACGGGCGGACCGGACGACTGCTTCGGCGGCACTTCTTGTTTATGAGCGTCTTCGCCGTGAGCGCGTAGCGTCGGTCCAGCGTGGTGCACGCGAGAACGGCCTACGATACGATTCGGCCTACGCGGATTTAGGGATCCGCGACGCGGAGATCGCCGCGCACGCGGCGTTCCGCAAGCGCCTCTACGACCATGATGTCGTTCCGGAGGCCCAAGCGGTGGCAACAACCCTTGGCGGATAGCGATTACTCGTTGTCATCGACTGGTGTTTTCGAGCCTGCGCTCGCGCCGCGGCGCTGGTTCGCGCGCGGTGAGCAAATGTTGCTGAGCTGCCGGTACATTTCGGTGCGCCATTATCTCTTGCCACTACAGGAATTGCTGGAAAAGCACCACGTTTTCAGGCGTAACGGCCGGGAGACCGATCGTCGTGATATGTACAATGAGTTCGTAGGTTCGTTGAAAGTTGCTGTATCACCGACCCCGATTGTCGGGCCGCAATAACGAATCGCGAACGACGCTACAAATTTGCGGCGCGCAATTTGCTTGATTGCGAAGCGAACGCCCGGTTCCACACTTGGTGGATGTGCTCGACTTCGGCCTCAAAGCGTTGCAGGAAGAGGCGTGCCTGAGTTGACAGAGTGCGCCGCTTCGGCTGGATCACCACGAATTCGGCGTGCAGCTCCGGCTCGGCGATCGGATTGACGATCAGTTCGCCGCGGCCGATGTCGTTGACCGAAATGACGCTCGGCAAGATTGTCACCCAATCCGAGCGTGCGACAAACTCAAGTGTGGCAATCATCGCATCCATCTCCAGCATCGCGGCGATCTCGACGCCTTGTGACTGAAAATAGGTTTCAAGATTGCGGCGGCGGATATTGTCAGGGCCCGGAACGACGATTTTGAGCGGCCGGCATTTGGCCAGACGCAGCGGCGCGAGGGGTTTGAAGCCCGCGCGCGGCCCGGAAAGCATCATTTCGCGGTCGCGCACCAACATCCGCGATTTCAGCCCAATGGTGCCCTCAAATGCCGGGACCACGGCAAAGTCAAGCGCGTCATCAAGCACCATTTCGGTCAGCAGCGCACTGTACCCTTCCACGATGTGCAGCCGCACTTCCGGGCACCACGGCACGAAATCATCAAGCACAGGCGCCAGCACAGCGCGCGTGAATGTGGGCATCAACCCGATGCGAAGCTCGCCCGTGACTTCGCCGGCAAGCGAGCGCACTTCCTCGGCGGCGTCCTCAAGCGTGCCGACCGCTTCCACGCAGCGTTTGTAGTAGCGCAGGCCTGCCGGCGTAGGCGTTACACCGCCGGTGGTGCGCTCGAATAGTTTGACTTTAAGGGTACGTTCAACGGCTGCGACGTGCTGGGAGATGCCGGACTGGGTTGCATTTTCCCGCTGCGCCGCACGGGTGAACGAGCCTTCTTCGCACACCGCGATGACGGCGCGAATTTGCCGCAGTGGAATTGTCGCCATCAGCGCCTCAAAAAAACGCACGGCATTAGAAAATCTAATGGGGGAACGCAGAATATATTATTTCGGCTTTAGGCGCCAACCGGCTTAGGATTTCAACCAACAGTAATGGGTACGCGAAGGCACCGGTCGGGGAGGGACGGCCATGGGAGCTAATTTCGGCATTGCCGGTATGGATTGGCAGCAGCGGGTCAACTGGGACCGGCTGCGGGAATATCGTATCGAGCGTGCGCGTTCGATGATGAAGAAGCATGGTCTCGGCGCCATGCTTTGCATGTACGACGAGAATGTCCGGTACATCACCGGCACGCTGACGCCGGGGTGGAATCGCCTCAAACCGGGTCTGCGTTACGCCATGTTGTGCGGCGACGGGCGTCCGATTCTGTTCGAACAAGGCGACCTTGGCTTCCAGATCGAGCGGCACTCGCCATGGCTGCCGAAAGAAAACGTACGGCATTCGTTTGCGTGGATCAAAGGCGCCGCCGGCCCCGCTTCGACGCAACAGGTGAACAAGTTCACCAAGGCTTTGCTGCAAGCGATGAAGGAAAACGGTGTTGCTGGCCAGAAGCTCGGCGTCGACTTCATCGACATCAACATGATCAACATCTTCAAGGAGAACAACATCAATTGGGTCGACGGCATGACCCCAATGATGGAAGCGCGAGCAGTCAAGAGTCCAGACGAGCAGGAATGCTTCCGCATCGTCGGCGCGATCGGCGATGCAACACATTGGGAATGTATGAAATTCCTACGCCCCGGCATCACCGAAAATCAAGTCACCGCGCACCTAATGGAATATCTCTACAACATTCCCGGCATGGAAGACGTCGAGGACGTGATCGTGTCGTCCGGCCCGAACACCTGGCCGAACTGGCGCAACTTCTCCGACCGCATCATCCAGCCAGGCGACATCGTCTTTATGGATTTGGCCGCGCTCACGTGGAACGGTTACAAGTCCTGCTATTACCGCACTTACTGTGTCGGCAAGGAGCCGACGAAAGAGCAGAGGGACACCTACGCTACCGCGCTTGAGTGGCTTTACGACTCGATTGGTGCGGTGAAAGTCGGCGCTACCACGCGCGACATCGCATTGAAATGGCCCTCCGCGATGGAAACCTGGGGCTACGAGGACGAAGACCAGGCCGCGGCCAATCTCTGGGGACACGGCCTTGGACTCGCGCAATACGATCCGCCTGTCATCTCACGCATCTGGTCACTTGATCATCCAGTCGAAATTCAGGAGGGCATGACATTCGCCCTCGAAACACAACACGGGAAACGCTTCAGATACGGGGTGCGCATCGAGGAAATGCTGATCGTAAAGAAGAGCGACATTGAGATCGTGTCGAATTTCCCTGTGAAGCAAATCACAGTCGTTGATCCGCTACCGGGGTATGGAGATCACGTGAAATGACTTCGGCCGCTTAGCCGAAGTCAACCCTGAGGCTGCGCAAAGCGCGGAGGCCCGGGGATCCGACCACCAAAGCGGGGATGAACGGGACAAAACCGGCCATGACATCGAAAACCGATTAGTCAACCGTGATGACCCCCTTCATTCTTCCACTTCATGATCCCCTTGCCGCCAAGCCGGACCGGGTCGGCCCTAAAGCAGCGAATCTTGCCAGGCTGATGCAAGCAGGCCTTCCAACGCCCGGAGGCTTTGCACTTACGGCGGATGCTTATCGCCGACAGCTGCGGCACCTCGGGATCGAGCATTTGCTGCGACAATATACCGAATCCGGTCTGGCGGGCTCGCGCCGCATCTCAATCCAGATCAGGCTCGCGCTGTATGAGCGTCCGATCGCGCCCGAGATTCTCGAGCCGCTGCTCGCAGCTTGGCGTAAGCAGCATGAGAAAACACCGCTAGGCGTGGTGCGCTCGTCGGCGCTGATCGAGGACCGCAAGGGCGCCAACTTCGCCGGCCAGTTCGAGAGCTTCCTTGGACTTTCCGACGAAACCGAATTCCTGACCGCGGTGCGCGCCTGTTGGGCCGCGCTATGGACCTCGCATGCACGCCGCTACATGGAGAATCATCAGCTTTCGCCCGCAGACACCGCGATGGCGATTTTGATTCAGCCGCTGGTTTCGGCGCGCGCTTCCGGCGGTGGATTGAGCGAGACCGCCGAAGGACAGATGCTGATTTCGGCGACCTGGGGCCTTGGCTCTGCGATCGCCCAGGGTGAGGTGGTGCCGGACCGCATTGTGCTGAGCAAGACCGGATTCCTGCGCAACATCGAGACCGGGCGCAAGGGACATCGCGATACTTGCGCGCAAGGCGTGTCCACACCGGAACTGGTGCCGAAAGATCTCGTGAGTCAGCCCTGCCTCTCGCCGGGCGAAGCGGTGACGCTCGGGCGTTTCCTGCGCAAATGCGAGCAACTGGCGGACGGGCCCGTCGAGATTGAATGGGCAAGGGACGACAGCGGATTCGTGCTCCTGCAATCGCGTCCTCTGCACACGGAGCCGACGGTCGTGCCGGACGAAATCTGGTTGCAGCACCCGAGCCTGAATGGCCACCCCGCCGGCATCGGCTGGGGCTCCGGCCGTGCGGTGGTGGTAAATTGCGAATGCGAACTGTCGCGCGTGGCGCCCGGTGACGTGCTCGTTACACGTGTGGCAGGGCCAGCTCTCAGTCCTATCTTGGCGCGGGTTTCCGGCGTGGTCGCGGAGCTCGGCGGCTCTACCTCGCATCTGGCTTCGCTTGCGCGCGAGCGTGGGATTCCGATGGTGCTCGGGGTCCTAGACGCGACCCGCAAAATTCCCGATGGCGTGCAATGCGCCGTCGATGGCGTAGCCGGTATCGTGCGGTGGCTGCGGTGACCGCCAAACTGCGCGTCTTTGTAAGCCAGCCGATCGCACCCCGTGCACTGGAACGGTTGCGAAGCATTGCAAATGTCAAAATCAATGCCGATTCGAGCAAGATCATCACCAAGCGCAGGCTGATCGCGGCCGTGAAGAAATGCGACATTTTGTTTTCGCTGCTCCATGACCGCATCGACTGCACAGTGCTCGCAGCGAACGCAAAGTTGCACGCGGTCTGCTCGATGTCGATCACGCCCGACAATATTGACGTCGCCGAAGCCACCAAACGCGGCATTCCGGTCACGGTGGTCCCGCCGATTGTGGCGGAAGCGACCGCCGACATACACTTCGGGCTGATGCTGGCCGTGGCGCGGCGTATGATTGAAGGCGACAAGATGGTGCGGTCAGGAAAATTTCCGGGCTCGCAGTCGAACCACCTTGCCGGCGTTGCGGTCTTCGGCAAGACGCTCGGCGTGGTTGGAGTGGGCCGTATCGGCCAAGCCACGGCACGGCGCGCCCGAGGCTTCGGCATGAGAATTCTTTATTGGGGCCCGAGGCGCAAATACGGGGTCGAGCGTGAACTCGGTATCGAATATGTCACGCTTGACCGCCTTCTGGCCGAATCGGATTTTGTGTCGCTGCATCCTGCGCTTAATCCTGAGACGCGTCACATGATCTCGGACAAGCAGTTCGCGCTGATGAAGCCAACTGCCTTCATCATTAACACTGCGCGGGGTGCTATCATCGACGAAAAGGCACTGGTGCGCGCGCTTAAGAAAAAACAGATCGCCGGCGCGGGGCTCGATGTGTTCGAGCACGAGCCAAAGCTGCCGGCGGCTCTAAAGACCATGAAAAACGTGGTTCTTACCCCGCATCTCGGCAGCGCGGTGATAGAAGTGCGCGATCAGATGGCAAATATCGTAGTCGACAATATCCAGGCGTTGATCGACGGCTGCGCGCCGCCGAATTGCGTTAATCCGCAGGTGCTTGCGCAGACATAGCCTCGCGCCTGGAAAATCGGGAGGACTGCCATGGCGGATTTGCCCAAGCTTGACGTGGTAATCGGCAATAATTTCGGCCATCTGCCGATGTTCATCGGCGCGGAAAAAGGCTTTTTCAAAAAGCACGGTGTCGATGCGAAAATGCTGGTCGTTGATACCGGGACCGACATGGTCAACGCCATGCACGACGGCCGCGCGCAGATCGGCGACATGAGTACCACCACCTACTTGAAAGCGGTGCATGCCGGCGAGCCGTTCAAGGTGATTGGCCTTATCATGAATGACGCCACCCGCGACAATTGCGACGATCCGCTAGCTATCGTCACCAAGAAGGGCCGCGGCATTAAGGCTGGCAAGCTCACCGATCTCAAGGGCAAGAAAATCGGGCTGGCGCGCGGGCAAACGTCCGATGAATATTTCAAGATGGTGCTGCGCCGCGCCTCAATGAAATACGAAGAGCTCACCATCGAGAACATCTGGTCGCAGTTCGGCCTCGCGCCTGCTCTGAAGGAAGGTAAGGTCGACGCGATCGTGTCATGGGAGCCTTACGTCACGCAGGTTTTAAACGAAGTACCGGATTCGTATCCGGTCATCCGTGGTGGTCACCACATGTCCTATGTGATGGTGGCGACCGCACACGGGCCCACGGTCGAAAGCAAGCCGGCACTGGTGAAGGCGATTGCAGCCGGGCTCGCGCAGTCCTCGCACTTCACCCGCAACAATCGCGACGAGGCGGTGGAAATATTCGCCGAATGGGTGCCCGGCACCGACGTAGCGATCGGCAAGAAAGCGATACGGCACATTTCCTACGATCCGCGGTTGTCGCCGAATGTGCTACGCGCCTTCGAGAATGCCGAAGACGAGGTGCTCATGAACACTTTGAAGGGTGCACCGCGGCTAGATGTGCCGAGCCTGTTCCGGCCGCAATTCATGAGCGAGGTACAGAAGGAACACCCGGAGTATTTCACGGATCTGCCGACGTTGACGTAGCCCCCCATCCTGACGAGCCGCGCATAGCGCGGCGTTTTGAGGGATGAGGCGTGGTTCGAAACGCGCACTGCGGGCGCTCCTCGCTATGAGGCCGCCTCTACTCCGCCGTCCAGCCGCCATCGACGACGAGCGAAGTGCCCGTCATGAGCGCGGCGGCGTCACTTGCCAGGAACACGATTGCGCCGGTCAGATCCTCCAACTGGCCAAGACGGCCGAGCTTGATGCGGCGAAGCGTATCCTCGCGAAATGCCTGGTTCTGAAAAAATGGCCGCGTCATTGGCGTTTCGATGAAGGTTGGCGCCAGCGTGTTGACGCGAATCTTGTGCGCGGCGAGTTCGATTGCCATCGCCTTGGTGAAGCCTTCCATCGCGTGTTTGGTGGCGCAATAGACCGTACGGGTCGGTCCGCCGACGTGGCCCATCTGCGAGGACATATTGATAATGGAGCCACCACGCTTGGCCTCGATCAGCCGGCGCGCCACGGCCTGTGCCACGAAATAGGCCGCCCGCACGTTGAGCGAGACCACGAAATCGAAGTCCTCTACCTTTACATCGACAAATGGCGCCGGCCTGTTGGCACCCGCATTGTTGACTAGAATGTCGAAAGGCTCTTGAGCGGCAACAGCTTTCTTCACGGCGTCGATGTCACGAACATCCAGTGTAAGCGGCGCAGCCTTTTGTCCGCGAGAGCGGATCGCCTCGGCGGCCTCCTCAATTTCCTTTGACGTGCGTGCAGCGAGGGTCACATCCGCGCCCGCATCGGCCAGCGCGGACACCGCAGCAAGGCCAATGCCGCGCCCGGCGCCAGTGACCAGCGCGCGCTTGCCGTCAAGCCGGAACGACGGCGCCGTCGCCAGCTCCGGCATCATTCAGCTGCCTGGGCGTAGGGCACGTTGCGGCCGCCGTAGCGGCGCACGCGGATGTTGGCCTGTTCGGCATGACCGAGAAAGCCTTCCAGCACGCACAGCCGCGAGCAGTATTCGCCTATCATCGCGCTGGCCTCGTCGGTCAGTACTTTCTGATAAGTGCAGGTCTTCATGAACTTCCCAACCCACAGGCCGCCGGTATAGCGTGCCGCTTTTTTCGTCGGCAGAGTGTGGTTGGTGCCGATCACCTTGTCGCCATAGGCTACATTGGTGCGCGGTCCAAGAAACAATGAACCGTAGTTTTTCATACCGTTTAGGAAGACATCCGGGTCCTGTGTCATCACCTGCACGTGCTCTGACGCCACGCGGTCGGCTTCGGCAATCATCTCCGCCTCGTTGTCGCAGACGATCACCTCACCGTAGTCCTTCCAGGCTTGCCCGGCTGCGTCTGCGGTCGGGAGTATCGACAGCAGTCGCTCGACTTCCTTTATCGTGTCATGCGCGAGCTTGTCGGAATTGGTGATCAGCACGGCGGGGGAGGTTGGGCCATGCTCCGCCTGACCGAGAAGATCGGTGGCGCAGATTTCGCCATCGACGCTGTCGTCTGCGATTATAAGAGTTTCGGTCGGCCCGGCGAGCAAGTCGATGCCAACGCGGCCGAACAACCGACGCTTGGCCTCCGCTACATAGGCGTTGCCTGGCCCAACAATCATATCCACCGGCTCAATTGTCTCGGTGCCGAGCGCCATTGCGGCTACGGCCTGCACACCGCCGAGCACATAGATGTCGTCGGCACCACCAAAATGCATTGCCGCGACAATGGCCGGATGCGGTCCACCCTTGAAAGGCGGCGCGCAGGCAATGATGCGCTTCACGCCCGCAACCTTGGCAGTAACGATCGACATGTGTGCGGAGGCGACCATCGGATAGCGGCCGCCCGGCACGTAACAGCCAATCGAATTCACCGGGATATGGCGATGACCAAGTACGACGCCAGGCAGCGTCTCGACTTCGAGGTCTTGCAGTGTTTCGCGTTGCTTTTGCGCGAAGTTGCGCACCTGGGCTTGCGCAAACCTGATGTCGGCGAGGTCCCGCTTTGGAACCTGGGCGACGGCGCGCCCGATCTCCTGTGGCGACAGGCGGAAATCCTTCGGAGACCACTTGTCGAATTTCTCCGACATCTCACGGATCGCCGCATCCTTGCGCTCGTCCACCTGGGCCAGAATGTCTTCAACGGTTTCTCGCACTTTGGCGTCGGCCGCCTTGATCGCGGCCGCATCCATTCCGCGCTTGAGCCAACGGGGCATCGGTTGTCCTCCTATTCCAGAGCCGTCGTCCCTGCAAACGCGGGCGTCCATAGCCTCCCGCCTCGCGATGAATCGCGATGCTAGGAGTCATAGGTTCCGCTCCCTCGCCGCACTCGGTCGTCGGGGACGACCGCGAAAAATTCAGGCCACTTTATCTTACTTAATCGCCTGCGGGTTGATCGGCGAACCGGTCCCGCCGGTGATAATCAACGGTGGGCCACAGAAGAAAAACTCATAAATTCCGTCCTGGTCGCAATCCTCAGCGAGTTCCTTGAGATAGAAAATCTCGCCCATGCACAAGCCCATAGCCGGGATAACCACCCAGTGCCAGGGCTGGTTGGCTTCGGTGGTTTCGTTCGGCCGCACCTCGACGCCCCAGGTGTCGGTGCAAATCGCGGCAATCTGCTTTTCCTGGCACCAATAACAGTTCTCGAACTTGACGCCGGGCGCGTCGCCGCCCGCATAGCCGCCCCAGTTTTTCTCAGCGAGGCAGCGTTCCATCTGCCCGGTTCGCACGATGAGGAAGTCGCCTCGCCCGATGGACACATTCTGGTGTTTTGCGCATTGATCGAGCTCATCATTGGAAATGCTTTCGCCATCCTGCATCCATTTCACGCCGCGTAAGCGCGCGATATCAAGCAGCACTCCACGTCCGACCATCTTGTTTTTGGAATGCTCGATTCCCAGGACGGAAAGTCCCCGCGAGTCGATCAGCTTGGCGTCGTACCCGTTGTAAGCCTTGTCCTCGTAAAAGATATGGCCGAGTGCATCCCAGTGCGTGGCGCCTTGAACGCAGAGTGTCAGCGTGTCATCGGCGTAGCGAATCTTGTTCCAGTCCTGCTGGCCAGAAATAGCATCGGTGCCAGTCGCCAGCATCTGGTGAATCGGATTGAATCGCCCGCCGAACAGGCCGGTCTGCGGCCCGGTACGGTCGAGCGGAATGCCAAGCGCGAATACTTTACCGGAGCGGATCAGGCTGGCCGCCTTGACGATGTCCTCAGGCGTGACGTGGTTGAGGGTGCCAATTTGGTCTTCTTTGCCCCAGCGTCCCCAATTCTTGAGCTTTTGCGTAGCTTCGGCGATCGCTTGTTTGCCGACCTTGATCCTCATGAAG
>DATFXJ010000159.1:0-2048 GCA_035315965.1 Pseudolabrys sp.
CCTTTGATTTTTGCCAAAGCCAGAGAGCTGCGAGCACGAGTAGCGAGCCGGCGAGGGCGGCAAAAACATCGCGCAGCGAAATCGCAATTTTGTCGAGGTCGGGCAGGAGACCAAATAGGCGGAATATAAATCCGCCGACGAGAGCGCCGACCAGACCCACGCCCAGATTTCGCGGGAAACCAAATCCCCCGCGCTCCCAGGTGACGAGCAAGCCGGCAAGGCTTCCCCCTAACAACCCCACCACGATCCAAACAATAAGTTGATCAACCGACGGCATCACATCCTCCACAGGAAAGATATTTGCCGCTATTATTGTCGCACACTGATCTGTAATTAAACTCGTCTAGCGAAGGCGTCATGCAAGATGAATGCGCTGACGTCAGGACCAGCTATCCAAATTTTCGTTCGAAAAAAATCACTTTTAGGGAATGAACGCGTATCACGTAAGGCGACCGCCGTCGAATTCGAGCACATCGAAGCCAACGTAGCGATCAACCATGTAAATCAGCCCGTTCTGATCAAGCACAACATCGTTGCTCTGCGGCGCTGGCCGGTTACCCACCGGCTCAGGAATGAAGTAGCCGACCTCGCATGGGCTCGATGGATCCGCGACGTCGACAATGCGCAAACCGCCGCTGAACCACACCGCAAACACCAGCGTGCCGACCATGCGTTCGTGAAACTGGTGCGCGCCGAAACGCGCGCCTGGCGTGCGAGAAAACGGTGAGTCGAGTTCGCTAACCTCGAATAGGGAAAGCGGTTTTACGTTTGCATAGTCGGTAACGTCGAAAATCGATATGCCGGCATGGGGCCGGCCACGTCGCGCCTGCTCCTCATTTGCGCTCTGCGCCTGATCCTCTTCGTCGATTGCAATGGCGATGCGCCGGCCACCGAGCTTAACCGGCACGGGCATCACCGTGTGAGTCGGCTCGGGGAATGGCGGATGGTAGTTATAGGACGCCGCCGTTTTTGGCTGTCTCAGATTGGCCACGTCGACGATATGGAAGCCGCCATGCCAGCAGCTCGCCCACATTTCATCGGCAAAACGAAGCGCGTGATGCAAGCGGTGGCGCTTGCCCGACCAGGTGGGCTTTTCTCCACCTGCGATATGCTGCCCCGGTATCCACCAACGCGAGACTTCCTCGGGCTTTTTCGGGTCGCGTAGATCGTAAATGACCAGAATATTGCCAAGGTAGCCTTCTATCTCGGTTGAGATGTACGCGAATCGCTCGTCCATATCGAAACGATGTACACCGATCCCACCGGTCAGTTGATGCCGGATCAGCCTAGGTGCCGCGGGATTTGCAACGTCATAGATACGAAAACCTCCTTTGCGATAAGGCTGCTTTTCGGCCTCCTCGATTGCAATCAGATCCGCTTCGGTGACATCGAGTTTCTGCGCCAGCTCAGGGCGGGTCGGCTCGCGTTCAAGAGCTTCGCGTAGTTCGTGCCGCGCGCCCGGTAATTGCTCGGCACGCCGGCCGATCGGAGTCGAATTGCGTTCGTGGTTCACTACCATGAAGCCGCCAGCGACACGTACCTTGTGGCTATGCGAGGCCGGATCGTCGAGTGTAACCGTCGTCAGCAGGCGCGGATTTTTCGGATCTGAAATGTCGATGATTGAGGTACCGAGGTTCTGCTTGTTGGGAATGTGCCCGACATACGCATAGTTATCTGCGACTGTCACTTGTCCTGCCCCAGGCAAATCGAGATGGCCAAGCCGCCGCACATTGCGGGCCAGCGCGGCGTTCGGCCGGTCGAGGGTGTTCATTGGCTATTTTCCAGGGTGGCACCGGAGGTCTTCACAATTGCCGCCCATTTCGGGATTTCGCTCTCGATGTAGGCTTGGAATTCCTGCGGCGTGCCGCCAACGATATCGACGCCAAGGTTGCCGAGCGAAGTCTGCACGCTCTTATCTTGCAGCGCCTTGACGGCCGCATCGTGCAGCGCCGCGATCACCTCCGGTGGCGTGCCAGCGGGCGCGACCAGTCCGTGCCAGGTACTCGCATCGAAGCCTTTCAAGCCTGCTTCATCCATGGTCGGAAGGT
>DATFXJ010000160.1:0-23719 GCA_035315965.1 Pseudolabrys sp.
TCGATGATGATATTCTGCCCCTCCGCGTAGCCGAGTTCTCGCAGACCTTCGAAGAAGGCGTCATACATGCTCTCGTAATCGTGTGCGATAAATCCGATCAATTGCTTCCTCGCGGGCTGCTGCGCACGCGCCACGAGTGGCGATACTGACACGCCGCCGAAAAGAGTGATGAACTCGCGCCGTTTCATTGCCGCCCCGAGGACGCATTAAGAATCCTACTTAATCTTGCGGTTGGTGACGCGTAGATTTGGCCTCAATAAACGGTTTCGTTGGGATGTCTGCTTTGCTCCCAAACGTGGACATTAGGCGCGAAAGGAATGTTTGCTAAGGGCCGCAGTCCCACGCGGTTTAATATTCATTGTGCTCCGCCGACCATACGTACCGGTGATTAGTGCGTGATCTGACCCAATTTGTGAGCGTCGTCGCGAATTTTTTTCCGAATTCGGTGGCACATAACCGGGCGAATCGAGTAAAAGGTGCGGCGGAGCGAAGTCTTGGTGACGCGCATTTTTAATGCACGACCATCCAGCCATATTTACCCCTGAAGGCATCCTGTGGAGCCACACTGTCCTTTTGCAATCACTTATTGTGCAATTGATTGAGTCCGGCGCGCTGAGTGTCGAGGATGCCGAGCGGGCTTTCGACAGGGCCTTGCAGCGAGCCAGGAAAGCGTGCGACCGATTGCCTGATGCAGAGCGCTTTATACAGCATGTGCATGACAATTTGAAATGGGATGATTTTTATCTTTTGGCCCCACAGCGACAAAGACCCGCAGTCGCAATGCGCTAGCTTCCCGCGGGAAGCTTAGCCCGGCGTGAATAAGGGACGCCGCAAATTATTGCTTTCCCCACCACCTTTTCTAGCGCGTTGACCGGCTCGTTGAAGCTCAGTTCAAAAAAAATTTGTATGAGCCTTTTCGTGCCTCACCCGCGAGCGTCCGGACGCGCGGGTAGCACCGAAAACAGAAACTTAATTGATCAGTTCGGTGGTGATATTCGTTCGCCGAATCTGTGTGAAATGCCAACGCGACGACTGGTGAAGGGGATGCGATGTTCATCAGGCGATTTCAAGAAGCTCGGTGGAACCCCGTGAGGATGTGCTAATCGCGTTGGGCCAACTCAACGTTGTGATATTGCCCCAGCAGCAGCTTTTTGCGTTAGAAACCCATCCTTAATCGCCTGCCTTATCCCGTCCTCGATCAAAGTCTTGGCCACGTCAGGTACGCTAGTGCCGTGAGTTCCGAGCTTGGACAATTGGTCCAAATACTCCCAGGTCGTCACAGCAAGAGTCACCGGTCGGCGGTCCGTATCGGCCATAAATGAAAGAAACCACACTCCAGTAAATGGAGTCTTTTTTCGAGTCGAAAAAGAGTCGAAATCGATTCACCGTTCGTTAAAGGAATTGTGGCAACGTTTCGAATAAGAAAAAAGGGCGGCTCGAAAGACCCGCCCAATAGAGGATTGCGATGTCCGCCCCTTCTGAGTGGGGGCTGGAGCTAAGCATCTGTGCGCCCGACAGTGCTTTGGCGACTGGTATTCTTGCCGAAAAGTCCTAACGAACCGTTAGGATGGATGTCCCGAAGCAAAGGCCGTGTCGTGTCCGCTTGCCGCGACCTTTTTCGCGCTACTCCAGTAGTCGGGCGCTATTGCTGCCATCTCGTTCTACGGCGTCGCCTCGTATCCGTATCGGGCGGCGCGTGCGCACGCGCGGGCGCGAATTAGCAATAGGGCTTCTCACAGCGCCCGGTAGACCGTCCATACCGCGGAGCCAAACCCTACACAGGGTTCGAGGTTCTTGCTTATTGGATTCATTCTTGCCAATCGTCTCAAAGGAGCGTTCGAGCTCGGCGAGGCTCTCAACCGTGTGGTTGAGCTCGACGAGGGCCTAGTGCGCGCTTACCGAGCCAGTTAATAGTTTCACATCTATCTTATCAGCGCCGGCTTTGGCGCCGATCTCTTTGACAGTAGTGCATCAGGTCAATCACGCTTTTGCCCGAACCGCGTCGACCTGCCAGCGTGCCACGAAACAAATGCAGACAGTAGGTGAGCTTAGGCGCACTGTAAGAGGCTGGCTAACCCCACACTCGCCAATCCTTGATTGAAACACTTCCCCTCTCCAGAGGAACGGAGAAACACTAACACTCGCATCACCGTCATTTGCAAATGTGATGGCTCAGCCTCATACGATTCTCCAATAACTCGCTTTTTTGTTGATTTTGTACCAAGTCGGATTTCCGGCATAAAGAAGCATGTAGAAGCATTGGCGGCCGATCACTACTCGCCCGCTCCAAGGCCGACATGACGCCGACAACCAGTCCGCTTACCACCGACCTTTATGAGCTCAACATGGTCCAGGCCTATCTGGATCGCGGAGAGGACAAGCGGGCCGTATTCGAATTCTTCGTGCGACGGCTGCCGAGTCGGCGCGGCTTTCTGCTCACAGCCGGGCTCGAAGAAGTCCTCGCCTATCTTGAAACTTTGTGCTTCTCGGCTGCCGAGATCGACTGGCTCAAAAGCACCGGACGCTTTCGCAGCAATCTCATCGACTATCTCGCTGCATTCCGGTTTACCGGTGACGTCCACGCTATCCCGGAAGGTACGATCAGCTTTGCCAACGAGCCCTTGGTTCGCATCACTGCACCGCTGCCAATGGCGCAACTGATCGAGACGCGGCTGATCAACATCCTGCATTTTCAGACGCTGATCGCCTCGAAGGCCGCGCGTATGGTGCTCGCAGCGCCAGGAAAAATTCTGTCGGATTTCGGGCTGCGTACTGCCCACGGCGCCGAAGCCGGGCTGTTCTCGGCGCGCGCGAGCTATATCGCCGGATTTGCCGGCGCCGCCAATGTGCTCGCCGGCGAGCGCTATGGAATTCCGGTCGTCGGCACCATGGCCCACTCCTTTGTGCAGGTGCACGACAACGAGATGACGGCTTTCGAGAACTTCGCGCGGTCGCGACCCAAGGGCGTTATCCTTCTGATCGATACTTATGACATTGAGGCCGGTGCGCGCAAAGTCGTCCAGCTGGCCCCGAAATTGAGACTTGACGGTATCACCATCCGCGGCGTGCGCATCGATAGCGGTGACCTAGCCGCGATGGCGAAAAAAGTCCGCGGCATCCTCGACGCCGGCGGACTTAAGGATGTCATGATCCTCGTGAGCGGCGGGATCAACGAAGATGTGTTGAAAAAGATGATCGCCACAAAAGCACCGATCGACGGATACGGCATCGGCGTCAACCTTGATGCCTCGATCGATGCCCCATCACTCGATTGCGCCTACAAGCTTCAGGAATATGCCGGCAAGCCAAGGCGCAAGCTGTCTAAAGGCAAAGTCACGTGGCCCGGAAGCAAACAAGCCTGGCGCAGCTACGGCACGAACGACCGGATGTCAGGAGACATCGTCTCTGTGGAGAATGACACCCTGCCAGGCCAGCCGCTCGTCGTACCGGTGATGCGCGTGGGAAAACGTATTGCACCCGCCCCGACTCTGGCGCAGATTCGCGAACACACAGCGCGTGAGCTCGCCCGCCTGCCGGAGCCCCTTAGAAGACTCGAAGCTGGCGCCGACTATACGGTGACGATTTCTGATAAACTCAAAGCGCTTGCCGCCCAGATCGACGCGGAGGCCCGCGGTTGACGTCAATTTCGTCGTGGACGGGCCTGTCACCACAAGTCGGGTTTGCCTCTTGTCGCTAAATTTGCCGCGAAAGTCGGGCAAGCCAGACTTTCCTTATTTCAAAGACACGGATGCCTGGCACAAGCCCGGGCATGACAGCTCTATATTTTATTTTGCGGTTACCGCGTCCCCGCCCTGTTCCAGCCGCGCGCGCCTTCACCATAGATTTCGTGACCAGTGTCCGTGACCACCACGGTATCCTCGAGCTTAATAAAACCGCGCACGGGATGCATGAGCGTTGTCTCCACCGATACCACCATGCCTGATTCAAGTGGCTGCCCGGCATACTCCGCCGGATAAGGCACCGGCCCGCGGTCGGTGAGCCGCGGCGCCTCGTGGCTCACCATGCCCATGCCATGGGTCAAAAATTCCAAATGATTGTGATGCTTCGATTTCTGCACCAGTGGCGCGGCGGCGGCATAAATTTCGCCGCCAATGAGCCCGTCTCGGATAGGTTTCATCGCCGCGCGCTGGATGCTTTCGATCTCGCCAAGCAGATCTTCAAGTTCAGCGTCCGGCTCGCCCTGGATCGCCATGCGGCAGACATCGCCGATATAGCCGTCATAGTTTCCGCCAGAATCGATCGACATGATGTCGCCCTTGTCCCACTTTTGATCGGAGGGCGCACGGTTCATGCTCGTGCCGCACGTAATTAGGCAATATTCGAAAATGAGCCCGCGATTGGTTTCCTCGCGGCGCAACGCCTCAACCACCTCAGTCTTGGTGACGCCGGGCTTGCTGGCGGAAATAACAGCTTGCATGGAGTCGATCACCGCTTCAGAGGCGTATTTCAACAATTTCAGTTCCTCTGCGGACTTCTTCACGCGCTGGCGCTCGAGCACGAACAGCGCATCCAGCCAGTCAGCATCGGGAAAGGCCGCACGCAGCACCTGAGATGCGTCGTAGGGTAGGAAGCCGAATTCGGCGGCGATGCATCTGGGCTTGAGGCCGATCCTGTGCAGGTACTCCACAGCCTTCTGCATGGCGTCGACCGAGCCCCAGGTGTTGGTCTGCGTTTCCGGGGTCCAGATCGGCTTTACCTCGCGCTGAAATTTCTCCAGGCGGTGGCCGATATAGGCGGCCCTTTCGGGCGCGCCTTTCGGGTAGACCAGGACAGGCAAATAACGGGTGACGCCGGTCGCATCCATGTAGTCGAAAAAATCGGCGCGGTGGCCGCCGAGTAAATATTGCACGTTGTGTTTGGATGTCGCGATAACGACGTCGATGCCGGCCTCTTCCATCAGTCGGTCGAGGCGGCGATGGTCAAACGGAATTGCGTGACCACTCGACGGCTGAGCGTTGATGTTCATGGCTCATTGCTCCCGCTGTTTGCGCGCTTAACCAGAAGACTATGACCAGAGTTCCCGGCTCGCAAGCCGGCTCGGATCCCCGGTTACGGTTTCACCACGCCAATAAATTGTTCGAGCTTGGCCGGATCATTGCGCAACATTTCGCTCGATCCATCATAGACGATGCGGCCACGATCCATCACCACCGCCCGCGGTGCGATATCGAGCGCGATACGCGAGTTCTGCTCGACCAATACGATCGCAGGCCCGCCGGCTTGCGTCAGGCGTTTCACCGCGCGTGCCAGCTCCTCAACGATCACCGGCGCCAGACCTTCGGACGGCTCGTCCATCAGGAGCACAGTCGGATTGCCGATCAGCGCGCGGCCAATTGCGAGCATTTGCTGTTCGCCGCCCGACAACTGATTGCCACGATTTTCGGCACGTTCGGCCAGCCGGGGGAAGAGCTCGAAGACCGTTACCATCGTCCATGGACCGGGTCGTGCGGCCACTTCAAGATTTTCGCGCAGCGTCAGTGAGGGGAAAATTTCACGCTCCTGCGGCACGTAACCAAGACCGGCGGTGACCCGACGATAGGTCGCTAGCGCTGAAACGTCGGTCCCGCGCAGCGATACGCGACCACCATGCAGCGTGGTGTGGCCCATGATGGTAGCAAGCAGAGTGGTTTTTCCGACGCCGTTGCGGCCAATGATCGACACAGTTTCACTCTCACCAAGCGCGAGGCGGATGTCCTCGAGCACCACGGTTTCGCCGTAACCTGCGCGGACATTGTCGACCTCAAGCGCTTGCTCAGCCATGGCCGCCTCCATGGCGACGACCTCCACGGTGGCCTTCTTGCCCGAGATAGACCGCTCTCACCTGTTCGTTGTTCATAATTTCCTCGGGCGTGCCCTGCGTGAACACTGCCCCCTGCACCAGTACAGTTATTTCTTTGGCAAAGCGGAACACGATGTCCATGTCGTGCTCAATGATTAGCACAGCGATATCGGGATTGAGCGCAGCCACGACATCGAGGATAAGATGGCTTTCGGAGGAAGGCACACCAGCGGCTGGCTCGTCGAGCAAGAGCACGCGCGGCTTTTGCGCCAGCGCAATGGCGATCTCTACAAGGCGCTGTCGCCCATATGGCAATTCGCGAACCAGTTTGAGCGCATCATCGACAAGTCGCAGCGATTCGAGATGATCAAGTGCCTCGTCGAGAATTTCGCGTCTGGTGCCGACCGCACGCCACAAGTTTTCAGCATGGCCGTCGCGCTCGCTGATGGACATGCCGATGTTTTCCAACACCGACAGGCCACGGAACAATTGATTGATCTGGAATGTGCGCGCAAGCCCACGCCGGGCGCGCTCGGTCTGACTCAAGCCCGTGATGTCCTCGCCGTTGAGCAGCACACGACCGGACTGGGGTTTCAACACGCCAGTAATCAGATTCACAAGCGTTGTCTTGCCCGCACCATTGGGCCCGATCAGCGCCCGGCGTGCACCGCGCTCCAGCGAGAGATTGATATGACGCGCAACCGGCAGCGCACCGAACGCCCTGTTCAATCTTTCGACTTGTAGCGCGGCGGTCACGACCTTTTCCTCTCGGCAACGTATTTCCCCACGCTCTCGAACAGTCCGAGGACACCGCGGCGCGCAAACAACACCGCCAGCACCAGCACCAGGCCGATGCCGAATTGCCAGAACGTCGGGCTCAGTTTCGAGAAATAGTCCTCAAGCACCATGTAAACAGTCGCTCCGATGAAGGCGCCGTAAAGCCGCCCGGTTCCACCGAGGATCAGCATGACCATTACTTTTGCGGAGTTGTCGAAGTCGAACACGGTCAGCGTGACGTAGGCATTGGTCTGGGTGAATAACGCGCCTGCCACTCCGGCAATTGCAGCCGCAATTGTGTAGACCGTCACCAGTCGCCGATGAACCGGCGACCCGATCGCGTGCATGCGCCGGACGTTCTCGCGAATACCGGTCAGCGCCTGTCCGAATGGGGAATACACGATCCGGCGGACGAAATAGAACACAACTGCCAGTACCGCGAGCACGTACAGATAATAGGCGCGCCCATAGAGATCGTAGTCGAAGATTCCCAACAACGGCTTGAAAGCTAGGCCCGGGAGACCGTCATAGCCGCCAGAAATGTCGGAACGCAGATTGCCGGTCTCCTGCAGCATGATTGCAGTCGCCAGAGTCAGCATCAGCAGCGTGAGTCCGCGATAGCGCAGCAGGAACCATCCGGTAATAAAGCCGACGAGTCCTGCCGTAATCGCCGCAGCAAACAGTCCGCTTATCGGCTCCGTCCATTGCAGACGCGCGGCGGCAAGCCCGACCGTGTAGGCACCGACACCGAAGAAGGCAGCATGCCCAAGCGTCACGATCCCGGCATAACCAAGTATGAGGTCGAGCGAGAGCGCAAACATCACCATAACCAGCACCTGACTGCCGAAGGTCATGCGCTCAGGGAAAATGAAGAAGACGGCGATTGCGATCAGCCACGGCAACGCCTCCGCCGGGCGAAAACGGTGGCGTCCGACCAGATATTCTGCCGTACGCTCGCGTGCCTGTCCGCGGCTGGTTGTGGTGATGATGTCACTCGCGGCCATAGAACCCCGCCGGCTTGATCAGCAGGACGGCCACAGTCACCGCATAGACGAAAAACCCGCCGGCATCCGCGAGCAGATATTTCCCAGCGGTATCGAAAACGCCGAGCACCAGCGCAGCAAGCAATGTGCCCTTCAGACTGCCGAGCCCGCCGACCGCAACGACGATCAGGAACAGCACCAGATAAAGCACCGCGAAGCTTGGTGAGAGCCCGAACAGTTGAATGGCAAGGCCACCGCCGAGCGCGGCAAGCCCCGACCCAATGGCAAAGGTAAGTGTGAACAGGCGATCGACATTGATGCCGACTGACTCCGCCATGCGCCGGTTGTCGACTGCAGCACGGATCTTGGCGCCGATATTGGTGCGCTCGAATACGTACCAAAGGACCGCAATGAGCGCGGTGCCAAGAACGATCAGGAATGCACGATAGCTCGGGAAATAGCGAAAGCCGAGATTTACGTCCCCTTGCAGCCAACCAGGCAGCGGCACCGATTTCGGGATAGGCCCGTAGAAATAAGTGGCGGTGGCAATCGCCATGAATGCCAGGCCAATAGTGAGCAAGACCTGTTCGAGATCGGTGGACTTATACAGGCGGCGATAGAGCCAACGCTCGAATACGACGCTGACCGCGCCGACCACCACGGACGCAACAACAAGCGAAGGAATAAATTCGACTCCGAACGAGCGTGTCAGCGTGACGACGACATAGCCACCGGCCATGGCGAAGGCGCCATGCGCCAGGTTGACGAAGCCCATCAGCCCCATCGTTACCGAAAGTCCGACTGAGGTGATGAACAGGAACATGGCGTAGGCCAAGCCGTCGAACAGAATGCTGACGGCAATATTGGCGACTTGCGGCACGAGCCCCACCTCGTATTCCAGAAAACGCCGCTGCGCCTTTATGCGCGGCGGCGATGTTTGGTTTCATAGGACCAAAGGATCACGAGCCGCAACGGCCGACCTTGAGCTCCTTGCACTCGTCTTTCACGCCCTTGGTGGTGCCGAGGATTTTGACGCCGAGTTTGCCGTCCGGTTTGCGGACAACTTCCATGGCATGCTCATCCTGGACGATATCGCGTGTCGCAGAGTCGATCATGACGGTTCCGCGTGGGCCCTCGCCGGTCCAGCCCTTCATCGCGTCGATCACCTTCTCGCCGTCAGAGACCTTCCCGTTGAGCTTCTTGATCGCGTCGAAGATTGCATGCATGGTGTCCCAGCCGGCCGCGGACATGAAATCCGGATAGGAGTCCTTGCCGTAGATGTCGTGCCAAGCCTTGTTGAACTCCTTGTTCTCCGGATTTTCTAGATCGACCGAGTAGTGGCCCATGACGACGGTGCCGATAGCCGCATCGCCCATGTCCTGCAGCTTGTTGTCCGGGATCAGATCCATCGGGCCGATCAGTTTGACGCCGCCTTTTCGCATGCCGAGCTCGCCATAGGCCTTCATCACGCCGGCAGCGTGCGCGCCGGAGGGAATAAAGACATACATGCAATCGGGTTTGGCGTCCTTGATACGCTGGAAGAATGGCGTGAAGTCGGGCACTTGGACGGGGCTGCCCATTGGTACCGCCTCGGTGACTTTTCCGCCGGCCTTTTCGAAACCGGTCTTGAACGCTTCCGTGGAGTCCTTGCCTGGCGGGAAGTCAGTGTAGGCCATCGCCGCCGTCTTGCAGCCGATCTTGTCATAGGCATAGGCGCCCATTGGAAAAGCCGGATGCCACATGCTGAACGAGAGCCGAGCGATATAGGGCGAGAGATTGGTTATCCAGGCCGTGCCGGCATTTGCGATGATCATCGGCACCTTCGCCTGCGTCACCACCGGTGCCAGCGCAATCGCAGACGGCGAGAATACGAAGCCTGTCAGGATTTGCACCTTATCGTTGGTGACGAGCTCCGTGGCAACGGTTTTCGCCTGCGCGCCGGTCGGTGGACCTTCGTCGCGCTTGATGATCTCCGCCTTATTCGGCTCGATGTCTTTCGCGTGGAGTTTCACGTACAGGTCAAAGGCCTTGTCGATCTGATGGCCCAGGTCGGCATTTGCGCCGCTGAACGGAAGAACCACGCCGATTTTAATGGTTTCCGCCTGGGCGCCACCGCCCACCGTGAAAGCCAGGGCGGCCAATCCAAGCCAGCCTAGTGTACGCATTTCATCCTCCCTATATCCTTAATTAGTTTGGAATCCCACTAATCCATGAACCGGCAATTCCGCCCATTCGTCCTAAACTGGACTAATTCGAAGCCGTTGGTCAATTGGCATCGGCGCGGCGGCCCGTCACGACTTTACGCGCACGTGACAGTTTTCTTTGGTCAGGCGGCACTTGCGCGGTGATCGCGGTACCGAGCTTGTGGAAGGCGTTCTATCGCCGTGCCCGAAGCGATATCGATTCGATTGCGGTATCGGCAAATATCGTTGGTACGCGGTTCGCCGACCGCGTGGCCAAAAGGGTCATTGATGATTTGAAATGATCAAGATCGATTATCAGGACCGCGGTCGGCCGCGGATTCCAATGTAATGTTAAGTAACCGGCACCGCTTCCTGCGGGAATGACCGGCGGTTGGCTATGCGGGTGAGCGGATCGACTATCGCTGCAGTGCGGTGGCACAACTCTGTGCGCTGCCTTGGCCAACGCAAGCAATATGACGCCAAAATTCGTAAGCTGTCATTACCTGTAGCCCGTGATAATGCCAGAGGCGATAAGCGATCGCAGGTTGACATCTTCCACCACGAATCGCGCAACAAGAACAACGCGCCCCAGGCGAACAGGACGATGATGTCGGCGACCATCCCGGAACTTCAAGCCTCTGCCACTCACTATTTCGGGTGCATTCATCGCGGCGGACAACAACTGATGCATGTGCATATTCCGCTTAGGCTACTGCGCGGCTATGGTTTCAACGACATTTCCGAAACGACTGCAATTGCCCTAAATCGATAGAAATTTCGGGCTTGCGTCGGCGAATCTGGCTGCGGTCTTGTGGGGCCATCGTGCCTCCACTAGGTTCGACTACCCTCACCAGCCCTGGAACCGGGCATGCAAATCCGCAACGGCGTCATCGAAGCCATCGGCCATACACCGCTTATCAAGCTTGAGCGCGCTTCCGAAGCCACCGGATGCACCATCCTCGGCAAGGCGGAATTTATGAATCCCGGCGGCTCTGTGAAGGACCGCGCAGGCCGGCAGATGATCCTGGAAGCAGAGAAGCGCGGTGAGCTTCGACCAGGCGGGCTTGTCGTCGAAGCCACCGCCGGCAATACGGGCATCGGCCTGGCACTTGTCGCCAATGCGCGCGGGTACCGCACGGTCATCGTTATTCCGGAGACGCAGAGCGAGGAAAAAAAGGACATGCTCCGGCTCTGCGGTGTGCAACTGGTGGAGGTCCCTGCCGCTCCATATTCCAATCCAAATAACTACCAGCATGTTGGCCGGCGGCTTGCCGAACAAATGAGGAAGACGGAGAAGAACGGCGTTATCTTTGCCGATCAGTGGAACAACCTGGATAACCGTAAGGCCCACTACGTTTCCACGGGTCCGGAGATCTGGGAGGATTGCAATGGCCGTATTGACGGCTTCATCTGCGCAATCGGCACCGGGGGCACTGTTGCCGGCGCCTCAAGCTTTCTTCGCGAGAAGAATAAGGACATCGCAATCGGCATTGCCGATCCACGCGGAGCGGCGATGTACCATTTGTTCAAGGACGGCCAAGCAAAGGCAACCGAAGGCGGCTCCATAACCGAGGGGATTGGGCTCGGCCGCGTGACTCCGATCATAGATGGAATAAAAGTAGACAAGGCCTACCTTATTCCCGACGAGGAAGCGTTGCCTCTCATCTTCGAGTTACTCGAGTATGAAGGCCTCTGCCTTGGTGGTTCTTCCGGAATCAATGTGGCCGGCGCTATTCGACTGGCAAAGGACCTTGGCCCAGGCAAGACGATCGTCACTATTCTTGCCGACTACGGTACACGCTATCAGTCGAAGTTATTCAATCCGGAATTCCTTCGATCGAAGAAATTACCCGTGCCGGAATGGCTCGAGCGCAGGTCGGACATTAAACCACCGTTCGAAAAGGGTTGATATGCCGACAGAATGTCTTTTCCGCGAGGACTCATATCTCAAGAACTGCGAAGCGCGTGTAGTCGCATTGACCGAACAAGGTGGCATCGTGCTCGACCGCACCGTCTTTTATGCAACGTCCGGCGGACAGCCCGGTGACGCCGGTGAGTTGGCGACGGAAAACGGTTTGCGCATTTCGATCGAGATTGCCAACTATACCGATGCCGAAAAAAGCGAGATTACCCACGTGCCGGCGGCCGATGCCCCGACGCTCAAAATCGGCGATCGCGTCACGGCCGTGATCGACTGGGACAAACGTTATGCCCGCATGCGCATGCACACTGCGCTGCATCTGCTCTCGGCGGTCTTGCCATATGCGGTGACCGGCGGTTCGGTTGGCGACAGCGAAAGCCGCCTCGACTTCGATATTCCTGAAGCCGGTCTGGACAAGGATGCGATCACCGCAAAAATTGCCGAGATGATCTCGAGCAATGCATCAGTCAGCAGCCGCTGGATCACCGACGCCGAGCTTGAGGCCAATCCGGGCCTCGTCAAAACCATGTCGGTGAAACCACCAATGGGAACAGGCCGCGTGCGGCTGATCGAAATTGCCGGTCTCGATCTGCAACCCTGCGGGGGCACACATGTGCGCGCGACAGGGGAAATAGGCGCTGTCCGTGTCACGCAGATCGAAAAGAAGGGCAAGCAAAACCGGCGCGTTCGTTTAGCTCTAACCTAGCGCGCATCACGGTGCTCGCGCAGTTCGTAGTGACGTGAGCGTGCGTCGAAGCGTTTGAGCAATGCGCGCGCCTTTGGGGGACGACTGCGGCTTCATAATCCACGCTGGCAAAAGCCTTCACCGACTCCGGCGCGTCAAACCACATCACGTTCACGAATTCTACCTCTTCCCCGACCGATGCGCGCAGCCGCTCGATACGCAGGAAGGAGAAAATTTCGTTCTTGAGCAAGGTCTCATAGGCGTTGGCGTTATGCGGGCTGGTGTAGCCGTACCAAATTCTCGTAATTATTCGCCCTCCCCCATCTCACCTCAATCGTTGCACTCGGGAGCAAGATCGACCAAGCTTGCGTAATGCGGAGCTTGCAATGACAGCATCAACGTCGAGCCGCCGGCTCAAATCAACCGAATGGCTGGCCGGCCAGCTGGGCAAGAAGGACGTTGCCATAGTCGACGGCTCTTACTACCTGCCCACGCAAAGGCGTGACGCCCGGGCCGAATATCTCGCGGGGCATATTCCAGGCGCTGTATTTTTCGACATCAACGCGGTCGCCGATAATTCGGTCGACTTGCCCCACATGCTGCCAGGACCGGATCAATTCAGCGCGGCCGCCGGCGCACTCGGCATTTCAGAGAAAGACACCGTCGTGGTCTACGATGGCAGCGGGTTTTATTCTGCGCCTCGGGTATGGTGGACATTTAGCATTTTCGGCGCTTGCAACGTATTCATCCTGGATGGCGGCCTGCCGGCATGGAAGGCGGAAGGCCGTCCGACAGAAGCCGGCGAGGTGAAACCGCCCAGGCGCACGTTCAATGCGCGCATGGATACAAGCGCCGTGGCAATGCTGAGCGACGTGCAAATAGCACTCAACGATCGGAGCGCCCAGGTAGTCGACGCCCGCTCGGCCGGCCGCTTCGCCGGCAGCGAGCCGGAACCGCGGGCTGGCCTGCGCTCCGGGCACATGCCAGGTGCGCGCAACGTGCCCTCGACTGAAATCGTGGAGAACGGACGGCTGGCGTCGCCCGAGAAAATTGCCGCCGCGTTCAAAAAAGCAGGCGTCGATACCGACAAGCCAATCATCACCACATGTGGCTCTGGCGTCACCGCCGTCATCCTTGCAATGGGACTAGATGCCCTCGGCAAAAAGTTGCCGCGCATCTACGACGGCTCTTGGTCGGAATGGGGTGGGCGCCCCGATCTGCCGGTCGCAAAGGACTAGGCGGCCCCGCGGGCTGTTTCAGCGTAAAATTTGACTCAGGAACAGCTTGGTACGCTCGTGTTGCGGGTGCGTGAAGAACCCCTGCGGTGTATTGGCTTCGACAACCTGGCCTTCGTCCATAAACACGATGCGATTTGCCACCTGGCGGGCAAAACCCATTTCGTGGGTCACTACAAGCATGGTCATCCCGTCTTTGGCGAGCTCCACCATGGTGTCGAGTACTTCCTTAACCATTTCCGGATCGAGTGCTGAGGTCGGCTCATCGAAGAGCATGATCTTTGGGTTCATGCACAGTGCGCGCGCGATAGCGACCCGTTGCTGCTGCCCTCCTGACAACTGACCCGGATATTTATTGGCCTGTTCAGGAATCTTCACCCGCTTGAGGTAGTGCAGCGCCACTTCTTCGGCATGCTTCTTCGGCAATTTGCGCACCCAGATGGGCGCCAGCGTACAATTGTCCAGCACTGTCAAATGAGGAAACAGATTGAAATGTTGAAACACCATGCCCACTTCACGCCGGACCTCATCGATCTTTTTCAAATCCGCGGTCAGCTCCACACCGTCGACGAAGATGCGGCCAGCCTGATGCTCCTCCAGACGATTGATGCAGCGGATCATCGTCGACTTGCCAGAACCGGACGGTCCGCAAATGACAATGCGTTCTCCGCCCATGACCTTCAGATTGATATCCCGCAACACGTGAAAATCGCCGTACCACTTGTTCATGCCGGCAATCTCAACGGCAATCGAGGTATTGAGCTTCGCCGGCTTGAGAAGTGACCCATGGTTTCCTGCGGCGTTCATGGGTTGTCCTTAACATCGATCGGCTTTTGCGAGACGGGCCTCCATGGCGCGCGCATAACGCGACATGCCGTAACAGAAGATCAGATAGAAGATTGCGGCCACCGCATAGCCGGTTGTACTGGTAACTGGGGTCGCCCATTTGGGATCGATGCGCGCCACTTCGATCGTGCGCAGGAGATCGAATATGCCGACAATGAAGACCAGCGTGGTGTCCTTGAACAGGCCGATATAAGTGTTCACGATGTTTGGTATCGTCACTTTGAGCGCCTGAGGCAGGATGATTAGACGCATCATTTGCCAATAACGAAGGCCAACCGCCATGGCTCCCTCGTATTGGCCTTTCGGGATGGCTTGCAGGCCTGCGCGCACGACCTCCGCCATATAGGCCGACGCGAATAGCGCAATACCGACCAGAGCACGCACCAATTTGTCGGGCGATAATTGCTCCGGCATGAACAGCGGCAACATGACACCAGCCATGAACAGCACGGTCACCAGCGGCACGCCGCGCACAAACTCGATGTATATGACTGATAGCGATCGGACCACTGGCATGCGGGAACGCCGCCCGAGCGCTAGAAATATTCCTAGCGGCAGCGACACCACGATGCCGACCGCGGCGACCACGATCGTCACCAGCACACCACCCCAAAGGACCGTGTCCACCGGCCGAAGGCCGATCGTTGACCAGCCGGTAAGCAGAACGAACGATGATATGGGCAACACCACAAAGAAATAGATTGCGCCGAGGTCGCGCCGTGGTGCGTTGAGCCACAGAAGCCAGGTGATGCCCACTGCGAGCATCAAGAAGAAAGCATCCACCCGCCACCGTTCGGAAATCGGGTAGGAACCGTAGATGAAATAGGGCAGCCGCTCCCAGACGAAGGGCCAGCAGGCACCGATCTCGCGGTGTTGAACCGATTCGAGGCACGCGTCTCGGTCGTTGCCGTTCCATACCGCGTCAATGAACAGGAATTTGACCAGCTCCGGAACAGCCCATGCCAGCAGTAGGACGATCAGGATGGTTAGCGCGATGTTGAATGGCGTCGACAGAAGATTATCGCGCAGCCATCCAAGCGCGCCCGTCATTTTCGTTGGTGGCGGCTGTGGTGCGATGGTGGCGCGCCGTACGAACGCTATCTCGGCAAGATCGCCCTCAGTCATGGTCAAAAGGAAGCCCTCACCGCTCCGCCAAAGCCATGCGGCTGTTGTAAATGTTCATCAGGAATGAGGTGACGAGGCTGATCACGAGATAGACCAGCATGGTGATAGCGACAACCTCGACCGCTTGACCGGTCTGGTTTAGCACGGTGCCGGTGAAAACCTGCACCAGATCGGGATAGCCAATCGCCACCGCCAGCGAGGAATTCTTGGTTAGGTTGAGATATTGGCTGGTCAGCGGCGGAATTATCACCCGCATCGCTTGTGGCACTACGATCAGTCGTTGTGTCAGCCCGGGCCGCAATCCCAGTGAATAGGCCGCTTCTGTTTGACCGCGTGATACCGCCAGGATGCCAGCGCGGACCACCTCCGCAATAAATGCGGCGGTGTAGATCGAAAGACCGAACAGCAGTGCGACAAATTCAGGAAGCACCTCAGCCCCGCCAGTGATGTTAAAGCGTCCGGCCCGCGGAAATTCGAACCCAAGCGGCAGACCGGCGAGAAGAAACACAGCGATAGGCAATCCGATCACCAGCGCAAGCGTAACCATTAGCACCGGCGCTTGCCGGCCGGTCCGCTCCTGCTGCTTGCGTGCCCAAACACGAAACACGATCGCGCCGACGATGCCGGCGAGCAAAGCCATTTCCACCGCGCCGAATCCATTTTTGAAAATCGGCGTGGGCAGAAACAAGCCACGATTGTTGAGAAAGGCACCGCCACCAATCGCAATGCTTTCGCGGATATCGGGCAGTGCCTTGAGCACCGCGTTGTACCAGAACAGCAATTGCAACAGCAGCGGAAGATTTCGGATAATCTCGACATAGCAGCCGGCAACTTTCGCCAGCAACCAATTGCTCGATAGCCTCGATATCCCAACGATGAAGCCGAGAATTGTCGCGAAGACGATGCCGATTCCGGCAACCAGCAACGTATTGAGCAGGCCAACCCAGAACGCCCGGCCATATGTCGAGCCGCGCGACGAATACTCGATAAGAGTCTGGCTGATATCGAAGCCGGCTACGTTGTTCCAGAATCCGAATCCGGAAGCGATGCGGGCGCGAGCGAGATTCTCGATTGCGTTGCTGGCAGCGCCATAGACCAGAAAGGCAACAACGGCGAATAGGGCAATCTGATAAGCAATGCTCCGGACCTTAGGGTCGTTGTAAAAGACAACAGGCGCGGGACGCGGCAGCGTCGGCAGGTCAGTCGACATTTCCCCCTCGTCGGACTTTTATCGACGCTAACTCCCCCGACGGATTTGCCACGGCTTCGCGCCGGCGGCTAGTCACTCAGCTCCGATCAGCGGATCGGCGGCGCATATTGAATGCCACCCTTGTTCCACAATTTGTTCAAACCACGCTCGATTTTAAGCGGCGAGCTCTGCCCCACATTGCGCTCGAATGACTCGGCGTAATTGCCGACCAGTTTAACAATACGGACCGCCCAATCCTTGGTCAGCCCGAGCTGCTCGCCGAAATTGCCCTCGGTTCCGACAAAGCGCTTGATTTCCGGATTTGTGGATTTCAGTGCCTCATCGAGAGTTTTCTGTGAAATATTCAGTTCTTCGGCATTGAGCATCGCGAAAAGCGTCCACTTCACGATGTCAAACCATTGGTCATCTCCGTGACGGACAACCGGGCCAAGTGGTTCCTTGGAAATAATCTCAGGCAAAATGATGTGGTCATTCGGATCGGCGACACGCAGCCTCTCCGCATAAAGGGCAGAAGCGTCGGTAGTGTAGGCGTCGCAGCGGCCGGCGTCGTAGGCCTTCACCGCCTCATTTGCAGTCGCAAAGGTCACGGTCTTGAGCTGCATCTTATGCGCTCCAAAAAAATCCGCGAGGTTGAGCTCTGTCGTCGTGCCCTGCTGCACGCAGACGGCTGCGCCGTTGAGCTCAAGTGCGGAATTCACCTTCAGCGTCTTTCGCACCATGAAGCCCTGACCGTCATAGTAATTGACACCGGTAAAGTTGAGGCCGAGCGAAGTGTCTCGCGACGACGTCCAGGTCGTATTGCGCGCCAGGACATCGACCTCACCCGATTGCAATGCGGTGAAACGATCCTTGGCCGACAAGGGCACGAATTTGACCTTCTCAGCGTCGTTTAGCACCGCAGCTGCGATCGCCTTGCAAAAATCCACGTCCAGGCCGGTCCATTTTCCTTGTGCGTCGGGAAGCCCGAAGCCGGCAAGCGTTCCGTTTGCTCCGCAATTGAGTATTCCCCGATCCTTTACCGCTTTCAGCGTCTGAGCGGACGCGTTATGCGCAGCGACTGCGAGTAGCAATGCAAATATCGTTGTAAATCGTTTCATGTGACTGTTCCTTCAACGCTCGTGCGGCCTCTCGGGATGCCGAAAATCCCGTGGCCGGACCCGTGCCCGGCGGGTGACAACTATTGGTTTCTTGCCCTCTTGCCCCTATTAGCCCCTAGCTTCGGCATCACAGAACGATCGGGTTGCCGGGTCAAGGGGTTGACGCTTGCGTCTTATGCAGACGTATATGTCTCGGCTGCGTTTTCGCGCGGCTAACTCCGAAAAAGGTGTTCCTCTCGCATGACGAAGAAGATCAAGGCGCCGATCAAACCGGACACCCGGCTCGTCACGTCTGGCCGCGACCCGGAGGCTTACTACGGCTTTGTCAATCCGCCGGTCTATCACGCCTCGACCCTGCTCTATCCATCTGCCGAAGATCAGGTTGCCCATCGCGCCCGCTACAATTACGGGCGCCGTGGCACGCCTACGTCCGAGGCGCTGGAAAATGCTTTGCGCGAGATCAGCGGGGAGGCCTGCGCCGGCGTCGCACTGCTGCCGTCAGGGCTCGCGTCAATCTCGGCCGCACTCCTCGCGACTACCCGCGCTGGTGATCATGTCCTAGTGCCCGACAGCGTTTACCGGCCGACCCGAAATTTCTGCGACGGCGTATTCAGACGGCTGGGAGTGGAAACGACCTATTACGATCCAGTCGTGGGTACCGGGATCGCCAATATGTTCAAGCCGAACACGCGCGTGGTCTTCGTCGAAGCCCCCGGTTCGCAAAGTTTCGAGATGCAGGATATCCCGGCCATCGCTAGAGTCGCGCATGAAAACGGCGCGGTCGTCCTGATGGATAATACCTGGGCAACGCCGCTGTATTTCCGCGCCTTCGAAAAAGGCGTCGACATCGAAATTCAAGCCGGAACAAAATATATCGGGGGACATTCCGACCTCATGTTCGGCTGCGCATCGGCCAACGCAGCGGCATTGCCCGCGCTAAAAGATACCGTCTATTCGATGGGTCTGTGCGTCGGTCCTGACGACATGTATTTCGCTCTGCGCGGCTTGCGCACACTTGGTGTGCGGCTGGCCCGCCACTATCAATCAGGCTTGCAGGTCGCCCGATGGCTCGAACGCCGGCCGGAAGTTTCGCGCGTGCTGCATCCGGCGCTTGAAAGCGACCCAGGTCACGGACTCTGGAAACGGGATTTCGCCGGCGCGAGCGGCTTGTTCAGCGTTGTGCTCAAGCCAACAAGCGAGCAATCGGTACATGCTTTTCTGAACGAGCTGACACTGTTTGGTCTTGGCTATTCGTGGGGCGGCTTCGAGAGCCTGGTGATCTTGTTCGATTGCACCGAGTACCGGACCGCAACCAAATGGGCACCGGGAGGACCGACGATACGCTTCCACATCGGTCTGGAAGATCCTGAGGATCTGCTGGCCGATCTTGAACGTGGATTTGGCGCGATGGCTCGTGCTTCAGGCCGACGCGCGCGGTAGTCCGGGGACGCGACGCGGCAAAACCAAGGCCTATGCAGCCGCCGTAGTGCTACCGCCGCGCATGACGAATTGCAGATTGCGCAAATACACGAATACGCCGAAGGCCTGTCCGATGATGAAAACAGGATCCTTCCGGTAAAGCGCGTACCCGAGCAACATCAATCCACCGCCGATTGAAAAGACCCAGAAGGCAGTCGGCACCACGCTTTTGCCGGCACGTTCGGACGCGATCCATTGCACCACAAAACGCATAGCGAACATCGCCTGCGCAACATAGCCAACTAATATTCCCCAATCTGCGGTGCCGATGAATACATCGTGCAGATAGCCGCCCACGGCATTAGCGATATCGACCAGCATTTGCAGCTTCCTTCAGTGGCGCGTGATCTTGTTCGAAAACCGGTTCCCGTGCCCGATGCAGGTCGAGGCCATGCATTTGGCGATCGCGCGCTAGTCGTCAATTTCCGGAATTCGTTTCTTGCGGCGGATCAACCACCACACCCCGGCGAGATCCAAAATGCCAATCCATAACCGGTCCCACATACCATAATTCGACACACCGTGGGCGCGCGGTCGATCAACGACGTCGACATACCCGATACAGTAACCCTCGCGGCGGATCAGCGCCGGGAGGAAGCGGTGCAGACCGTCAAAATATGGCAACCCGAGAAACATGTCGCGGCGAAACGCTTTCAGCCCGCAGCCGGTATCGCGGGTGCCGTCGCGCAACACTGCGCTGCGCACCCTGTTGGCAATACGCGATTGCAGTTTCTTGAACCCACTAGCCTTGCGGCCGACGCGCTGCCCCGCGACGAGACCAACGTGCGGCTGGCCCTCTTCCAGTGTGAGCACGAGCGCGGGGATGTACGCAGGATCGTTTTGGCCGTCACCGTCAAGAGTCACCACAAGGGGCGCGCGCGCCGCAGTAACACCAGTGCGTATCGCTGCCGATTGACCGCAGGACCGCTTGTGGCGGACACGACGCAGCCATGCATGCTGTTTCATCAGCTGATCGAGTTCTGCGCTTGTGTCGTCATTCGAACCGTCGTCGACACAGACGATCTCGAAGCGCCATTGCCCGCTCAGTGCGTTGGCAATTTCCGCCACAAGTGGAGCGATATTGCCGGCCTCGTTGCGCACGGGCACCACGACGGAAACCGCCGGATCGATCGTCGTCATGGTGCGATGTCTTATGGGGTCAGAAGGCCGCGGGCAACCGCCTTGGTCCGCCTGAGCGAAGGGCCCGGGTATTGATGGATTTTGCCGTCGGGCCCGATCGTGAACGCGAGCCTGCGCTCCGCGAAATAGCGCCGAACCATCATTGCGCCGGCTATCCCCACCAGCGCGCCGGTAAGCACGTCGCTCGGATAGTGTGCGATCACCATCGGGCGACTAATCCCGACCAATACGGCATAAACCAACAGAATTGTGCGCGCGCGTGGCCAAAAGGTGCCAAAAGCCACCAGCACGGCAAAAGCCGTCGTAGCATGGCCGGACGGCATCCCGGCGTAAGCAGGTACCCACGCGAAGGGACTGAAAAGAAGCGGATCAAGACTGCCGCCGACATATGGTCGCGCTCGTCCGATCATTCGCTTGACGATGGTGGCGAACAGGCTCGGCACGGCGATTGCCGTAAACAGAAATCCGATACGCACCATGATCGTCGCCAGAACGCGTTGCGAAAACGGCGTCAGCACGCGAGGTAATGCTGCAAGCACCAGGAACAGGATTCCGAGCGGCCAAAGAAACCAGCCGGACTTGCCAAATTCTGTGATGTCATCAAAAACAGAGACTATCCAGCGGGGCACGCGACCGACTCCCCGGATAACCGCGGCGTCCATCGTCAGCATCATGACAAGCACCGCGACGACGATGCCAGCCATGACGGCCAGCGCGCGACCCCCAAACCAAGGGATGCGCCGCTCGTTTAGGCGCGCCGGCCGGGTCAAGAGAGTCATCGCCATCATGAGATTGGGTACGCAACGCCGCAGCGCCGATGCCGTCGGGCCTTCCGTACGATTGAATCCGTTTATGATGCTCATTAGCTCGCCTGTGATCGGAAGATGGTTAGCGATACCGGCTTTCCAGCGCTGATATTATAACCCTCCACGCGGCGCACGAGCGAGTAGCGCAATCCAACTGACTCCGCACGTTGGACAAAGCTGCGCTCGCTGCGAGAGTCGATCAGCGCGAAATGGCATGCTTTCGAGCGCAGGAAGTCCGCCGCACCCACGCCGTCCGTGAATCGGGTTTCTGTTCCGAGGAGAAACACCAGGCTCGGCTCCTGAAAGGCGAAAGTCGAGGCGACATGAGGCCGCTCGCAATCGGTTGCACGGATTTCATCGGCGATCATTGCGCTCGGAAATAGCGGCGGTAACAACGGAAATGTGACGGCGTATACGGTGATAGCGACAAATACTGAAGCCACCAAGGCACGCAATAGCGACCGTTCGGCGCCGTCCACTGCATAAAGCCACCAGGCGAACAAACCGAAGATCACAGCGAGCGCCGAAAATGGCCACGCGATCAGACCGAGATCGCGGTCGAATACGATGAATAGCACCAGCGCCCCAATTGCGATGGCTGCTGGAAAAAGAAGCCAGCCGACCGTGCCTCGCACCATCCAGCGCTGCCTGGATTGGCCGTGAGGCGCAAGAATGCCGGCGATCAGAATAGCAATGGCGGGATAAAGGGGCAGGACGTAGTGCGGCAGCTTGGTCATCACCACTTCGAAAACGAGCCACGATGGCAAAAGCCACGCGAGCAAAAAGCGAGCGCCAGGCTCGTGGCGCGACTTCCACACGATCGGCGCCGCCAACCCCGCCAGCACCGCGCCGGGCCAGAACGTCACCCAAAACAGCAGAAGGTAGAAACCGGGCGGCGCCCCATGCGTTTCCTGACCGCTGGTGACTTTGTCTACCAGGTCGTGGCCGATGGATTGCACGACGAAACTTGCGCCGGACTTTGTCATGATCGCCAAGAACCATGGCGATACCAGAAGCAACAGCCAGACAAGACCTGTGACGGGACGCAGTGACAAAAGCCAGCGTGGCGAGCGGTCAACAATGCAGAGCGTTATGGCCGAAAGCCCGACGAACATCAGGATCAAAGGGCCTTTGAGGAGCACGCCGGCGGCGATCGCAGTCCAGAGGATTGCCGGCTCCTGCCAACCGATTTTGGCCGGAGGTTCGCGGTGGCTTGCGAGATAGATGCGAGCGAATGCGCCCATGGCCGCGACCGAGCTCAACAACAACATTGCATCGGTCTTGGCGAGGCGCGCCTCGACGCCGAGCAGGACGCAGCTTGCCATCATCAAGGCAGCAAGAAGCGCGGCACGGCGGGGAATGAAGGCAAGCGCGGCCCAATAGGTCAGCAGAACGGCAAAGATCGCGCCGGCGAGCGAGGGCAGACGATAGGGCCAAATGCTCGTGCGTGCCTGCGGCACGCCAAGCGTCTCAACCGCTTTCACCGCCGCAGCCTGGAGCCAGTAAATCCCGACCGGCTTCTTGTATCGAACCTCGGTCTGAAAACGGATATCGACATATTCACTCGTTTCCAGCATTTGCTTTGTGGCTTGCGCAAAGCGCGCTTCGTCGCGATCAACCGGCGGTATCTGAAAAAAACCCGGTAGAAAAACGAGCAGCGAAAATGTCACGAGCAGCGCTACCGCGCGCCGATGCGAAGCCACGCCAAAATCCAGCGCTGTTGAAAGTCCGCGTTTCAAATCAATCGAAGGTTGTGCTTCGCCGGTGGCTGTGCTCACGCTATCGGGCCTTGATTGCGAAATTTGTTCGGACAATAGGCCCAAGCACCTGCTAAGTCATTGGCCGCCATTGCACTCGAACTGTGACGCTGTCGACGGCACCACGCGCATCCATCACCATAAGCCCGACAATTCCAAGACCGTCAGGGTGGGAAAAATAAAGTGCCAGCTATTAGGCATGGCCAAGGAACTAGCGGATCGCCGTGAAGTCCATTTTTTTCCAATTCCCGGTAGTGTCCAGCACATGCCTAGGGCCAGTGCCCCATGACATTGAGCATGCCGCGCCCCCAAAATTGATGGGTGATCAAAGGGGCAAGTTGATATATTCAAAACTAACGTGAGGCAGTCAGAAATCGGCGTAAGGGCCTCATTTTTCAGCGAAATCGTGGACAGTTAGAGATTTCCCGGGGCCCGCCTTGGCAATGCAACTTTGCCGCCGCACCTTTTGCACCGTGGCCCGCTTCGGTTAAACCCTCTGCACTGACCCCGTAGCTCAGCCGGATAGAGCATCAGCCTTCTAAGCTGAGGGTCGCTGGTTCGAATCCAGCCGGGGTCGCCAATAAAATAAGGGCTTAGCTTCACGGCTAGGCCTCTTTTCATGTCGCGGCATGTCGCGAAAGTTCTCAACGATTCCCAACCATTCCCGGCATCTCC
>DATFXJ010000161.1:0-26688 GCA_035315965.1 Pseudolabrys sp.
GGCGCCGGCGGCGCATCCGCTTCCTTCCGCCGGCCAAGGCCAACCGACGCGAGCCGCTGCATCAGCGTCATGCGGCGCTTCTCAGGATGATCATCGGCCAGTTCGCCACGTTGCGCCCGAATTTCGTTCTGCGCCGGCAAAGGGAGCTCGTCGATTCGGGGCATGCGGGGCGTACGCGCGTAGCGTTCGGGTGCCGGCGGAACGTATGCCGCTGGCATCTGCGACTCTGCAATCGAAGGCTCGTTTTGCGCCGGCTCGAAAAATGATGGCTTCATTGGCATTGGCCGAATTGAAACGTCCTCGATCGCGGTCGGCAGGATAGCAGCAGCGACTGCGGCGTGGGCAGCGGATTCAAGCGAGGGCGCGGCATGCGGTGCGCGTTCAATGCGGTCGGCGATTCGACGGCCGTCGTTGCGAATCTTGCCAGCGAGCTCTCTGAGTGCGCTTTCCGCAGGACCAGCGTGGCGCGTCACGCCGATGTTGTCGATGCCGGTCGCCACGACCGAGACTCGAATGATGCCATCAAGGCTTTCGTCGAAAGTTGCACCAACGATGATGTTGGCGTCCTGATCGACCTCCTCACGAATACGCGTGGCTGCTTCATCGACCTCGTAAAGCGTGAGATCCTTGCCGCCCGTGATCGAGATCAGCAGGCCCTTGGCACCTTTCATCGAGGCATCGTCGATCAGTGGATTGGAAATCGCAGCCTCGGCGGCAGTCAGCGCCCGCTTCTCACCCGACGCTTCGCCCGTACCCATCATCGCCTTGCCCATTTCGCGCATGACGGCGCGCACATCGGCAAAGTCAAGATTGATCAGACCCTCCTTGACCATCAAGTCGGTGATGCAGGCGACACCTGAGTAAAGCACCTGGTCCGCCATAGCGAACGCATCGGCAAAGGTGGTCTTTTCGTTGGCAACTCGGAAAAGATTCTGATTGGGAATGATTAGGAGAGTGTCCACCACCTTCTGCAATTCAATGATGCCGGCCTCGGCAAAGCGCATGCGACGGTGGCCCTCGAAGTGGAAAGGCTTGGTGACCACGCCGACGGTGAGAATCCCGAGCTCGCGCGCGATCTTGGCGATGATCGGAGCCGCGCCCGTGCCAGTCCCGCCGCCCATACCGGCGGTGACGAACACCATGTGCGCGCTGGTCAAGTGATCACGAATTTCGTCGATCACCTCTTCCGCCGCCGCGCGGCCCACTTCTGGCTGCGAGCCAGCGCCGAGGCCTTCGGTGACCTGGGTGCCCATCTGAATAATTCGCTCGGCCTTTGACATGGTCAGCGCCTGCGCGTCTGTGTTGGCGACGACGAAGTCGACGCCCTGCAGACCCGCCGCGATCATGTTGTTGACCGCATTACCGCCGGCACCACCGACGCCGAACACGGTAATTCGAGGTTTCATTTCCCGGATGTCCGGAATCGTTAGGTTAATGGTCATGTTTGCCTCTTGATTGCACAGGCAGCAGGCCTTGCGCTGCGCCGAACGCGCTGATCACGCATTTGCAAGCCACCGAATTGGGCCGGTCCGCCACCGACCGATTCGTGTTTCGTTGATGAAGGGTCAGAAGCTTTCGCGTAACCATCGCCCGACCCGTGCCATGTAACCGCCTGTTCCTGTCATCAATTGCCGCGTACGCCGCGGTTCGAAGTGTTCGAGATGGGCTTGCTGTGGGTAGACAAGCAGACCCGCTGCCACCGCAAAGGCCGGACCCTTTGCCGCGTCCGGCAAACCGGCCAAGCCAAGCGGGCGACCTATTCTTACGGGACGCCGCAAAATGCGAGTGGCGAGATCGGTGAGGCCGGTGACCTGACTCGCGCCTCCAGTCAGTACAACGTGTCCACGCGGCTCCGCCGCGAAGGGCGAAGCAGCGAGCCGATCGCGCACCATTTCCAGGATTTCCTCAACCCTCGGCCTGATGATGCGCGCGAGCGAAGCTCGCGACACGAATTGCGGCGGTTCGCGCTCATCATCCTTCACCGGCGGTACGGTAACCATATCCCGTTCATCCGATTCCCCCGTTAAAACACTGCCATAAATCGCTTTGATTCGCTCAGCGTCGGCAATGCCGGTGTTAAGACCGCGGGCGAGATCCATGGTCACGTGCTGTCCCCCGAGGACGAACCCGTCGGCATGAACGAACTTGCCCGCCGAAAAAACCGCCAAACTTGTGGTTCCGGCGCCCATATCAACTGTAGCCGCCCCTAGATCAGCCTCGTCATCAGCAAGGGCGGCGAGACCGGCCGCATAGGGGGACGCCACCATAGCGTCCACGGAAAGATGCGTTCGTTCGACCGTGAGCATTAGATTCCTCACGGTTGCCACGTCGGCGGTGACCATATGCATGTCCACACCGAGACGATGGCCAAGCATCCCGCGGGGCTCGCGAATACCAGCGGCGGCGTCGACCGCGTAGCCGATCGGCAAAGAGTGCAGCACTGCTCGCCCATTGCGCACCGAGTGGCGGCTTGCGGCCGCGAGCACGCGGCCAATATCGGCTTCGGTCACCGCACGTCCGGCAAGATCAATATTGGCGATGAAACGTTCGCTCCCGAGGCGCCCACCGGACATCGATACCACAACGGATTCGACCTGCACGCCGGCCATGCTTTCGGCAATGTCAATTGCCTTACGGACCATCTGCTCGGCACCGTCCAGATCGACCACGGATCCCGCCTTCACTCCGTTCGCCGCTGTATGCGCAAAGGCCAAGAGGCGGACGCCGTGGCTGCGTCGTCGTAGAACATCCTGGGGTACCTGAGGTTGAAGCCGCGCGATCAGGCAGACGACCTTGCTTGTACCGATATCAAGACCGGCGACCACAGCCGCTCGTTTCAGCGAAACCGGCTTCATCTTCGGGGTAAGGCCGAAGCGCAGCACGGTCATGCCTCGCTTCCTTTCCCGGACTTGGCCTTCTTTGTCTTCTCTGCATCCCTGAGCGCTTGATCGCGGGCGGCAGCGGCGGCATCAGTTTGGCGAACGGTGACACGATCGGGCAGCCTTAAATCGACTGCGACGATGTCTCTGGACAAAAGTCTCGACTTGCGATCGAGATCGACAAGAATATTCAAGGCCTGCTCGGTGCCGCTTTCAGGTAGCATAATCTCTACACCGTCCTGGAGGCGCAAATTCCAACGCCGTTCGGCCACAAAGACCGAAGCTTCGGTCAAGCGCGCGATCTGAGGATGCCGCGCGATAAGCGCGAGAAAATCCTGAGCGCCCTGCTCGGCACCCTTGCCGACAACACGTGGTAATCCGTAGAAGCGTGCCGACACGGCGGCATCGAGAACGATGCCGTCGGCGGCAATCAAAGAGACGTGGCCATCTTTTTGCCAGAGTGCAAACGGCTTGCGCTCCTTAATCTCGATCCGCAGGCGGTCGGGATACAGTTTGAGGACAGTGGCATCCGCAATCCACGGATTTGTCATCAGGCGCGCTCGCGTGCGCGCCGCATCGAGAAATAGCAGCGACGAGCTGTCTGTGATGCCCGCAAGAACCAGAATTTCGCTACGCCCGAGTTCGTGTTCGCCGGCAAGCGCGATTTCGGAAATACGGAAGCCAAGCCTGTTTGCAGTCGCGTCACAGAGACTTTGAACGTTCTCGATGATCCGCGGGCCGTGGCCGCCTTGGACCACACCAAAGCTAATGCTTCCAAGCAGCAGCAGCGCGGCAGCCGATGAGCCGGCTCCGCGCGGAACTTTCAAGTTGGCGAGCGTGTGACCCCAGCGCAGCGCCATGCGCATTCCGCGCAAATCATTCAACCGCGGCCACAAAACGGACAACGAGCGTCGTTTCAGCTTCGGCGATTGAGCGAGGCGTACTCGACCTTCCATCGCAACCTGCTTTAAATGTTGTGCCGGCCAAGGGCCGCAAGCTCCGTCACAAGCATGATGTTGATATGCCCTGGTATCCGACTTCAGATGAGACCACCCGTCCCTCAGAGGCCGCCGAAAGTGGTGAAATCCGCACGCAAGACTTTATCGGCAGCCAAACGCGCGACGCGCCACCAGTGCCTAGTCTTCCGGCTTATTGGTAAATGATTAGTAAAATTTGAGGGATTGGCCGGATGCTGAGTTAATTTTGGTAGCGTATTGGCGCCTCAGCGGTCGAGTGAAGCATCCTCGACCATCCAACGCACCAACTCGTCAAACGTGATGCCGGCGTGCTGCGCCATTTCCGGTACCAGGGAGGTTTCGGTCATGCCGGGCTGGGTATTCACCTCTAGACAGACGAGACCTTCAGCACCAGAAAGAGTGTCATCGTAGCGGAAGTCGGCGCGGGTGACGCCACGGCAGCCCAACGCGCGATGTGCGGCCAGCGCCACACGCTGGACTTCTTTGTAAACGCTTAGATCAATCGGTGCAGGTAGCAAATGCTTGGAACCGCCGGGTGCATATTTGGCTTCGTAGTCGTAAAACTTGACTGCAGGTACGATCTCGATCACGCCGAGCGCCTGCTCTCCCATCACCGCGCAAGTGAGCTCCTTGCCGGGAATGTACGGTTCGACGAGCATCCGGTCGCCGAAGGCCCAGTCCGCACGCGTCAATTCCTGAGGTGGATGCGTGTGATCCTCGCGCACAATGAATACGCCGACGCTGGAGCCTTCTGCCACTGGCTTGACCACATAAGGTGGCGGCAACAGATGCCGCTTCGCCACCTCCTTGCGCGATACAACCATCCCGCCCGGTACAGGAACGCCGGCAGCCTTGAGCACTGTCTTGGCGGTTTCCTTCCGCATCGCCAGCGCGGATGCAAGCACGCCCGAATGCGTGTAGGGAATGTCGAGAATTTCGAGCATGCCTTGCAACGTGCCGTCCTCACCGGGGCGACCATGCAGCAGATTGAGCGCGACCTCGGGCTTGAGTTCGCGCAGCGTCGCGGCAATATCGCGATTTACGTCGACCCGGCTGACGCGGTATCCCGTACGCTCGAGCGCATCGGCGCAAGCCTTGCCTGAACGTAAGGACACCTCGCGCTCAGCCGACCATCCGCCCATTAAGACCGCTACGTGCTTCATAGCCGCCAATTCAAAAATCTCTCGATCACCATCATAGATTCGTCATCTTGTCCCTAGCGTTGGCGCGCTCCATGAAATCGGACCCATTGAGCCGACGGTTTGAAACTGGAGGCCCATAGCTGTCCGAGCCACGAACAAAAGCGCAAGCATCAGCCAGCGGTTCTCCGCCATAATTTCAAGCCTGCGGAGCGGCCACTCCCACCCGCTTGATCTCCCACTCCAGGTCGACGCCTGAATGCGTCTTCACACGTCGGCGCACGGTTTCACCAAGCGTTTCGATATCGGCCGCCGTCGCGCCGCCAAGATTGATCAGGAAGTTGCTGTGGAGCTCGGACACCTGCGCGCCGCCAATTGTAAGCCCTCGGCAGCCGGCATCGTCTACCAGTTTCCACGCGCTATGGCCTGGTGGGTTTTTGAAAGTGGAGCCGCCGGTGCGGTTGCGCGGCTGGCTTGCCTCCCGCTTTTTCTTGATCGCGGCCATTTCGGCAGCGATTTGCTCGGGCTCACCGAGGTGCCCCTTCAAAACGGCAGAAGTAAAAATCACATCGTCTGGCACGCAGCAATAACGATAGGAAAAGCCCATTTCGCCGTTGCCAAAGCTGCGCACGTTGCCGTTGCGGTCAACTGCCTGCGCTTCAATTAGAACGTCCTTGGTTTCGCCGCCGTAAGCTCCGCCGTTCATGCGCAATGCGCCGCCAATGGTTCCGGGAATGCCGCTCAGAAACGCCAGCCCGGCTACGCCTGCCGCTTGCGCCGCGCGCGCCACCATGACGTCGAGCATCGCCGTGCCGGCGGTGACGCAATGATCTTTGATCTTCACATTATTGAAGCCGCGGCCGAGTCGGATGACCACACCCGGCACGCCTCCATCACGCACAATCAGATTTGACCCCGCTCCTATAACGGTGACGGGAATTTCGGGCGCGAGGTTGCGTAAGAAATACGCCAGATCGTCTTCGTCCTCCGGCATGAAAAAGGCTTGGCCCGGACCGCCGACACGAAACCAGGTAAATTCTCCGAGGGACTGATTGGCTAACAGGCGCCCGCGCAATTCGGGCATCCTGGCTTTGAACTCTGGCACAATGTCGGGGAAGGTCATAGCGCCAATTCCGCAGGTAGCGCGTAGGCCCATTGAGTGATAGAACCAGCGCCCAGGCAAACCACATAATCGCCCGGCTTTGCCAGCTTCTTGATTAACGGCGGAAGCTTCTCCCGTCCTGCCAAAGGGATCGACTGCTTGTGGCCGTGCGCGCGCAAGCCGGTGACCAGGGCATCTCGATCTGCGCCCGGAATGGGTTGCTCGCCGGCGGGGTATACCGGAGCGACGATCACCGCGTCCGCGTCGTTGAAGCAAGTGCAGAACTGTTCGAAGAGATCGTGGAGCCGAGTATAGCGATGCGGCTGCATCACCGCGATCACCTGCCCTTTGGTACTCTCGCGCGCGGCGTGCAACACCGCCGCAATTTCGACGGGGTGGTGTGCGTAATCGTCAATAATTGTCACTCCGTTCCATTCGCCAGCATGCGTAAACCGTCGCTTAACACCACTAAAATTGGCAAGTGCCTTGCGGATCGCCTCGTCCTTAAGTCCAAGCACGTGTGCGACGGCGACTGCCGCGGTGGCATTCAGCGCGTTATGCCGGCCAGGCATCGGCAAAGTGAGGTTGCTGACCGTGTGCGAAACTTTCATTCCACGATCGCGGAAGAGAATAGAAAACCGCGACTGACCGTTGAGATGGTCGAGATCGGCGAGCCGTACGTCAGCCTGTGGGTTTTCGCCGTAAGTGAGGATGCGCCGATCTTCCAGCTTGCCGACCAAGGTTTGCACCACCGGATGATCTGTGCACATAACCGCGAAGCCATAGAATGGCACGTTCTCGACGAAAGCGCGGAATGCATCCTGCACGGCGTCAAACGTCTGGAAATGGTCGAGATGCTCCGGATCGATGTTGGTGACGATGGCGATGTCAGCCGGCAGTTTCAGAAACGTGCCGTCAGATTCATCGGCTTCGACCACCATCCAATCACCAGCGCCAAGCCGCGCGTTGGTGCCATACGCATTGATAATGCCACCATTGATCACGGTTGGGTCGAGGTCACCGGCTTCAAGAAGGGACGCAACAAGCGAAGTCGTGGTCGTCTTGCCATGAGTGCCCGCGATCGCAACGCAGCTTTTGAGCCGCATCAATTCGGCAAGCATCTCGGCGCGCCGTACAACCGGCAGACGCTTGGTGCGAGCGGCGATAAGTTCGGGGTTGTCGCGTTTGATCGCGGAAGAAACGACCACCACGTCGACGCCGTTGATATTCTCGGCCTTGTGGCCGATGGCGACCTTGACGCCCTTGTCACGCAGACGCTTGACGTTGGCGCTGTCGGCGATATCCGACCCGGTAACATTATATCCGAGATTGGCTAAGACCTCGGCAATGCCGCTCATGCCAATGCCGCCGATACCGACGAAATGCACCGGACCAATGTCGCGCGGCAGTTTCATAAAGGTCGCCCTTGGCCCTTCGCAATGCGCCGGTGCGCGCATCGGCCATGTCTTGCCGGAGGTGCAAGGCCGAAACAAGGCCGGCTACAATCGTAATGCCTAATTTCGCGCGACTTTCAACACAAGGTCGGCCAGCCTGTCAGCCGCATCGATTGAGCCAGCCGATTTGGCTGCCTGCGCCATCTGCGCAAGCCGCGCCGGATCGTTCGAAAGAGCCGTAATTTCCGCCGCCAAACGTTCGGGCGTGAAGTCGCGCTGATCAATACGGATCGCCCCACCCACGGCTTCCAGCGCACTGGCATTTACAAACTGGTCCTGATCTAGCGCATGTGGGAGGGGCACCAGGATGGCTGGCCGGCCAATCGCCGAAAGTTCCGCCACCGTTGAGGCACCAGAACGGGAAACGACCAGGTGTGCCGCTGCCATGCGGGCCGGAAGATCGGGGAAGAACGGCGCAGTTTCGGATTCAACACCAAGCCGCGTGTAGACTGCATGGACCATCTCGGTGTCTTCGGCACGTACCTGCTGAACAATCGACAGCCGCGCGCGAAGATTGCTTCCCAGCCGCTCGATGGCTGCGGGCACGATCTCCGCCATCACGTGCGCGCCCTGGCTGCCGCCAAAAGCAAGAAGGCGAAGGGCGCCATCGGCCGGCGGAGTAAAGGGAGACAATGCCGCTGTGATCACCTGCGGACGAATAGGGTTGCCGGTGAACGTTATTTTGCTTTGCCAGTGCCGATTCAAATTCTTGAGCGTGCGAAAACCGGTTGCAATCGCGGTGACGCGAGGTGCCAAGAGCCTGTTGGCGCGCCCCATGACACCGTTCTGCTCGTGCAAGACCGTTGGTATACCGCGCAAATGCGCCGCAAGAATCGGCGGTATGGTCGGATAACCGCCGAAGCCAACAACGACATTTGGACTTACACGGCCTAGTAATGACCAGGCTTTAGCAGTGCCGAGCGCGAGTAAAGTTGCCGTACTCGCCAGCGATATAGGATTGCGACCGCGTACAGTCGCGCTCGGGATTAGATGTACGGTACTCGCAGGAAACTTGAAATGCGCGGCGCGATGATCGGTGGCGAGATCAACTGTCACTCCTCGCTTGCCGAGCGTGGTTGCTAGTGCCTCGGCAGGAAACAGATGACCGCCGGTGCCGCCGGCCGCGAGCAGGACGAGCTGCGTGCCGCTCGGAACCATCAGACCCTGCCCCCTAGCACCGCCAGGTCGGGCAAAATCATTGCCGCACGTGGTTGCTCCCGCGTCAAGGCCAACAGCATGCCCATTGCATAAGCGACCGAGCTCATCGAGGACCCGCCATACGAAATAAACGGCAGTGTCATGCCCTTGGCCGGCATGAGATGCAAGTTCACCGCCATATTGATCGTCGACTGCGTGGCGAAGAGAATGGTAAGGCCAGCCGCGGCAAAGCGGGCGAACGGATCGTCATTGCGCATGGCGCGTATCAGCATGCGAATGACAATGAATGCAAACAGCGCTACCAGCGCGAGACACAGCACGACGCCAAATTCCTCTGCCGCCACCGCAAACACGAAATCAGTATGGCTCTCCGGAAGAATGCGCTTCACTGTGCCCTCGCCCGGCCCTTTGCCGAGCCAGCCGCCACGCATGAAACTTTCTGTGGCAATATCTATGTTGAAGGTGTCGCCGGAACCCGGGTCGAGGAAGCGCTGAATACGACGCGCCACATGCGGTACGGTGTAATAGGCGCTCAAAAGTCCAACGGCAGCAAGCCCCGCGATGCCTGCCACCCAGACAAGTCGCATGCCGGCCATGAAGAACAGCGCGCTCCATACTAGCGCTATCAGCATCGTCTGGCCGAAGTCGGGTTGCGCGACCAGCAGCGCGATTACTACCAGCAGCAACACGAGTGAAAATGTGTTTGCTGGCATGTCGGGACGTTTTGCGGATTCACCGAACAGCCATGCGACAATGATGACAAAGGCCGGCTTGAGGAATTCCGAAGGTTGGATGTTGACGCCGAGCAATACCAGCCAACGCCGTGCTCCCTTGATCTCAGGACCAAAATAGGGCGTTGCCGCCACCATGATCAGGCTCAGAATGCACACGATCAGGGATAATCGGCGGATGTGCCGCGGATTGAGAAAAGATATGGTGAGCATCACCGCAATGGCGGGAAACAGATAGAGAATGTGCCGGTTAACGAAAAAGAACGGGTCAAGGCCCAGGCGGGCTGCGACAGGCGGGCTCGCGGCGAGGGAAAGCACCACGCCCGCCAACATCAGCGCACCGATGGTGGCGAGCGTGAGTCGGTCAATGGTCCACCACCATTCGCCGATGGGCGTACGTTGTGCGCGCGAAAACATCCTAATTCCCCGCTGCGCCCAAGCTGCCGCTTCGCGGTTTAGGAAGCATTAACGGTCGTGGTCACGCCAGGAATTGCCAGCACGATGTCGCTGAAGGCTTTGCCGCGTACTTCGAAGTTCGGATACTGGTCGAACGAGGCACAGGCCGGCGAGAGCAGCACCACAGGTTCCTTCAGGCCTGACGCCGCGGCATCCCGGCTTGCCGCATCAATCGCCGCCGGTAAGACGCGGTTGATCTCGTTAGGCACTCGGCCTTCCAGCGTCTTTGCAAAGTCGTTGGCGGCCTCTCCAATTAGGTAAGCTTTGCGGATCCGCGGGAAGAACTCGGCCAAGCTGTTGATTCCCCCACTTTTAGCTTTGCCGCCTGCGATCCAATATATGTCGTGAAAACTCGCCAGCGCCTTGGCCGCCGAGTCGGCATTGGTCGCCTTCGAATCGTTAACAAACAGCACATTGCCTTTGCGTCCTACCTGCTGCATGCGGTGGGCGAGGCCGGGGAAGCTTCTGAGTCCTCTTTGGATTGCCGCAACATCGATACCAAGCGCGATGCATGTTGCGACCGCGCAAGCAGCGTTCTGCGCATTATGCACGCCCCGCAACGAACCGATGCCGGCAAGCTCCGCCACAGCATCCGTCTTGCCGCCGCCGGCGCGAAAAATGCGGCTACCTTCAGCGTAATAACCCTTCGTCAGTGATGAGACGACCGACACGCGCACGACATTTTTCCCGGCATGCTCGATGCGCTCGGCAGCCGCAAGGGTGTAGGCATCATCAATATCGATCACGGCCGTACCACCTCGTTCGACGCTTGCCGGGAGTCGCTCCTTGATTGCAGCGTAGTTCGCCATAGTCCCGTGCCGGTCGATATGGTCTTCCGAAACATTCAGCAGGATGCCGATTGTCGGCTTAAGCGAAGGCGCCAGGTCGATCTGATACGAGGACACTTCGAGCACATAGGCGCGGCCAGGATTGAACGGCCCAAGCGCAAGGACCGGCACGCCGATATTGCCGCCCATCTGTGCATCGCGTCCGGCTTGATTAAGCAAGTGCGTGGTGAGCGCAGTGGTTGTCGATTTGCCGTTGGTGCCGGTAATCGCGATGAGTGGACAGTCCCGGCTCGATTTGGCGCGTTCTCGGCAGAACAATTCGATGTCGCCGATTACCTCGACATTGGCTTTGTGTGCGAGACTTACCGGCCAGTGCGGCGTCGGGTGAGTTAGTGGCACGCCTGGCGTCAGCACCAGAGCAGCCACATTCGTCCAGTCCAGATCGCGCAGGTTTTGTGTCTTCAGGGCAGCCACTTGCGCATCGGAGATTTTCTTATTGTCGTCGTCGAAGGCATAGACGTCGGCACCTCCTTGTTTCAGCGCGCGGGCCGCTAGCAGACCAGAATTGCCAAGGCCGAAGACTGCGACCCTCTTTCCCGCAAATGTGGTGATAGGAATCAATGTCACACCTTTGGCATCCCGGGCGCAGCGCAGCACGAAATGGTGCGCTGCAGACCCGGAATCCAGAGGCGAAAAATCTGGATCCCGGATAGCCGTCGCAATGCGATGGTTTCAGGAATGACATTCATGGCGTTGGCCAACGCCATGAATGTCATCTCAACTTCAGCGTCGCCAGGCCTGCGAGCGCCAACACCACGGCAACGATCCAGAAGCGGATCACAATTTGCGGCTCGGTCCAGCCGAGCTGTTCATAATGGTGATGGATCGGCGCCATCTTGAAAATGCGCCTGCCGGTCAGCTTGAACGACACGACTTGCACGATCACCGACGCCGCTTCCAGCACAAACAGGCCGCCGACAATCGCAAGCACGATCTCGTGCTTGATCGAGACAGCGACCGTGCCGAGCAGCCCGCCCAGCGAAAGCGACCCGGTGTCGCCCATGAAGATCGAGGCCGGTGGCGCATTAAACCAGAGAAAGCCAAGGCTCGCGCCGATCACCGCGCCGCACAACACCGCCAGCTCTCCCGTGCCGGCGACATAGTGGATCTGAAGATATTCGGCGAACACCGCATTGCCTGCGAGATAGGAAATAAGCCCGAAAGTCGCGGCTGCGATCATCACCGGCACGATCGCAAGGCCATCGAGCCCGTCGGTAAGATTGACGGCGTTGCCTGCACCGACGATCACGAACGCGCCCAACAATACGAAAGCCCATCCGAGGTTGAACACAAGCTCCTTGAAAAACGGGAATACGAGCGATGTTGCGATCTGCCCGCGGCCAAGCTGCGCGAGTACCGTGCAAGCCGCCACCGCGATCACCGCCTCGACGATCAGTCGCGTGTGGGCCGAGAATCCGGCATGGGTTTGTCTGGTAATTTTGAGATAATCATCATAGAGGCCGATCATTCCAAACGAGAGCGTTACGCCGAGTACGACCCAGACGTAAGGGCTTTTCGGGTTCGCCCACAGGAGGGTTGAGACCAACAGTCCGGACAAGATCATCAGGCCGCCCATTGTGGGCGTGCCTATCTTGGTGACCAGATGCGATTGCGGGCCATCGCGACGAATGGGCTGGCCCTTGCCTTGCTTGATTCGCAGGAGATCGATGATCGGCCCTCCGAACAGAAATACAAACACCAGCGCGGTTACAATCGCACCGCCAGTGCGAAATGTGATGTATCGAAAGACGTTGAGGAACGAGATTTTGTCGGAAAGCTCGGTCAGCCAGTAGAACATTGGGTCGAACCCTAAGTATCACCTCTGCGCAGGCGCCTGATCGAGCGTGGCGCGCCTGGGAAATTGCCGCTCCAACGCATTAATGATCGGGCCCATTTTCGAACCGAGTGAGCCTTTCACCATAATTGCGTCGCCCGCCTGGATTGCATCCAGCACGCTGGGCTCCAGCTCCGCAGCGGTTTCGGCATAGCCGCCCCGGACGCGCGAGGGAAGAGCTTCCCACAACGCGTGCATCAGGGGTCCAGAACAAAAAACGACGTCGATGCCGGCGGCCTCGATTGCGCCGGCGAGCGCGCGGTGCAGTGCGACGCTTGCTGCTCCCAGTTCGAGCATGTCGCCGAGCACTGCAACGCGACGGCCGCGCTTGCCTATCGTCGCCTGGCCAAGCAGAGCGAGGGCCGCCCGCATTGAGGCAGGATTGGCGTTGTAGCTTTCGTCAATCAACAGTGCGTGCCCGCCGGGGACCGTCAGCACGATGCGAGCGCCGCGCCCGCTGGCGGGCTTGAGATTATTGAGGGCAAGTGCCGACAACGCGAGATCCGCTCCGACAAGAAAAACTGCGGCAAGGACAGCGAGCGAATTGAGCACGAGATGCCGCCCGGGCGCCCCTAGCTTGTAGGTGACAACTTGCCCCAGTATGCGCGCCTCGACAGTCGAGCAGTCGGCGTGCAGAGACAAACGTAGCAATCGGGCATCGGCTTCTTCGTGCTCACCAAAGGAAACGATGCGTGCAATATGCGCCGCTCTGGCGGAGGCGGCGAGTCGCGCATACTGCGCGTTGTCGCGATTAAGTATGACGGCTCCACCCATCTCGACGCCGGCAAAGATTTCTGCTTTGGCGTCGGCGATCTCCTCCAGGGAGCCAAAGTATTCGAGATGCACCGGTTCAATCCCGGTAATAATTGCCACGCGCGGGAGCACAAGTTTCGTAAGCGGCGTGATTTCGCCCACGTGGTTCATGCCGATCTCAAACACGGCGTATTTCGCATTTGCCGGACATCTCGCAAGCGATAGCGGGACGCCCCAGTGATTATTGTAAGAGAAAACGGAAGAATGGGTCTCGCCGTTGGCCGAGAGAGCTAGGCGTAAAGCTTCTTTAGTGCCAGTCTTCCCAACCGAGCCAGTGACAGCGATGACTTGCGCGTGCGTGCGTGTGCGCGCGGCACCCGCGAGATCGCGTAACCCTTCGAGCACGTCAGGGACGATCAAAAGCGGCGCATCGGCGAAGCGTGCCCGCTGGCCGCTCGCAACTACGGCGAGCCCGGCTTTGGCTTTCAGCGCATTGTCAACGAAATCGTGGCCATCGCGGTTTTCCCCCTGAATGGCGAAAAACGCATCACCCTTCGCCAGCGTGCGACTATCGATAGCAATGCCGGACACTTCCGTCGGCAAAGCACCAGATCGCTCGGCATGCATGGCCGTGCTCAGGGCGTCGAGGGTCCAGAGTGCGCTCATGCCACCTTACCCTGCAAGGCAACTGCCACCGCTTCGTGGTCTGAGAAAGGCAAAACGCGATCGCCGATGATCTGTCCGGCCTCGTGACCCTTCCCAGCGATTAACAATACGTCCCCTGCCGCAAGCCCCGCGATAGCCGTTCGAATCGCCTCAGCGCGATCGCCGATTTCTGCGGCCCCCTTCGCGCCGGCAAGAATAGCAGCCCGGATCGCACCAGGATTCTCACTGCGCGGATTGTCATCGGTCACGATGACCCGATCGGCATTTTCGACCGCGATCCGGCCCATGATCGGACGCTTGCCGGTATCGCGATCGCCGCCCGCGCCTAACACCACGACGAGGTTTCCCCTTGCATAGGGGCGCAGGCTTTGGAGCACCTTCTTGAGCGCGTCCGGTTTGTGCGCGTAGTCGATGAAGATTGGTGCGCCGTTGTGGTTGCCAGCGAGTTCCAATCTGCCTTTCGCGCCTACAAGCCTTTCCAGTGCCGCGAACACTCTGGATGGCTCGGCTCCGGTCGCTATCGCGAGCCCTGCCGCAATGCCGGCATTCTGCACCTGAAAGGCACCCACAAGCGGTATCTTCACCTGATATGTGCGCCCGCCATGACCGAACGTGACATTTTGCGTGAAGCCCTCGATCAACCCGCCGACGGCGTTTATATCTGCGCCATGTTCGCCGACGGTGAAGATCTTTAGGCCGCGTTTTTTCGCTGGCTCGAAAATCTGAGCCGCATAGCAATCGTCAACACCGATCACTGCCGTCCCACCCGGGACAATCAAGTCTTCAAATAGCCGTAACTTGGCGGCGAGATAGGCCTCGATCGTCGGATGATAATCGAGATGATCTCGCGACAAATTTGTAAATGCGCCGGCCGCAATGCGCACGCCGTCGAGCCGGTGCTGATCGAGACCATGCGAGGAAGCTTCGATCGCGAGATGAGTGACACGCTCATTAGCTAGCTGATCGAGCGTACGATGCAGCTCGACCGGATCGGGCGTTGTCAAGGAGCCATAACACTCGCCTTTGGGCGAGACTACACCGATCGTGCCGATACTAGCCGCCTGATGGCCGAGCACGTTCCATATCTGCCGGACGAATGCGACAACTGACGTTTTTCCACTGGTACCTGTGACGGCGACGATGGTTTCCGGCTGCTGCGGAAAAAATCTTGACGCTGCGAGTGCGAGTACGCGTCGCGGGCTATTCACACGAACAAATGCGACGGCATCAGGCAATGCATCGGGCCGCTGCTCGGCCGCAACCGCAGCCGCGCCGGCAGTGGCTGCTTGTTTAGCGAAATGCGCGCCATCAGTCTTAGCGCCTGCAATGGCAACGAACAGGAAACCCGGTTTTACCTTGCGGCTATCTGCAGTAACGCCGGCGACCTCGATTGCACCCACACGCGCATCGGTCGCCGCTTCTTGCACAAGATCGCGCAGCTTCACCGCGTGTCCTTCGCACTCACCAGCAGCATTTGGTCGGCCCTGGGTAAATCGAAGCGAGGCGGCATGTCGAGAAGCGGGGCCACCCGTTCGATCACTTGCGCACCCACAGGCACCGCGTTCCAGCCGGAGGTGCTGAAGCCATGGGTCTCAGGCAGACCCTGCGGTTCGTCAATCATGATCAACAACAAATACCGCGGCTTGTCGGCTGGCAATATGGCAGTAAAACTGGTCAAGACTTTGGTCTTGGAGTAACGCCCGCCGACTACCTTGTCCGAAGTGCCGGTTTTGCCGCCTACAAAGTAGCCTGGAACATTGGCCCGTGTCGCCGTGCCTTTTTCCACATTGAGGCGCATCAAGTAGCGCATTTTCTCGGAGGTTTCGGGCTTTATCACGCGTTTGGCGAGCTTTTCGGCCTCAGCTTGGTCGCGCTTGAGGAAAGTCGGCGGGATCATAGTGCCGCCATTGACCAGCGCGGAAATTCCCATCACGGCCTGCAACGGCGCCACCGAAAGCCCGTGTCCAAAAGCAATCGTGACGGTGTTGAGTTCGCCCCAATGTTTGGGAACCAATGGCTCAGCGCTTTCCGGCAATTCCGTGCGCAATCGATCGAGCTGACCGAGCTTCTTCAGGAATGCCTTGTGGTAATCAACGCCCAGGGCAAGCGCCATGCGCGCCGTACCGATGTTGGATGAATAAGTAAATATTTCCGGCACCGACAAGACGCGCTTTTGTGCGTGGAAGTCGTGAATCTCGAATTTGCCGTAACGCAGCGGCAGCCGCGCGTCAAAAGAAGAAGATAGCGAGACTCGGCCGCTATCGAGCGCCATCGCTAGCGTCAGGGCTTTGAAGGTAGAACCCATTTCATAAACGCCAGTGGTCAAACGGTTAAGATGGTTTGGGTCATTGGCTTCGCGTGGGTTGTTTGGATCAAAGTCCGGCACGGATACGATCGCAATGATCTCGCCCGTGTTGACGTCGGTAATCAAGCCAGCGGAGGCCTTGGCCTTGTACTTTTCGCGCGCATTAATGAGCTCGTAACGCAGCGCATATTGTACGCGCAAGTCGACTGCAAGTTTGACTGGCCGCTGCAATGGGTCGGTCGCGAGACCTGCCATATGCAATGCGGCGAGACCCTGTCCATCCAACCACTTTTCAATTCCGGCGATACCCTGGTTGTCGATATTCACATGGCCAATCTCATGAGAGACCACCGGTCCATTGGGATAGACGCGCTTGTTCTCCGTAAGGAAGCCGACGCCTGGTATCCCGAGTCGGTGAATTTCCAGTTGCTGGCTTGGCGTAATCTCGCGCTTGAGCCACACAAAACCGCGTTTTGACGACAGACGCTCCCGTACTTCGTTGGCATCGAGATCCGGCAGCACCGCAGTCAGCAATTCGATTGCTTCGTCCACATCAATAATTTTTCGCGGTTCGGCAAACAGCGACGGTGTTTTCACGTCGATGGCAAGGATTTCACCGTTGCGGTCGACGATGTCGGGACGCGCGGTGGCGACCGCGTCTTGCGTGATACTTCGCCGGTTACCGTGACCTTCACTTACCGTTGCGAACATCACCAGCCGTAACGCGATCACAAAAAAGATGCCGGTGAATACAAGGATAGCAAGCCAAAGACGCGCCTGCGCCTTCACGTTGCGGTCAACGTTGTGGCCGTAGAGCAGCGAACGCAAGGCCCGCTGCCACCCGTTTTCCGATTGCTTGCTCGGTCCGCGCATTGTTGTCATCGCCGCGCAGCCGACAGTGCGCTACCGGTCGTATCGGGGACAGGCGAGAGTAAGGCACCCACCGGATCGTTGCCGGGCGTTGGCCTGATCGCTGGCGGTCGCTCGGGCAACTGGTCGAGTTTATCGAACTGAGTCGATTTGATCTTCTGCAATGCCAGATGCCGATCGGCCAGGCGTTGTACGCGGCCGGGCGTATCAAGCCTCGCCCATTCGGCGCGCAGTATGGCGATAGCATCGCGTTCACGCCGTAGTTCGCCCCGCAACTTGGCAACGCGCTCGGCTTGAAGGGTTGAATCGAACTTGATTTTGTACACAAAAGAGGCCGCTAGGATCAGTGCGCCTAAGACCAGAATGTTCAGCAAGCGCATCGTCAGCGTCCCCCCAGCACATCGGCCAACGAAGGCAACGATGGCAGCAGGCCCGGCGGCACGCCTGCGCGAGCGGCCCCTTCGGTGCGCTCCGCGGCACGCAATTTGGCGGAGCGGGCTCGTGGATTGCGCGTAATCTCATCGTCATCGGCTACCACCGGCCGCTTGGTGAGCTCTCGGAACGTTGGCACCGCGCGACTGACTTCAGGCGCGTGGCGCGAACCGCCGCGTGCCCGCGCTCGATCGGCGAGAAACGCTTTAACGATACGGTCTTCCAGCGAATGGAATGAAACGGCCACCAGCCGGCCGCCTGCTTTAACAATTCTTTCGGAGGCTTGAAGCGCCGCAGCCAGCTCGCCGAGTTCATCATTTACATAGATGCGCAGCGCCTGAAACGTGCGTGTCGCTGGATGGATTTCGTTTGAACGCGAGCGCACAACCGATGCGACTGTTTCTGCGAGCGCGCGTGTCGTTTCAAGTGGCGCGCTGGCTCGCGCTTTAACGATCGCGCGTGCGACGGAACGCGAATGCCGCTCTTCGCCCAGCGTGAAGATGATGTCGGCCAAGTCACGCTCGCTGGCTGAATTGACGACGTCAGCTGCACTCGCGCCTTCACCGCTCATGCGCATGTCGAGCGGCCCGTCGAGGCGGAACGAGAATCCGCGACCTGCCGAGTCGAGATGCATGGAGGACACTCCCAGATCCAGCACCACTCCATCGACTGCGTCGAAACCCGCCTCGCGCGCGACTGTGTCGAGATTGGAGAACCTGTCCTCAATCAATGTCAGGCGCCCCTGGAACTGCTCCACCAGGTCAGCACCCAAGGCAATGGCAGTTTGGTCGCGATCGATGCCGATCACTTTGCAATCAGCAGCAGCGAGAATCACGCGGGTGTAGCCGCCGGCGCCGAAGGTGCTATCGATGTAGACGCCGCCGCGTCGTGGTTGCAGAAACTCGACAGCAGCGCGGCCGAGCACGGGAATGTGGAGGGCCGGTCCGCCAGCGACAGCTGAGCCGTCGCCGCCCGCCGTCATTCCCGTGCTCCGAGCGCGTCGCGCGGCGCTCCCTGGGAACTCAGCTCTCTGTTGAGCGCGCGCACCTCTTCGGTGGCCTTCGCGAGCTCGCTTTGGAAACGACCGGGCTCCCAAATCTGGAACTTGTTGCCTAGACCAACAAATGCCGCCGTCTCGGTAATTCCCGCATGTCGCTTGAGGTTCTTGCTCAGAACTACGCGCCCCTCGCCGTCGATCTTCAGCATTTCGCTTGTCCCGTACAGTGCGAGAGCGAACTGTTCGCGCTGATCCGAATACGGTGCAAAACGCTTTATCAAAGCCTCGATCTCGGCCATCAGTAGGCTTCCGCCGGCCTCGATCGCCGGGCGATCCATCGCCGGATAGCAATAAAGACCATCGAAACCGTCGCGGGCGAGCACCGAGCGGAACGAGCCAGGAATCGAGACCCGTCCTTTGGAGTCGAGCCGCAACGTGAAATTCGCCACGAAACGGTCCATACCCCGCACTCCGTGCCTGCTGGAGGCGACCAAAGACGCACTTGGGACACTCACGGACAAACTGTGGCGGGCCCACGTACACAGCGAGGCAGCCAAGTGGACTGTCCCAAGTTGGGAAAATATGGGATATCATGGGACTTTGTGGCCATCAAGAAATTGAGCCCAATCCTCGCGACTCCAGCAGTTCAACGCCATTAACGGCGGTTAAACTTAAAGAAACGTTGCCGGATTTCGGCACCCGCCAGGTATCCATGAGCTATGTTGGTTGGACTGCTCAGCGATATTCACGCCAACCGCGAAGCGCTTGAGGCAACCCTCGAGCATGCGCGGCGCGCCGGCATCGGCCGCTTCATCTTTCTCGGTGACTATGTCGGGTACGGTGCGGACCCCGGCTTCGTCGTCGATACCGTCATGCGCGAGGTCGCGGCTGGCGCGGTGGCGCTGCTTGGCAACCATGATGCCGCTATCGCCGGCGGCCCAACGGACATGAACCCGGTGGCCGCGGAAGCGATCGAATGGACACGGCCCCGGCTCAACAGCACCCAGCGCGAATTCCTCGCTCGATTGCCGCTAACCTTCGAAGACGATGGTCAGCTGTTCGTCCACGCCAGTGCTCACACGCCGGAACGCTGGGAATATATTACCGACAAATCGGCTGCTTTGCGAAGCTTCATGGCGACGGATGCCCGCATCACCTTTTGCGGCCATGTACACGTGCCGGAACTATTTCATCTGTCGTCCACCGGTAAACTTGCGGGCTTTCAGCCAGTGGAGGCGGTGGAAATTGCTCTCCTTGCCAATCGACGCTGGCTTGCCGTGCTCGGCTCAGTTGGGCAACCGCGCGACTACGATCCCGCCGCCTGTTACGGGGCCCTCGAGGTGGAGCGCAACGTGCTGACCTATGTCCGCGTGCCTTATGACAACGAAACGGCCGCGCGGAAGGTACGTGCAGCCGGATTGCCGACGATCTTGAGCCAGCGCCTGATCGAGGGAGCCTGAAGTGTGAATCGTCGCGATCTCGAGGTCGGACAAATGATCGACGGTTTTAGCCTCATCGAGCCGCGCTTGCACATTTACAATCCTTGCTTTTTTTGTTTGGCGCAGTGAATGATCGCCTGTCTCTACTCTTGCCACCGGTTTCATCCGGCCCATGCCCGCCTTTTCGCCGGATTCCTTCATCGTCGCTGAGGTCGTGCCGTCACCGAATTTTGACGAGCGCGAGGGCGGCCGTCCACCGGACATGATCTTGCTCCATTACACCGGAATGCAGACCGGTGAGGCAGCGCTGCAATGCCTTACGACCTCTGCAAGCAAGGTTTCGGCCCATTACGTGGTATTTGAAGATGGTCGCATCGTTCAATGCGTGCCGGAAGAGCAGCGCGCCTGGCACGCGGGCGAATCAGTTTGGGCTGACGATACCGACATTAATTCGCGTTCGATCGGTATTGAGATTGTGAACCCAGGCCATGAATTTGGTTACCCCGATTATCCACTGCGGCAGATCGCTGCGGTCATTTCGATCTGTAAATCGATCATCACGCGACGGGGACCCCTCAGCGCGGATCGCATTCTCGCCCACTCGGATGTGGCGCCGGCGCGCAAGCAGGATCCTGGCGAGAAGTTCCCCTGGGGTCTTCTTAGCGAATCGGGCATTGGACACTGGGTGCGCGCCGCCCCGCTCGATCTCGAGGGAGGAAGTTTGATGCAGGGAGACCGCGGTGACTCTGTGACACGGCTCCAGCGCACGCTGCGCTCTTACGGCTACGGAATTGCGGATACCGGGAGCTATGACGATGCCACGCGCGGTGTCGTTACAGCATTCCAGCGGCATTTTCGGCAGGCGCGCGTCGATGGCATTGCCGATCCTTCTACGCTCCTGACCTTGCGCGCACTGATCGAAACACGGCCCGCGCCACTTGGATAAGCAAAAACTCCGGCGCCACACCTCATGCCAGTTTTTTTAGCCCGTCACCGATTAAGTCTTGACGCTCTCGCCTTGGATCCCCATTCCTATTCCGTCAGTCGGCTGGACGGCCGCTCCGAGCCAATGCCGAAAGGCGGCCGGGGAGGAAAGTCCGGGCTCCATGGACAAACGGTGCCGGATAACGTCCGGCGGGGGTAAAACCCCAGGGATAGTGCAACAGAGAATAGACCGCCTCGGCGCGTTGCGTTTAAGCCGGGGCAAGGGTGAAACGGTGCGGTAAGGGCGCACCGCGCTTCCGGCGACGGAAGCGGCACGGCAAACCCCACCGGGAGCAAGACCGAATAGGAACGGCGTGGGAGCAATCCCGGATCAGTCCGGATCAGCCGTTTGGGTAGGTTGCTTGATGCGCCGGGCAATCGGCGTGCAAGAGGAATGGCCGTCGCGTCTGCCGCTCGTGCTGCAGGCCATACAGAACCCGGCTTACAGGCCGGCTGATACGTCATCATCGGGGGGGCCCGACGGCTAAACCGCCGGGCCCCATAACTGTTCCAATTTCTAAGGCGTGGCCTGCGCGACCTTCTAGCCAATCGATCAAGAGCCGAAACGAGAGGTGTGGGCAAGGTCGCGAAAAGACGTCGTGACCATGCACCACGAAACGAGGTCGTCTCCGACCGGAATGTTTAGACCAATGGGACGGCTGGCGGAAAGCAACATCATCAAAACAAAGATGGCCAGCAAAAGCCGCGTGCTCTGCTCCGCAGGCAATAGATTTTGAAGCGGTTCAGACTGGACTTTGGACCCGACAGGCCGGACATAGTGCTGCTTCCGTACCAGTGCTATGCCGAGACAAACTTCACCACGCGTCTGGGACTTTTGGATTGATCGCGGCGGTACCTTTACCGACGTAGTAGGGCGACGTCCCGACGGTACGCTGGTGGCGCACAAGCTCCTGTCAGAAAATCCTGAAGCCTATGCCGATGCGGCCGTTCAAGGCATTCGCGATTTACTTGGACTGAAGGCCGGCGAAGCAATTCCGACGCGGCGCGTTGGTGCGGTGAAGATGGGCACCACGGTCGCTACCAATGCGCTCCTCGAACGCAAGGGGGAGCGCACGCTCCTCCTTATTACGAAGGGTTTCCGTGACGCCCTCAAGATCGGATACCAGGCGCGCCCGAAGATTTTCGCGCGTCACATCATTAAGCCTGACATGCTCTACGAGCGTGTCGCTGAAGTTGATGAGCGCATATGTGCAGACGGAACTGTGGAGCGGAAACTAAACCTGGCCGCAGTTATTGCCGACCTCGATCGGGCGAAAGCGGACGGCATCAAGGCGGTAGCAATCTTATTCATGCACGCCTATCGTTTCCCGGACCACGAGAAGCTTGTCGCTGCGCTCGCACGCGAAATGGGTTTCGCACAAGTTTCGGTGAGTTATGAGGTCTCGCCGCTGATCAAGCTGGTCGGCCGTGGCGACACCACTGTGGTGGATGCCTATCTGTCGCCAATCCTTCGCCATTATGTGGCGCAGGTGGACAAGGATCTTGACTCAAAACGATCCGCTGCGCGTCTGATGTTCATGATGTCGTCCGGCGGGCTGACAGCTGCCAATTTGTTCCAGGGCAAGGATGCGATTCTTTCCGGTCCCGCGGGTGGCGTAGTCGGAATGGCGGAAACTGGACGGCAAGCGGGCCTGGATCGCCTCATCGGCTTCGACATGGGCGGGACATCGACCGATGTGTCGCATTTCGAGGGCGAATATGAGCGCGCGTTTGAAACCGAAGTGGCCGGCGTGCGCATGCGCGCGCCGATGATGCTCATTCACACCGTTGCTGCGGGTGGTGGCTCGATCCTGCATTTCGATGGGACCCGCTTCCGCGTTGGACCCGCTTCGGCAGGCGCCAATCCCGGCCCGAAATGCTACCGCCGCGACGGACCATTGGCCATCACTGACGCCAATGTGATGGTTGGCAAGCTTATTCCGGATTTTTTCCCAAAGATCTTCGGCCCCTCGCAGAACCTTCCGCTCGACGCCTACGCGGTGCGCAACGCCTTCACTCACATGGCGCGGGAGGTTGGCGGTCGTACAGCCGAAGAAGTCGCCGATGGATTCATCAAGATCGCCGTCGAGAACATGGCAAATGCAATCAAGAAGATTTCCGTTCAGCGCGGTTATGACGTGACGCGTTACGCGCTAAATTGCTTCGGCGGTGCCGGTGGCCAGCATGCATGCTTGGTCGCTGACGCGCTTGGAATGACCCGTGTGCTTATGCATCCACTCTCTTCACTGCTCTCGGCTTACGGCATGGGATTGGCCGACATACGCGCCACGCGCGAACAGGCGATCGAGTTGCCATTCGGCAAAAACGCTCTAAATGCGATCGCCGGTGTCGGCGCGTCGCTCGGCAGAAAGACAAGATCCGAAGTCGCCGGCCAAGGCGTGCCGGCGAGCAAGATCAAGATATTCGTGCGTGCGCATATACGTTACGCGGGGACCGATACGCCGCTCGTCGTACCGGCCGGCAGCACCGCTGTAATGAAGCGCGCGTTCGAAAAGGCCCATACGGCACGCTTCGGATTCGTCGATCGCGCAAAACGGTTGGTGGTCGAGGCTGTATCGGTTGAGGCGGTGGGCGGCGGCGCCAAATTTAGCGAGAAGGCGGGTAGACGCTCGCGCCGCGCCTTGCCAAAGCCAGCGTTGCGCACGCAGTTCTTCTCCGCCGGGGCGTGGCACAAGGCTCGTGTCTACATGCGCGACCAGCTTAAGCTCGGGTCGCGCATCAAAGGCGCTGCCATCGTCATTGAGCCCCACCAGACCATTGTAGTTGAGCCCGGCTGGCAAGCCCAATTGACTGCGAAAAATCATCTCCTGCTTACGCGCGCCATGAAGCTTAAACGCACGCAAGCTATCGGCACCCATGCCGATCCGGTCATGTTGGAAGTATTCAACAACCTTTTCATGTCAATCGCCGAACAGATGGGTGTTTCTCTGCAGAACACCGCCTATTCGGTGAACATCAAAGAGCGCCTCGATTTCTCCTGCGCCGTATTCGCGCATGACGGCACGCTGGTCGCCAACGCACCGCACATGCCGGTGCATCTCGGATCCATGGATCGCGCGGTGGAAACCGTCATTCGTGAAAATACGTGCCGCATCCGCCCTGGTGATGTCTATGCCATCAACGCGCCGTACAACGGCGGCACCCATCTCCCCGACATTACCGTTTGCACTCCGCTGTTTGACGACCGGAAGAAAACGATTCTGTTCTGGGTCGCTTCGCGCGGGCACCATGCGGACGTTGGCGGCATTTCGCCGGGGTCGATGTCGCCGAATGCCACCACCATCGAGCAAGAAGGCGTGCTGTTTGATAATTTCAAATTGGTGGACCGCGGCCACTTCCGCGAAAAAGAGCTAACGGCAGCCCTGACCGGCGCCAAATATCCGGCGCGCAACCCGGTACAGAATATCAATGACATCAAAGCGCAGATCGCCGCCAACGAAATGGGTGTTCGCGAACTGCGCAAGATGGTTTCGCATTTTACGCTGCCGGTCGTAAAGGCGTACATGCAGCATGTGCAAGACAATGCGGCCGAGAGCGTGCGGCGCGTGATTGATCGCCTGCATGATTCCGAATTCGACTATGAGATGGACCAAGGCACAGAGATCAAGGTTAAGATCACGGTCGACAAGAAGCGGCGCGAGGCGACTGTCGACTTCACCGGCACGAGCGAGCAGCAGCCGACCAATTTCAATGCGCCGGAGCCCGTGACCCGTGCGGCTGTGTTGTATGTATTTCGCGTCATGGTCGACGACGAGATCCCGATGAATGCCGGCTGTTTGCAACCAATCAATATCGTGATTCCCAAGCGTTCAATGCTGTCGCCGGAATTTCCTGCTGCCGTCGTCGCCGGCAACGTGGAGACGTCGCAGGCGGTGACCAATTGCCTTTTCGGCGCACTCGGAGCGCTCGCCGCCGCGCAAGGCACCATGAACAATCTCAATTTCGGCAACGCGCGCTATCAATACTACGAGACGATCTGCTCTGGTTCACCGGCAGGCCCGGGGTTCAACGGGACCGATGCAGTGCATACCCATATGACGAACACGCGCCTGACCGACCCGGAAGTGCTTGAGTTGCGTTACCCCGTGGTGCTCGAGGACTTTCACATCCGACCTAGCTCCGGCGGCCGCGGCAAGTGGCATGCCGGCGATGGTGTCCGCCGCACCATCCGTTTTTTCGAAAAGATGGAATGCACTATTTTGTCCGGCCACCGGCGCATGAGGCCATTTGGGCTCGCGGATGGCGAGGCCGGGCAAGTTGGCGAAAACTGGGTTCGACGGAAGGATGGACGTATGGAACGCCTGCAAGGGTGTGACGCCACAGTCATCGATATAAACGAGGCCGTTATCATTCAAACGCCTACGGCCGGGGGATATGGCGCTGGATAAGATCTAATTGCGGCAACTTGCGCCGGAATCCATATTAATGCACCCGCCCGTCGGCACCGGCATCGCTTATGGAAAACCGCATGGGCAAGCCCGTAGGGTCGAGCCGCAGGGCGCGGCCCGACCCAGCACATTCGCCACTTCGCATTTGACGCCTCGAATCTCTCCCGCGCCCGACTTTTGTGCCGGGTCGTGTGACAATCCTGACAGAAACAGGTCCGATCCGCTTAATGTTCTGGGTTAACCGAAGGTAGCGGCGGGGCATTTGCCATGAATGATTGACGTGCCGTTGCAAAGCATGATTGACGAGGTGTTGCCGTCGCTGCCCAAATTGTCCCGTACGATTGAACGCATCGCGATCGAACCCATCTGAAAGCCAGCCAATGCTTGCTCCCGCCGCCTCCCTGCAAGATCTCACCCCGTTTATCGACCGAGCGGAACGGCTAGTGACAGCTGCGCGCGCGGCTGGAGCAGACGCCGCCGATGTGGTGGTTTTGCGCACAATGTCATTGGGTATTGAAGTGCGTGATGGGCGGGTAGAGGAATCGGAAAGCTCAGAAGGTGACGAGATCGGCCTGCGTGTGCTGGTGGGCCGCCGGCAAGCAATGGTTTCCACCAATGACGTATCAGACGGTAGCGCAACTACCTTGGCCGAGCGAGCCGTTGCTATGGCGCGAGCAATCCCCGAGGACAAGTTTGCCGGCCTCGCTGACACGGACCTGCTGGCGCACGACTATATTGACCTCGATCTGATCGATACCAACCTCCCATCGATCGCTTGGCTCGAGGCACAAGCTCGAGCCGCCGAGCAAGCGGCTCTTGCTGTTAAAGGAGTGAGCAAATCGGGCGGCGCTTCTGCCTCGGCCGGAATCGGCGGGATGGTGCTGGTGACCAGTCATGGTTTCCGTGGCGCCTATATCGGATCGAATCACGGCCTGTCGGTAACCGCGATCGCCGGTGATGGCACCGGGATGGAGCGCGATTACGATTATTCCTCCGTGCGGCACGCGGTTGATCTCGATTCCTCCGAAAAAATCGGCGGCAGCGCCGGTAGGCGTGCCGTCGCGCGCCTTAATCCACGCAAGGTTTCGACTCGCAGAGTGCCGGTCGTGTTCGACTCACGTTCGGCGGCCTCGCTGGTCTCGCATCTGGCAAGTGCAGTGAACGGCGTCTCGGTTGCGCGCAAGACCAGTTTTCTTCGGGATAAGATGGGTGCAAAGTTGTTCGCCGATGGCATTCATATTATCGACGACCCTTT
>DATFXJ010000162.1:0-8450 GCA_035315965.1 Pseudolabrys sp.
CCTGGTTCGTAGAGACTCTCAAAACGCTCGATTGAAATGAAGCCATCTATTTTTTCGAGAAGTGGCTTCAGTTCGGCGGCAATATTCAAATAATCCTGCTTGCGGTCCGCCTTTGGCCAGACCTCAAAGATGACTGCGATCATTTCACCACCCTCCAGCTAGCCAAATCAAAAGAAGCGCCAGCAGCGCGCTGGCGCTGGCAAAACTCATCAACGACGCCCGGCCATCGACAAAGTGGTCAGAAAATTGCTGCAGCGCCAGTGGTGCCGCAAGGATAGCGAGGCCGCCCCCGATGACCGCGGCGTACCATGGGACCAATCGCCAAGCGGTGAACAAAGCGATGAGGAAGCTTACGAAGGCGGCGGAAATCGTACCGTAGAGAACGATTAGACCGACTCCGGAAACCAGGACTGGCGCCCGATGCTCGCGCGGGAATTGTCCGCTCGCCGCCAGCGCGTGCAACGAAACAAGAAGGATTATGGCCGTGAATAGCGCGAGTGGGATCAGAGCGCCTTCGGGGAGCATTTGGACCACCATGCTTGACCGGCAAAAAGGGTTGTCTCTAACATACGAGACATATATCAGTGGTTTGTGCAATAGCGTCAAACGCGAGGGATGATATGTCGACAGCGGAGACGCGCAAACCTGCGTCGGCCGACAGCAAGCCGGTGGCGGAGGCCAAGAAATTAGACAGCAAACGTGAGAAGCGCACGATTACCGAAATCCGCGAGTCGAAGAAGACCGGCGAGAAAATGGTCTATATGTCAGTGCCGGATTATACGTCCGCGCAATGGGCGGAGATGGCTGGCGTCGATGTCGCGGTGCTGGGCGATAGTCTAGCGATGATTGCGCACGGCCATCGGAGCACCATTCCTGCGACCATGGACATGATGGTAATGCACGGGCAGGCCGTACGCCGTGGCGCCCCGAACACCTTTATGCTCGGCTGCATGCCTTACCAAAGCTACAACACGGTTGACCGTGCACTTGCCAACGCTGCGCGCTTTATGCAGGAAACGCTTTGCGACGCGGTCAAACCGCAGGGCGGCAAGTCGCAGGCGCATATCTTGCGCGCACTCGTCGATGCCGGCATCCCGACTGCCTCGCATATCGGGCTTACGCCGCATACCATCGCCATGTTCGGTGGCTTCAAGATTCAAGGCCGCACGTCGGAAGCCGCCATGAAAATTCTGGAAGACGCGTTAGCAATCGAAGACGCCGGCTGCTTCATGCTGGAATTTGAAGCCGTGCCTGCCAAGATCGCGAAACTCATCTCTGAGCAACTCACCATACCGACAATTGGCATCGGCGCTGGCGTTGGCTGCGACGGGCAAATCCTGCTTTGTTACGACCTGCTCGGCGTGTTCACCGACTTCAAGCCCAAATTTACGAAGCGCTTCGCCAAACTGACTGAAGTCGCGGTCAGCGGCATCCGGCAATATGTAAAAGAGGTCAAGGAAGGTTCGTTTCCGGACGATGAGCATTCGTATACGGTCAATGAAGCTGAGTACGAGAAATTCGCGGCATTGGTGGCGAAACGAAGGCAGGTTTAACGTGGCGCGAACGCAGACGACTGCTTTACGCGCCCGCGCGGCAGGCGCTGCAAAATCAGGCAAAGGCCCAGTGCGGAGAGGCGAAACGCTGACCGAGCAGGCCTATCGGCTTATCGAAGAGCAGATTGTCACGCTGCGGCTCAAGCCCGGCGATGTGTTGTCTGAACAAATGCTGTCGGCAACTTTTGATATTGGACGAACGCCGATCCGCGAAGCTTTGCAGCGGTTGGCCCGCGAGGGGCTCATCACGGTCCTGCCGCGTAAAGGAATTCTGGTATCGGATATCAATCCGCGCAGCCAACTGCTGGTGCTCGAAGTCCGCCGCGAGATAGAGCGCTTGCTTAGTCGCGCTGGTGCCGAGCGTGCGAACAAAGGACAGCGCGCGCAAATGCTGGAAATTGCGCAAGGCATGGACCGCGCTGCCAAGACAAATGACGATTTGGCATTTATGCGGCTCGACCGCGAACTCAATCGGTTGCTGATTGAGTCCGCCCACAATGACTTCGCTGCACGCTCCATGAAGTTGCTGCAAGGGTTGTCACGGCGCTTCTGGTACATGCATTATCGAGAGGCCGCCGATTTGCCGCTCTGCGCCCGACTGCACGCCAATCAGGCGCGCGCTATTGCACAAGGCAATATCGAAGCCGCAGCACGCGCCAGCGACAAGCTGATGGATTATGTCGAAACCTTCACACGCGCGACGGTCACGGTGTGACGGACATGAAGACATACGAGGGGAAGCGCACAATTGACGGGCTCGTCGTGACTGTCGATGGCAAAAGTCTCGGCGAGCACTATGAGGTAAAACGTTTCACAAAGTATGGCTTCGAATGGACCTACGAGGGTGAAAGCCCGCGACAACTGGCGCTTGCGATCCTCTACGATTTCCTGGGCGACAAAGACCGCGCGATCGCGCTGTCGGAACCATTTATGAAGCAGGTGGTCGCTAATTTGGACAATGACTGGGTTCTCGCAGGTACGGATGTCGACGCGTTTCTGCGCAGAAACGCGGGCGACTAGCCGCGAACGGCCGCGAGAAGCTTTGCACGTGAACACGCTGTATGCTTGTTGCTGACATGCGTCTGATATATCATCGTTAAAAATCATAACGATAACGGTCCAAGGCAGGCCAACAGGGAGGGATGTCATGACAATTTCTCGCCGCAAATTGCTTACGTCAGCGGCCGCACTGGGCGCTTTTTCGGTCGCGGAAGGCGTGTTCGCCCCGGCGATCGCGCAGAACAGGTCGTTGCGGATCGGCATCCTCGCGCCGCGTGCCGGCATCGCTGCGGCGCCCGGGCTTAATGGAATCCGCGCTACGCAATGGGCGGTCGATGGCTTTAACGCAAAGGACGGTATCGGCGGTCGGAAGGTTGAGCTCGTGATTGAGGACGAGTCCTCGCCGAAGGACACCATCGAGCGCTTCAGCAAGCTGGTGCAGCAGGAAAAAGTCGACTGCGTGCAGGGCATTATTTCTACCGGAGTCGGGCTAGCGCTTGGCCCAGTTGTCGAGGAGGCCCGTGCGCTCACGATCTATTGGGACGGCACTACGCAGGACGGCGTCGACGAAAAGATTCCAAATCCGCGCTACCTGTTCCGCTCGACCGACAACGAATGCGAGGCAGTCATGTCCTCGCTCCTCACAATCAAATATTGGAAGGGCAAGTTTGTTACCGTTGCGGGCATCAATCCGGATTATTCATACGGCCGCAACAACATGGCGGCGTTTATCGCGATGCTTAAGCGCTTCAACATTGACCATCAGGTTGTCACCGAACAATGGCCCAAGGTGGGCACCATGGATCTCACCAGCCATGTCGCAGCTCTGAAGGCCGCTAAGCCGGATCTTATCTTCTCCTCGCTATTGTTTGCCGATTTGCCGGTATTCATGAAGCAGGCACACGCCGCTGGGCTGACCGAAGGCACCAAGCTCGTGTTCCCTGCGGCCGGTTGGCAGCACACGCTCATGAAGAAGGAATTCACGCCGGAAGGCATGTTGTTCGGCCATAACACACTCTATTTCGCTAACCCAAATGCTTCGCCCTTGGCGAAGGAATTCGTCGCCTGGTACGAAAAGACCCATAAGGACTATCCCGAGTGGGAAGCCGATCGTGCCTATTTCGCTATCGCCTCTTACAAGGAGGCAGTCGAAAAGGCGATGAAGGCCAAGGGCGGATCCTGGCCCTCACAGGATGACGTGATTGACACGCTGGCCGGCCTCTCCATCGAAAGCCTCGGTGGCAAGAGTTCGTGGCGCAAGGACCATATTGCCGATCAAACTTTTGTGCAGGGCCTGACGACTCATAAGAACAAGTACGACTTTGTGACGCTCGGCAACTTCGAGACGATGTACTCCACGGAACTGCAAAAACCGCCAGGAGCAAATTTCTGGGAGTGGATCAAGTCCGCCCAGTTCAAAGTTTGATACGGCAAATCGGATTGGATGTCCGCGTTTGCAAATATTATGGCCGGCGGCGTGTTCCACGCCGCCGTCTTGTTCCTGGTGGCCGCCGGCCTTCAACTAGTGTTTGGTGTTCAGAAGATCGTCAATCTTGCCTGTGGTTCGTTCTATGCGCTTGGGGCCTATTTCGGTATCAGCTTCATTAGCTATGCAACCCACCTTGGTATCTCGCCTTGGCTAATATTTCCGGGACTCATCATTTCTGGAATTTTGCTCGGCTTTATCGGTCCGCCGATCGAACGCGTTTTGCGCACGGTCTATGATCGTGATGAGAGTTTCCAGCTGCTGCTGACATTCGCTCTGGTCCTCATATTCCAGGACATTTTTAAGTTCATTTGGGGCGCCAACCCACGCTCGCTCGACAGCACTTATTTGATCTACGGCACCTTGAGCGCCGGCAATTTCAGTATGCCGGTGTATAACTTGTTGGTGGTGCTAGCCGCGATCGCGATCGCGGCCGGGCTCGGACTTTTTCTGCAGCAGACCAACTACGGCCGCCTCTTGCGCGCAACCGCGGAAAATCGAGTTATGGCGGAGGCGCTCGGCGTTGACGTGCGGCGCATCTATTCGGCTGTTTTCACACTAGGCGCGGTCCTTGGAACGACTGCAGGCGCGCTGGTGGTGCCGACCGCCGCCGCCTCACTCGACATGGCAATCGAGTTCGTCATTGAGGCGTTTGCCGTTGTCGTTATCGGCGGTCTCGGTTCAATGCGTGGTGCGCTGGTAGGTGCGCTTATCGTTGGGCTGATTCGAGCCCTTTCCATAGTGTTCTTTCCCGAACTCGAAGTACTCGCAATTTATATTATTGTCATCGGCGTTCTGATCTTCCGTCCTGCCGGATTGTTTGGGAGATCGCTCGTATGACAATCTATACGGCAGCGATAACAACGCTGATCGGGACGGCAACTTTGGCGATGCTGCCATCAGTCGTTCCGCCTTACTACGCCGGGCTGATGATCCCGTTCTTCGGATACGCCATTGCGTTGTTGGGGTTCAATCTTCTATTCGGCTACACCGGCCTTCTATCGTTCGGGCACGCCATGTTCCTGGGGTTCGGCGCGTATGGCGCAGCAGTGATGTCCGGTGTCTTTGGAATTAGATCGTTTGAGCTTGTGCTGGTCGCGGTAATGCTCGGTTCTGCCATTGTTGCGCTACCAATCGCGCTTTTGTGCGCACGATATGTTGGAATCTTTTTCGGCATGCTCACGCTCGCCTTTGGCATGCTGTTTTACTCATTCCTGTTCAAATTTTATCACCTCACCGGCGGAGACAGTGGAATGCGCGTGCCGCGCATGAACATTTTGGGGCTAACGTTCGAACGCTATAACAAGATCGAGTTCCTTGCCGGTCCGTTCTACTACTACTGCCTGGGTCTGCTGATTGTCGCAGGCCTCGTCATGTGGCGAATCGTGCACTCTCCATTCGGATTGCATCTGAAAACCATCCGCGACAACTCTCGCAAAGCCGAATATCTCGGCGTGCACGTCCATGGCTTCCGCCTCGCGGCCTTTGTCATATCCGCGGTATTCGGTGGTGTTGGCGGCGCCATTCTTGCTTTCCGTGTTGGGCTCGCGGACCCCGAATTGGTCTATTGGACCCACTCCGGTCAGCTTGTTTTCATGGCCGTGCTGGGCGGCTTCTCCAATTTCTTTGGGCCAATCATCGGCGCACTGACCTACACCCTATTGCAGGATCAGCTGCAATCCTTAACCGAATATTGGCGTTCCATGCTCGGTGTTATTCTCGCCCTCATCGTCATTGGTTTTCCGGGCGGCATTGCCGGGCTGGCTTTTGACTTGTGGCGGCGCCTCGCAAAGGGACCTCAATGAGCCTTCTGCTCGAAACACGCAATGTGAGTAAGAATTACGGTGTGTTCCGAGCGCTTGAGGACGTAAACATATCCGTGCATGAAAATGAGCTCGTTTCGGTGGTGGGCCCAAATGGGGCCGGCAAAACCACACTGGTCAATCTTCTCACAGGGTTGTTGTCGCCGACCTCGGGTGAGGTACTATTCATGGGCAAGAATATTGCCGGCGTCGGCCCGGTCGCGCTCGCTGATCAAGGCATGGCCCGCGCCTTTCAGCTGATTCAGATTTTTCCCAAGCTGACTGTTGCAGAAACGATCGCTGCGGCGGTTGTATCCCGGCAGAAAAAACGTTGGCGTCTGTTCTCGCGGCTTTCCGGCGACGCGCAGGTTAATGCGCGTGTCCGTGAGGTCTCGGAGATATTTGGTTTGCACCACAGGCTAAATACCGTCGCTGCTTCGCTCTCACAGGGGGAAAAGAAACTACTCGACGTCGCCTCCGCCTTCGCGCTCGATCCGCAGGTTATTCTATTCGATGAACCAACCTCCGGCGTCTCCACAGCCGACAAACATGCGATAATGAAGACGCTGATTGCGGCCGCGAAACTTGCTGGCGTAAAGGGGATCGTGCTGGTCGAACACGACATGGATCTGGTGGCTGCTTATTCCAATCGTATTATTGCATTGACTGGAGGTCGCGTTCTTGCGGACCTGCCGCCCGAACGCTTCTTCACTGACCCGCATCTGATAGAGACGGTGATCGGCAAGCGGAAAGGTTACTGATGCTTGCCGTCCACGACCTCGTAGTCGATATCGAGGGCAGCCGGGTGCTGCGCGGGATCTCATTTGAGGTGGGGGGAGGCGAACTTGTGTGCCTGGTCGGCCGTAATGGCGCGGGTAAAACTACCGCTCTCCGCTCTGCTATGGGATTTCGCAAGCCCGTGTCCGGTTCGATCCGATTCAAGGACTGCAGTTTGCTTGGCTTGCGACCTTATCAGATAGCGCGCATGGGGATCGGCTTCGCACCGGAAGAGAGTGAAGTGTTCGGCGAACTGACCGTGGCCGAAAATGTCGCCATGCCGACCTGGGTTTGCCCCAATGAGCGGACCGCCGCCGAGCGCCTCAACGAAGCATACAGCGTATTTCCAAACCTGCGGGCGTACATGGACCGCGGTGGCCAGGCCTTGTCCGGGGGTGAGCGCAAAATGCTATCGATCGCTCGCGCGCTGGCGTTGGGACCGCAGCTGTTACTGTTGGACGAGCCGATGGAAGGCCTGTCGCCGGCAATCATCCCGTCGATCGTAGCGGGACTGTCGAATATTCGAGCCTTCGGCCACGCGATATTCATCGCCGAATCGAACATTCATCACGTGCCGGACTTTGCCGACCGACTCTATGTCATTGAACGGGGTGAAATTATTTTTGCGGGCAAGCCCGGCGAGGCTCGCCGGAACCCGGCGGTAGTACGCGTTATTGAGGGGGTGAGCCCAGCCGCGGCGGCTAATTGAACGACCCCGCGTTCTGTGATAGATGTGTGATATATCAGACTGGTGCGGAGCGGGGGATGCCGGAAAGCCCGGTAACCCGCATCAACGCGGCGAGGAGAACGACATGATCAGTCAGCGGCAAATCGATTTTCGGCGCGAATACCGCTCACGCATCATTGGCTGGTACGATGGTTATTTTCATATTGCCATCATCTATGCCATGGGCGCGGCGGCGTTCTACGTCTATATCGCGCACATCCATAACGTATCGTGGCTCGAATGGCTGACGGTCCCTCTGACGTTCCTTTTTACGAATGTCTTTGAATGGGCTGTGCACAAATACGTCATGCATCGGCCAGTAAACATAAAAGGCCTGCGCGCGATCTATGAGCGACATACGCTCAATCACCACCAGTTCTTTACCGATGATGAAATGCGCTTTCGTGATCATAAGGATTGGCGCGTAACTGTGTTTCCGCCCTATGCGCTGGTTGTCTTTATTTTGATGTCGCTCCCCTTGGCTGTCATTCTCGGCATGATTTTTTCGCCGAATGTCGGTTGGCTGTTCATGTCAGTTACGACGGGCATGTATCTTATCTACGAGTTCATGCACTTCTGTTGCCACGTCGATGAGAATTGGTTCGTGCGTCATTGTCCGTTCGTCAACACGTTGCGCCGGCATCACACCGCCCATCACAACGCCAGGCTGATGATGGAAACCAACATGAACCTGACTTTCCCGATCGCCGACTGGTTTTTTAGGACGTCCGATCTTGATCGTGGCCTGATCGGCACGCTGTTCAACGGTTACGACACGAGCCATCTCAAGAAGAACCTGCGCGGTCAGCCGCGCGCACCCGATGAGGCGGCGATGGCGCCGATCGGCTCGTACTGAACTAATCAGGCGCGCAGGCTGCGTTCCGGAAACTGCCTGGAGTGAGGCTGCTATGCCGAATGACGTCAAAGCAATTGTCTCCGTCCTTTCGCTAATTGTCGCAGCGATCCTGGCATATTGGAGCGGGTCGCCGGTACGGCCGGAGTTCGCAACTTACATAATCGTAACGGCCGTCTTCATGGTGGTCGCGATGTGGGTTTTCCCTGAAGCCGGGGTAAAGAAGGGCGATGTAAAAAAATCAAACAGGTAG
>DATFXJ010000163.1:0-16965 GCA_035315965.1 Pseudolabrys sp.
TGGCGCGAGGCGACAATATCGACCCCGCCCATTATTATTTCCGCACGGTGATGCGATTTGAAACCGCGGACTCTTCGGTTGACTGGCTCAACCGAATTTTGGCCCTAGCAAAGGGCCAACGGGAGCCGCGCGCAGTGCGGCTTGATGTCTTTGAGGTGGAATGATGACAGAGCGGCTCGCAATCAGGCTTCCGTCTTCACTTGTCGCCGAGCGAGAAGGCCCGGTCGCTATTTTACGGCTAAACCGTCCACAGAAACGGAACGCGCTTGACGATGAAACAATCGTCGGCATCGAACAATTTTTTACATCGTTGCCTGGCGGCGTCGGCGCCGCATTGCTTGCCGGAGAAGGTGAACATTTCTCCGCTGGCCTTGATCTGTCCGAACTAGAGGAACGCGACATTGTGCAGGGAATAGCCCATTCGAGCTTGTGGCATCGCGCATTCGAAAAGATTCAGTTCGGAAAGGTGCCGGTCGTTGCTGTATTGCAAGGCGCGGTGGTCGGCGGCGGTCTTGAGCTCGCTGCCGCCGCACATGTACGGGTCGCAGAGCGCTCGGCCTACTATGCATTGCCGGAAGGCAGCCGCGGCATCTATGTTGGTGGCGGTGCCTCGGTGCGGCTACCGCGACTCATCGGCGTCGCGCGCATGGTGGATATGATGCTTACAGGCCGCACCTACTCGGCGGAAGAAGGCCAAGCCATGGGCTTGACTACGTACCTGGTCGAAACAGCCAAGGGCTTCACCAAGGGTCTCGAATTGGCGCAACGCATTGCCGGGAATGCGCCGCTGACGAATTTTGCCGTCATGCATGCATTGCCACGCATCGCTGAAATGGACCCAGCCGCCGGCTATTCGGTCGAAGCCTTGATGTCGGCAATCGCACAAGCCGATCCAGATGCAAAGGCACGCCTGAAAGCCTTTTTAGAGAAGCGCGCGCCAAAGGTGACGCGCAGTTAGGTTGACAGAAGCGAATGCCGAGTGCAGCGACAGAAGTTAGAACCCAAGCAGCCTCGCCACTTCGGGCAGTGCGGTTAGGCAGGCTCGATGTCGTACTTGAGCAGCGACCCGGCGGCGTCATTCATATTCGCGCGGCACAAAGTCTTGGCCGTTATAACGACAATCTGAGCCAACCGCTCGAACATTGGGCGAGGTCCGCTCCCGACCGTGTGTTTCTCGCACAGCGCGACGCGCAAGACCAATGGCGAAAGCTCACCTATGCGCAAGTACTTCACGAAGTGAAGCGCATCGGCGCCACCCTGCTCCGCCGCGGGCTATCCGCTGAAAAGCCGATCGTTGTGCTGTCGGGCAACGATATCGAACACGCGTTGCTCGGTCTCGCCGCAATGTATGTCGGCATTCCGTATGCACCCATTTCGCCCGCCTATTCGCTGATGTCGAGCGATTTCGGCAAATTGCGAGAAATCATCCATCTGCTCACACCGGGCCTCGTTTTTTCCAACGACGGCGGGTCATTCGCGCGAGCGCTCTATCAAACGATTCCCGTCGATATCGAACTGGTCGTCACGCGCAATCCGCTTGGCGATCGCAAGACCACGATGTTTGCCGATCTTGTTGGCGTGCCTGACGACCCCGGTGTTGCGGCTGCAAACCGGACGGTGTGGGCCGATACGATCGCCAAGTTCCTGTTCACCTCTGGTTCAACCGGAAATCCCAAAGCTGTCATCAATACTCACCGAATGCTGTGCTCGAACCAAGCGATGCTGGCCTCTGGTTTCGCTTTCGTGACGGATGAACCGCCCGTCGTGGTGGACTGGTTGCCGTGGAGTCACACTTTCGGCAGCAACCACAATTTCAATATGGTGCTCACCTACGGCGGCTCCCTTTATATAGACGATGGCAACCCGACGCCACCGGGCGTGCCAAAAACTGCAAGAAACCTACGTGAGATCGCGCCCACAATTTATTTCAACGTCCCTAAAGGTTACGAAGCGTTGATAGCGCATTTCCACGCCGACGACGTGTTGCGCCGAAACTTCTTCAGCCAGTTGAAAGTGCTGTTTTATGCCGGCGCGGGCCTCAACCAGACGACATGGAATGAACTGACGAAGCTCGCAGTCGAGACCACTGGTGAGCGCATTATCTTTTTGTCTTCGCTTGGCTCGACCGAGACTGCGCCACTCGCGCTCGCCTGTTCGTGGGATTTTGATCGGCCTGGTAATATCGGCTTGCCCGCGCCCGGCGTGGAGCTCAAGCTGGTTCCGAACGAAGGCAAACTCGAAGCTCGACTGCGAGGCCCGCACATCACGCCAGGTTATTGGCGAGAGGACCATTTGACACGAGAGGCTTTCGACGAAGAAGGCTATTACAGACTGGGTGACGCATTGAAATTTGTCGACCCCGGTGATCCCGGCAAAGGTCTTTTGTTTGATGGCCGCATCGCAGAAGATTTCAAGCTTTCCACGGGGACCTGGGTGAGCGTTGGACCTTTGCGCGCGCGTTTCATCGACCACTTTGCGCCCTATGTCCGCGACGTCGTATTTGCCGGTGCTGACCGTGACGAAATCGCGGCGCTGGTATTTCCCGATATCGAAGTTTGCCGAAAGCTCAGCGGCCTCACGCCCGATGCATCAGTCGGCGATGTTGCCGGAGCTTTACCCGTGCGCGGAAGGTTTGCCGAGTTGCTAGTCAAACTCGCTGCGATTAGTCCCGGCTCCTCGACCCGTGTCGAACGCGCGATCCTAATGACGGAGCCGCCCTCCATGGATAAGGGTGAAATGACTGACAAGGGTTCGATCAATCAACGCGCGGTGTTGAAGAACCGATCCGCGCTGGTGGATGAACTCTATGCTGTGCCTCTATCTTCGCGAATCATCGCAGGGGAAGGAAAGCGCTGATGGAGACGAAAGGACATGCGACCATCGTTACCGGCGGCGCGCAGGGGTTGGGTGCTGCGACCGCCCGCGCGTTGGCTGCCGCAGGTGCCAAAATTGCAATCGTCGATATCAACGAAAAGGCCGCTGCCGAAGTGGCGGCCGATGTTAAAGGCATCGCAATCGCCTGTGATGTCGCCGATGGCGCTAGCGGTGAAGCGGCTGTAAGAAAGGCCATTGCCGCGCATGGACCGACGCGCATCCTAGTCAACTGCGCCGGCGTTGGACCAGCTAAACGCATTGTTGGGCGCGAGGGACCGATGCCGCTCGCCGAGTATGAGCGTGTGATTCGCATCAATCTCATTGGTACCTTCAACATGATGCGGCTGGTTGCTGCCGCGATGCAGGCGGCGGAGCCACTGGCCGGCGGCGAGCGCGGGGTGATTGTTTCCACGGCTTCAGTCGCAGCTTTTGAGGGTCAGATCGGGCAAGCCGCTTATTCGTCCTCCAAGGGAGGGGTCGCCGCGCTAACACTGCCGGCAGCACGCGAATTCGCACAGTTCGGCATTCGTGTGCTCGCGATAGCTCCTGGAATTTTTGGCACGCCGATGCTGCGCGCTTTGCCGCAGGAAGCGCAGGATTCTCTAGGCGCCGCAGTGCCGTTCCCCAAACGCTTAGGCGAGCCGCGTGAATTCGCCGCCCTGGTGCTGCATTGCATCCACAATGGTTATCTCAATGGCGAAGTGATCCGGCTCGACGGCGCGCTGCGCATGGCACCGCGCTGAAAGGTAACGTTGTGGCCACGTTTAGCAGTACCCGCACAGTGCGGATCGAGTGGGGAGACTGTGATCCCGCCGGCATCATCTTTTACCCGCGCTACTTCGAAATATTCGATGCGTCGACAGCGCTGTTGTTCGAGCGTGCGCTCGGGATGACCAAATTCAGCATGTTCAAGAATTTTGAATTCGACGGTTTCCCACTCGTGAGCGCGCGGGCGCGATTCTTGAAGCCGACCCGCTTCGGCGATGACGTGACAGTCAGGAGCACGATAGAATTTGGGCGTTCCAGCTTCGAGGTCGAGCATCGACTAAGCCTCAGCGGCGACACCTGCGTTGAGTGTTCGGAAAAGCGAGTTTGGGTCGTCCGTGCTGCGAATGGCCGTCTCAAATCACATCCGGTTCCAGAGGATGTGCTGGCGAAATTCCGCAGGCAGTAACATCCGGGTGGCGCTACTCTATCTCCACAGCGATCTTCTTTAGAATCTGGATAAATCGCTTGCGGTCGCGCGCACCGATGACATGATCGAGATTGCGCTCATGCCGGCGCGCGCAACGCGTCATGGTCGTTAGTACTTTCTTTCCGGCCGGCGTAAGATTTAGACTGTAGGTGCGCCGGTCGGTGTTCATCCGGGTGCGCTCGACGAGGCCACGTTTGACCAGATCCTCGACGACCGGGGTGAGGCTGGATTTATCGCGGCCATTGGCGAGGGATAGCACAGTCTGGCTGATGCCGGGATTGCGCGCGATCAACGTCAAAGTGGCGAAACGGCCCGGGCTTTCTCCGATTTCCTGTGAGCGGCGCGAAAATGCCTGGAAAGCGGCTTCTTGCGCCATACGCAAGTTGAAGCCCACCCAGTTAGCGAGCGGACCAAAATTTATCGATAAGCCAAAGGCTTCACCGTTGCTGCCGCGCCGACGGTTGCCGATGTCGTTCGTTCCGTGCACTGCAGCTTCCCTTTTTAAAAACAGACAGTCGGATAGTGCCCGTTCGCAGGATTTAGTTTGACGTCAAACTAAGCTTTTACAACGTCGCCTACCTTCGGCTGAATATTGCAAAAGTTGGCGATTTAACCAACACCGCAACCCCAAGGAGGACCCATGAAACTCCGTTTCGCCGGATGTGTCTACGCTGCAATCCTATTGATCGACGGAGCAACCGGCTTACTTGCACAAGAAAAGACTTTCGAACTCGGGCTAGGGATTGCGACTATTGCGGCCTGCGGTGGTTTCGCCGCAATTTCTGGTTCATCGGCTGCGACCGCCGCAACGTTTTCTGCCGTCGCCTATCCCGAGATGCGGCGGTTCGGCTATCCACAGCGTGATTGCGGCTGGTGGCACACTGGGCGCGATGCTGCCTCCGTCAACAGTGCTCGCCGTCTACGGCATTATTACAGAACAGGATATCGGTAAATTGTTTGTCGCCGGTATCATCCCTGGCCTACTCGCCGCAACGATGTACATGATCACCGTCGGTATCATCGGGATCGCGCGGCCAAACTTTCTGCCATCGACGCCGCGCCACTCCTGGAAAGACCGTTTTGGAGCTACACGCGATGTCTGGGCGACGCTCCTTCTTTTCGTCTTCGTGATCGGCACGGCGGACTGTTTACGCCGACCGAAGCTGGCGGCATGGGTGCCGGCGGCGCCTTCCTGATTGGCGTGCTGCGTGGCCGACTCGATCGTATCGAAATCCGCCGCTCACTGTTGCAAGCAACGCGTACGGCTGCCGCGGTATTCACGGTGCTGATTGGCGCGCTGCTGTTCCTGACCGGGCTTTGGCAACTATGGCGTACTGGCGCTGATCATGCTGATGTATCTGGTGCTTGGATGCCTCATGGACGCGATGGCGATGATCATCCTAACCGTGCCGATCATCTTCTCCGTGATCACCCATCTCGGCTTTGACCCGATTTGGTTCGGAGTGATCATTGTGATGACGGTCGAACTCGACCTCATTCATCCCCCGGTTGGTATGAATGTGTTCGTGATCAAAAGCGTCGTTAAAGACGCGAGTTTCGCGACAATTTTCAGGGGGTCGTTCCATTCATTATGACCGACCTTATCCGGTTGATAATCCTGATTGCCTTTCCAATTATCGCCCTTTGGCTCCCCTCGCATATGTAAGTCAATTCTGCTATATAGTTTGGGTCCCAACTATCTGCCGAGGGCCTGAACAATGGAACGCTCGTTCAAAAAAGAAGTACAGGCTTTGAGGCTTGGCGATGGCGACATCTTCCACGGCGAAGGAATTCTGGCCGTCACCAAAGCGCTTCTGCAATCTGGTGTTTCTTATGTTGGCGGGTACCAAGGTGCGCCGGTGTCGCACCTACTCGATGTACTAGTGGATGCAGAGGACATCATGTCCGAGCTCGGCGTGCATCTGGAAACCTGCTCCAACGAGGCGTCGGCCGCTGCCATGCTCGGAGCGTCGATCAACTATCCATTGCGCGGCGCGGTAACCTGGAAATCGATCGTCGGCACCAATGTCGCGGCCGATGCGCTGTCGAATCTTGCCTCGGCCGGTGTAGCCGGAGGCGCCATGATCATTCTAGGCGAGGATTACGGCGAGGGTGCAAGTGTCATTCAAGAGCGCTCGTATGCGTATGCACTCAAGTCCTCGATGTGGCTGCTCGACCCACGGCCCGACCTGCCGTCGATCGTGCGCACCGTGGAAAAAGGTTTCGAGCTTTCGGAGGCAAGCCGTGCGCCGGTCATGCTCGAATTGCGCATCCGCGCTTGCCACGCGACCGGCCAATTCGCTGCCAAAGACAACCACAAGGGTGCCGTTTCCGGTCTAGACAAATTGGCTGGCCCGCCACGTTTCGAGTATGAACGGCTGGCACATCCGCCTGTGATCTTCACGCAAGAGCGCTTGAAGGTCGAGGAACGTCTGCCCGCCGCACGGGCTTTCATCCGCGAACACAAGCTTAACGAGACCATCGACGGCGACGTTACCGACATAGGCGTCATCGTCATGGGCGGGCTGACCAATAGCGTGCTGCGCGCACTCGAGCGCATTGGACTTGCCGATGTGTTCGGCAATTCGCGCGTACCCCTCCTGTTGCTGAACGTCGTTTACCCGTTGGTGCCGGAGGAAATTACCGAATTCTGCGCTGACAAACGCGCAGTCCTGGTGGTCGAGGAAGGTTACCCCGACTATATCGAGCAGGCGGTCAACGTCGAGTTGCGGCGCGCCGGCATCAATACGCGCGTGCTGGGCAAAGGACCACTACCGAAAGTTGGTGAATACGCTTCCGATGTGTTGCTCGAGGGACTCGCAGCGTTTCTCCAGGACGCAAAGCCGAAAGATATTGACGCCGATACCCTCGCGGAAAACGCACGCGGCCTTGTCGCGCACAAGGTAAAAGCCGCTGCGGCATTAGGTTCGTTGCCGCCACGTCCGCCCGCGTTCTGCACCGGCTGTCCGGAACGTCCAGTTTTTTCCGCCATCAAATTGATGCAGCGCGAACTCGGACCCACCCACATCAGCGCCGATATTGGTTGCCATTCGTTCGCAACTTTCGCGCCGTTCTCGCTTGGCAATTCCATCCTTGGCTACGGCATGTCGCTTGCCAGCGCCGCGGCAGTGGCGCCAAACATGGAGAAACGACCAATTGCAGTCATGGGCGACGGCGGCTTCTGGCACAACGGACTAATCACCGGCGTAGTATCCAATCTTTTCAATAAAGGTGATGGCGTCCTGATTGTGATGCAGAATGGTTACGCCTCCGCCACAGGCCAACAATATATCCCGTCGAGCGCGATGAGCCGCGCGGGGACTGCACCCGGCATGGATATCGAGCAAACATTGCGTGCAATGGGCGTCCGCTGGCTGCGCAAGGTACGAACCTACAGCGTCAGTGTGATGGTGAAAACGCTAAAAGAGGCAATGAAGACTGCCGAGCGCGGTCTGAAGGTGATCATCGCTGACGGCGAATGCCAGCTTGCGCGTCAGCGGCGGATCCGCACCGAAGACGCCGAGAAGCTGAAGCGCGGTGAGCGAGTCACGCGTACGCGCTACGGCGTCGACGACGAAATTTGCACTGGCGATCACTCGTGCATTCGACTTTCGGGTTGCCCGTCGCTGACTGTAAAACCGTCGCCGGACCCGCTGCGCACCGATCCCGTCGCAACCGTTATCGAATCGTGCGTGGGTTGCGGGCTGTGCGGTGAGGTCGCGCATGCGGCAGTGCTATGCCCGTCGTTCTATCGCGCCGAAATTGTGCGCAATCCGACTTGGCGCGACCGGCTGAAGCATCACCTGCGTCAGAAAGTGATCGGCTGGTTCGGTGGCTATTCCGGCGAGGCCGCGGCATGAGCACGCCTCGTCCGATCACGATTCTAATCGCCGCCCTCGGAGGCGAAGGCGGCGGTGTACTGACTGAATGGATTGTCGCTACCGCGGCGCGGGCAGGATTTCCAGTGCAGAGCACTTCCATTCCCGGCGTCGCGCAACGTACCGGCGCCACAACCTACTATATCGAAATGTTGCCCGTGAGTTCCCGCGATCTCGGTGACAAGCGCCCGGTTCTGGCCCTTACGCCTGGCGTCGGTGACATCGATATCGCAGTGGCGAGCGAGTTGCTGGAAGCTGGTCGCACGGTAGCGAGCGGTTTTGTTACCCCCGATCGCACGCACATAATAGCTTCACTCAGCCGCTTCTATACCATGGATGAAAAGATTGCCATGGGTGACGGGCGCTTCGATCAGGACAAGCTGATCAAAGTCATCAAACAGCATGCGAGAGACGCTTTGCTGGTCGATATGGATTCGCTGGCAAGACAAAGCGGGTCGATCATCAACGCGGTAATGCTCGGTGCCATCGCCGGCTGCGGGCGGCTGCCACTGAAGCGGGAGCACTTTGAGACAGCGATCCGTGAAGATGGCAAATCAGTGGAGAACAACCTGCATGGCTTCCGTGCCGGATTCGAAGCGGCGCGCGCGAACATACAGGTTGTAAAAGAACGGGAAAAAAAGAAAAGCGCCGCACCCACGCCGGCAATGGTCGAGCACGAGGTTGCGCGCACGTTTCCAGCGGTCGCGCAGACAACTGGACTCGAAGGCGTACGGCGCCTGATCCATTATCAGAGCGTCGCTTATGCATGGCTTTATCTGAGCCGCCTTCGGCCTATTCTCGAAGCTGACCAGATTTTCGGCGCGCGAGGCAAGCTGGTAAAGGAAGTCGCGCGTCATCTTGCGGTGCGCATGTCCTACGAGGACGTGGTGCGCGTTGCGCAGGCAAAGATTGCTCCAGCACGCATGCGGCGCATCGCATGCGAAGAGTTGCGCACAAATGGCGATCCTTTTTCGGTGCATGATTTTCTTAAGCCCGGCATTGAGGAGATGTGTCAGCTTCTACCGACGTTCTTGGCGCGGCCAATCCTGCGGCTCGCGGAGCGCAAAGGCTGGCTTGGTGATGTTTATTTTAGCATGGAGGTCAACTCGACCTCGGTTAGCGGTTATTTACGGTTTTTTATGCTCGCTAAGCTCCGGCTGCTGCGTCCTTATGGCCATCGCTACAAACAGGAACAGCTTCAGATCGAAGGATGGCTTGCTTTAATCCGCGAGGCGGCGCGTTTGTCACCCGAGCTGGCACTGGAGGTCGCCGAATGCGCGCGGCTGATCAAAGGCTATGGCGATACCCATGCGCGCGGTGTCGCCAACTATCTTGCCATTGAGACTCGTGTAATTCGGCCCACCTTGGCTGGGCAAATCCCACCGGCGCGCGCGGTCGATGCTATCGCCAGCGCGCGCACCGCGGCCCTTGTCGATCCGGAAGGTGAAAGCCTCGCCAAGTGTCTAGCCGATATTGACGGCCCGGCGCTGGGTATGGCCGCAGAATAAATACACTCTGTCATTTTGGGCCGGCCGACCGCAGTCCCCGGTCAGGCTATAACGGCATCGTGGGATGCACGGTAGTCCGTTGTCACCCTCGGCCCCGTCGGTTAAGACTGCGCACCAACAATAACAGTCCGAACTCCATTCAGCGGACAATTGGGGACGAAACGCATGGCGGCGACACCGACCGGCCAACGGCCAACAATCGCCGCCGAAGCATTTCTGCGCGCGCTCGCAGATCACGGTACCGACTATTTCTTCGCCAATCCCGGTACCGACTTTCCCCCAATTGTGGAAGCGTTCAGCCGCGCAAAAAAAACCAATGCCAAGGTGCCGAAGCCCATTCTGGTGCCACACGAAAACCTCGCCGTGGCCATGGCGCATGGCGCCTATCTGATGAATGGCCGTCCGCAGGCGGTGATGGTGCACGTCAATGTCGGTACCGCCAACACAATAAATAACCTCGCAAACCTCTCGCGCGACCGAGTACCGCTCATTCTTGCCGCGGGCCGTACGCCGATTACCGAGAAAGGCACGTTCGGCTCGCGTACCCGCCCAATCCATTGGGCGCAGGAAATGTTCGACCAAGCCGGGATGGTGCGCGAGCTGGTGAAATGGGACTACGAGCTGCGCGTACCGGGCCAGGTTATCGATGTCGTTGCGCGCGGTATCGAAGTGGCAATGGCACATCCTCGCGGGCCAGTTTACTTGGTGCTACCGCGCGAGCCGCTCGCCGCCCCCCTGCCCGAGCCATTCGGGCCCATAAAGCCGCGGCCGCAGGCGGCCCCTTTGCATCCTGATCCGCAGACGATCGGCACACTCGCCGAGTGGATCGTTGCGGCCGAGCGCCCGCTGATTATCACTGCTACTTTGCCTGCTGAAGCAGTTCCGCCACTCGATCGCCTCGCTGAACGTTGCGCCATTCCGGTCGTGACGCACAACCCGCGTGTGGTTTGTCTGCCTTCAAGCCATTCCATGCATTTCGGCTTTGAGCCTGGCACGTTGCTCGCCGACGCCGATCTGGTGATCGTCATTGAATCGGACGTGCCATGGATTCCGCATTTGCAACACCCATCCGCCGACTGCCGTGTCGCGCATATGGGTGAGGATCCGTTTTACGTGCGTTATCCGATGCGGAGCTTTCCCAGTGACCTTACTGTTCAGGCGAGTACCGTACAAGCTCTGGCCGCTTTGACTCGCGTGGTCGAACCGCGTCTGCAGATCGCGGACGCACGCATTGCGGCGCGGCGTGCACGGCTGACTGATCGAATGCACACGCGGCGCACGCAGCTCGCGAAAGATTCTGCTCCTGGCCCGACCATCTCACCGGAACATCTATCCCGCGTGATTGGCGAAACAGTCGGCAAAGACGCTATCATCATCAACGAATATCCGCTGAAGCCAGATCATTGCGCACGCGAGAAGCCTGGCACGTTCTTCGCCCTCGGACCCGCCGGCGGCCTCGGTTGGGGTCTCGGCGCGGCGCTTGGCGCAAAGCTCGCAGCGCCTGAGGAATTCGTGGTCGCGACACTCGGCGACGGCGCTTATATGTTCGCCAATCCGGTGGTCAGCCACTGGGTCTCAGCGGTTTATAGTCTCCCTATCCTGACTGTCGTATTCAACAATAGCCGTTACGGAGCCGTGCGCCGCGCTACGCTTTCGATGTTCAAGGACGGCGCTGCCGGGGAAAATGACGGGCTCACGCTCGCCGATCTCGATCCATCGCCCCCGTTCGAGGAGATGGCGCGGGCGCAGGGCGCTCACGCGGAGCGCGTGGACAAACCCGCCGACCTGCCTGATGCCCTGGCGCGTGCCCGCTCCGCCGTCGTCAACGATCGCCGACAGGCGCTGCTCAACGTCATTACGCCTTATTGAAAGAATAACGAAAGTACGGAGAAGTTCATGCGCATCGACGCCTATACTCATTTCGTTCCGGAAAAATTTTTCAACAAGATCGTTGAGAGCGGTCATGCCGACATCGGCAAGCGCGTGCGCGAAATTCCCTGCATTCATGACCTCGAATTGCGCCGCATGATTGTCGACGGATTCAAGGACTATGCGCAGATCCTTTCCTATTCGATGCCACCGCTCGAGGTGATGACCAAGGGCGATGGCAAGCTAACGGAGGAATATACAAAGCTCATCAATGACGGTTTTGCAGACATCTGCGCGAAATATTCCGACCAATTTCCCGGCTGGGTGGCACAGGCAGCGCTGATCGCCTCGGACGCCGGCGTGCGCGAATGCGAACGCGCGCTTAAGAATGGTGCGCTGGGTGTGCAGATTTATACGAACATCGCCGGCAAGCCACTCGACGACCCGTTATTTGAGCCGTTTTTCGCCACAATGAATAAACTGAACAAACCCATCTGGATGCATCCGGCGCGCGCTGCTAATTTTCCGGATTATCTGTCAGAGAAAAAATCGAAATATGAAATCTGGTGGACTTTCGGATGGTCCTACGAAACGGCGGCGGCGATGGCGCGGCTAGTGTTCTCAAAAATCATGGACAAATACCCGAATCTGAAAATTATTACTCATCATTTCGGCGGCATCGTACCAATGCTGGAAGGCCGTATCGGACCGGGATGGGATCAGCTCGGCGCGCGTACCTCCGACGAAGACCTGAGCGTCATTCTTAAGCAGCTCAAGAAGCGCCCAATCGATTATTTCAAGCACTCATTCTACGCAGACACGGCGGTATTCGGCGGCGGGCCGGCGACTCATGCAGGTTTCGCGTTTTTTGACCTCGATAAGATCGTCTTCGCGTCGGACTGCCCGTTCGATCCTGAGAAAGGCACGATGTATACGCGCGAAACGCTGCGTATTCTTGAAGGCATCGACTTGTCGAAAGCCGACAAGGAAAAGATCTGGCACGGCAACCTCGAGGCAATCACGGGCGCGAAGTTCAAGAGCTGAGCGTCACGGCTTGGCTTGTCCCGGCCATCTTTGCGCAAAGAAAGTCGTGGATGCCTGGTATAAAGCCGGGCATGACATGTTGGCGTGGTCCGGCAGCGTGTGGAAGGCGGGCAGCCATCTGCTAACTTGTCGCCATGGCACTTACGCAACCCATCAACCCGCCTGAAGGTAACGCAGCTGCCCTCACGCCCGTGAATGGCGAAGCGGGCCGCGTCACTCCGATGATGGAGCAATACATCGAAATCAAAGCAGCAAATTCGGACTATCTGCTCTTTTACCGGATGGGAGATTTCTACGAACTGTTCTTTGCCGACGCTGAAGTGGCTTCGCGCGCGCTTGGCATTGTGCTCACCCGGCGCGGTAAGCATCTCGGTCAGGATATTCCGATGTGCGGCGTTCCGGTCGAGCGCGCTGACGAATATCTCCACCGCCTGATTGCGCTTGGCTATCGCGTTGCGGTGTGCGAGCAGCTCGAAGATCCAATCGAAGCGCGCAAACGCGGGGCCAAGAGCGTGGTGCGCCGCGACGTGGTGCGGCTGGTGACGTCGGGAACTCTCACAGAAGATTCGCTGCTCGATGCAAGGCAAAATAACTATCTGCTCGCCGTGGCACGCGCGCGCCAGTCATCGGCCGACGAGAAGGCGCGATTCGCGCTGGCCTGGATCGATATTTCGACGGGAGAATTCCGCGTCGCTGAGTGCGATCGGGTCTCCCTGTCAGTCGAAATCGCGAGGCTCGAACCTGGCGAGACAATCGTTTCCGATGCCCTGTTTGGCGAGGCAGACCTCGCGTCGTATTGGCGGTCACTGCCGGCGGTGACACCGGTTGCGCGCGATGTTTTCGACGGCGCGACCGCCGAGCGGCGTCTGGCTTCATTCTTTGCGGTAGCGACCAGTGAAGCCTTTGGTGCGCTCAGCCGGCTTGAACTAACAGCGGCGGCGGCATGTGTGACTTACGTTGAGCGCACGCAAATCGGTAAACGGCCGCCTCTCTCACCGCCATTGCGCGAGAGTACTGGCGCTACGATGGCCATTGACCAAGCCACCCGCGCTAACCTCGAACTGATGCGCACGCTTGCTGGTGAGCGGCGCGGATCATTGCTCGACGCCATCGACCGCACGGTGACTGCAGCTGGCTCGCGGTTGCTGTTGCAGCGGCTGGCGGCGCCCCTCACCGATTCAGTGCAGATCGCCAAAAGGCTTGACGCGGTCGCCGCTTTTGTCGACGACACGGAAGCCCGGGCGGAGACACGCTCGCGCCTGCAGGCGGCGCCCGATCTCGTTAGGGCATTGTCCCGATTGGCGGTCGCGCGCGGCGGCCCGCGCGACCTTGCTGCGATCCGTGATGGCGTACTCGCAGCAGCGGATCTTGCACGCGCTCTCGCTTCGCTCAAGCACGCACCTGCAGAAATTTCTAACGCGATGGAAGCGTGCCGAAGACCTGACGGAATGCTTGCCGCCAAATTGTCGGCTGCACTTGCGGCCGAGCTACCTGCCTTCAAGCGCGACGGCGGTTTTGTCCGGGAGGGTTACGACAAGGGGCTTGATGAAACCCGCGCGCTCCGCGACGAATCCCGCCGCGTGATTGCCGCGTTGCAGGCGCGCTATTCAGAGGACACCGGAATCCGAACGCTCAAGATCAAGCACAATAATGTGCTTGGCTATTTCATCGAAGTTACCGCACAGCATGGCGAGCGACTGATGAGCGCGCCGTTCAATGGCATCTTCATCCATCGCCAGACGCTCGCTGGACAAGTTCGCTTTACCACTACTGAACTAGGCGACCTCGAGTCAAAAATCGCCAGCGCTGCCGAACGGGCACTCGGCCTCGAACTAGAAATTTTCGAGCGCCTTACGGCGAGCATCATCGAACAAAGCACCAACATCAAGGATTGCGGCGAGGCGCTTGCTCGCCTCGACGTCGCGAGCGCTTTCGCTCAGCTTGCTGAAGAACGCGAATATGCACGGCCGCAAGTCGACGACAGTCATGCCTTTGTCGTTGAGCGCGGCCGCCATCCAGTAGTGGAACAAGCCCTGTTGCGTGACGGCACACCCTTCATCGCCAATGATTGTGATTTGTCTCCTCCGCAAAATACGGATGCCGGCCGCATCTGGTTGATCACTGGCCCTAATATGGCCGGAAAATCCACATTTCTCAGGCAGAACGCGCTGATCGCGATTCTCGCGCAAATGGGCAGTTTCGTGCCGGCCAAGCATGCGCAGATCGGAGTAGTCGACCGGCTGTTCTCGCGTGTCGGCGCCGCTGATGATCTCGCCCGCGGCCGCTCAACCTTTATGGTCGAGATGGTGGAGACCGCCGCTATCCTCAATCAGGCTGGGGAACGCGCGTTGGTAATACTCGATGAAATCGGCCGTGGTACCGCTACCTTCGATGGATTATCGATCGCCTGGGCAACGGTCGAGCATCTGCATGACGTCAACAGGTGCCGTGCGCTGTTCGCTACGCACTTCCATGAGTTGACTGCACTAACCGGAAGGCTCGATCGGCTCCACAACTCTACGGTGCGAGTGAAGGAATGGCAGGGCGAGGTCGTCTTCCTTCACGAGGTGGTCGCCGGCGCCGCTGACCGCTCTTACGGTATTCAGGTGGCAAAGCTCGCAGGCTTGCCAACGAGTGTGATCGAACGCGCCAAAATCGTATTGGCCAAGCTCGAGCAGGAAGACCGGGCCGCGCCTAAAGGTTTTGAAGACCTGCCACTGTTTGCGGTCCCCTCCAAACTGTCGCAGGATACGCAGCAACCGGTCGAGGATGCCGTGGCCGCTGCTCTCGTCGCGCTTAACCCCGACGACCTGTCGCCGCGCGAAGCAATGGAAGCGCTTTATTTGCTGAAAGCAAAGCTGGCGGAGAAGCGCAAGAAATAGTGTTATGATGAACGTCGTTGAGAGAAAGCAGACGACGGCCCAAGCGGACGCACGGCGCTGGCTCGATAGTTTTAGCGCCGCATTAAACGCGCAAGATACCGCAGCCGCCGCCAACTTGTTTCTGGCGGACGGACTTTGGCGTGATGTGCTGGCGTTTACGTGGAACATTCAGACCATGTCTGGCCGGCCCGCGATCGAAGCCACGTTGCGCGGCGCGCTCGCCCGAACACAACCAGCGAATTTCCATATTCCGCAGGCAAGAACGCCGCCTCGCCGGATAATGCGCGCCGGCGCCGAAGTTATTGAAACGCTGTTCGATTTCGAAACGACATCTGGACCGAGCGCCGGCGTCGTGCGTCTCGTTCCCGATCCTCAAACGCCGTATCGGCTCCGTGCCTGGACGCTTGTGACAACGCTAGAGGAGCTCAGAGGCCACGAAGAGGCCTTTAAGAAACGCGCTGCGCAGGTACACGACAGCACCCGCGACTTCGGCGCCGAGAACTGGAGCGATCGCCTTGCAAAGGCGCGCGCCTACGCCGATCACGATCCCGCTGTCATCGTTGTCGGCGGCGGCCAAGCCGGCCTTTCCATTGCCGCGCGGCTCCATCAGCTCGGCATTGCTACGCTGATCATCGACCGTCACAAACGGGTCGGCGACAACTGGCGCAAGCGCTATCATTCACTCACGCTGCACAACGAAGTACACGTTAATCACCTGCCCTACCTGCCATTTCCACCGACCTTCCCTGTTTACATTCCGAAGGACAAATTGGCGAACTGGCTTGAGTCCTACGTCGAAGCCATGGAGCTGACTTTCTGGACCGGGACTGAGCTTGTCGCGGGAAGTTATAACGAAAAACGTCGGCAATGGCGTGTCACGCTCCGCCGGTCGGACGGCAGCGAGCGCATTATGCAGCCGCGTCACCTGGTATTCGCGACCGGTGTAAGCAGCATTCCCTATACGCCGGATCTTCCAGGCCTCGATGCCTTCGCTGGCACCAAAGTCCATTCGGGGGATTTCAAGGACGCAAAGAAATGGAAAGGGCGCAAGGCGCTTGTGCTTGGCACCGGCACCAGCGGCCACGATGTCGCTCAGGAGTTGCACGCCCACGGCGCCCAGGTGACCATGATCCAGCGCAGCAAAACTTACGTCGTAAGCCTGAAAGAGGCGCAGAGCGTCTATGCAATTTATTCGGAAGGCATCCCGTTTGAGGACTGCGACCTCCTCGCTACGTCGTTTCCTTATCCGGTGCTGCAACGCTCCTATCAGATATCAACTGCCAAAAGCAGGGAGGTGGACAAGGCGCTGCTCGACGCACTCGAAAAGCGTGGCTTTGTTCTGCATTTTGGCGAGGACGACACCGGCTTCCAGATGATGTATTTGCGTCGTGGCGGCGGGTATTACTTCAACGTCGGATGTTCGGATCTGATCATTTCCGGTGCAATCGATCTGCTGCAATATGCTGACGTTAGCACCTTCGTCAACGAGGGGGCGCGACTGCACGACGGAAGCGTCGTGCCGGCTGATCTGTTGGTCTTGGCAACCGGGTACAAAAATCAGCAGGAAACTGTCCGAGTCTATCTTGGCGACGAAATCGCCGACCGCATCGGGCCTGTCTGGGGCTTCGACGCCGGCGGCGAATTGCGTAATATGTGGCGACGCACCGCTCAACCTGGCCTCTGGTTCACCGCAGGAAGTCTCGCGCAATGTCGCA
>DATFXJ010000164.1:0-6222 GCA_035315965.1 Pseudolabrys sp.
TGATTGCCGGTAATCGCAATGTCGGGCTGATGCTGGCAGCAACCGGTTTTGCGGTGCCGGATATCGCTTGGCTTTATTTCGCGCTCGTACAGCTTCCTATTTATCTCTTGCCGCACCTCCTGAAGCCTCTGGCGAAACGACTATCGAGCAATCGTTAATAAGCTCGGTGCATGGGTGCCGTTTGCGGCGTTGCTCGTTCACTCGCCTCGTGTTACCCGAACGGCGTCTGGAGGTCGTCGATGCCCCGTCCGCTCGTCATTGCACCGTCGATTCTTTCGGCCGATTTTGCCAAATTGGGCGATGAAATCCGCGCGGTCGAAGCTGCCGGTGCCGATTGGATCCATGTCGACGTAATGGACGGCCACTTCGTCCCGAATATCACAATCGGTCCTGCGGTGACTCAGGCAATCCGGCCACTTACCAAAAAGACGCTCGATGTCCATTTAATGATTGCGCCGTGCGATCCTTATCTTGAAACCTTCGCTAAAGCCGGGTCCGACATTATAACGGTGCATGTCGAGGCCGGCCCGCATGTTCACCGATCGCTGCAGGCGATCCGCTTCCTTGGCAAGAAGGCGGGCGTCACCATGAATCCGGCCACGCCCGTTTCGAGCATCGAGCATATCATCGACATGGTTGATCTCGTTCTCGTCATGTCGGTCAATCCCGGCTTCGGCGGCCAGGCCTTCATTCCAACGGCGCTTGATAAGCTGCGCGAGGTCCGGGCGCTGGTGGGTGCGCGCCCGATCGACATTGAAATCGACGGCGGCATCACGGCTGAAAACGCAGCCCGTGTGGTGCAAGCCGGAGCAAATGTGCTGGTTGCCGGTTCCGCCGTGTTCCGGGGCGGCAGCTACAAGGCCAACATCGCCGCAATTCGCAATGCGGCAGCATTGGCGCGCGGGGAAGCGGCGTGACCATCCCGCGCTACTCCCGGCCCGAAATGATCGCTGTTTGGTCGCCGGAAACGAAATTTCGCATCTGGTTCGAGATCGAGGCGCACGCTGCCGACGCCATGGCCGAACTTGGTATCGTCCCGAAAGAAGCCGCCAAGAAGATCTGGGCAAAAGGCAAAGCAGCTAAATTCGACGTCGCCCGCATCGATCAGATCGAGTCCGAGGTCAAGCATGACGTCATTGCTTTCCTGACGCATCTCTCGGAAATCATCGGCCCAGAGGCGCGCTTTGTGCATGCCGGTATGACCTCCTCCGACGTGCTCGACACCTGTTTTAACGTGCAGCTTGTGCGCGCCGTCGACATCCTGATCGCCGACGTGGATACTCTGCTCGATGCCCTCAAGCGCCGCGCCTTCGAACATAAATTGACGCCGACGATCGGCCGATCGCATGGTATCCACGCCGAGCCGACCACTTTCGGGCTCAAGCTTGCTTATGCCTATGCGGAGTTCGCACGCGCGCGCGGCCGTTTGGCGGCCGCTCGCAAGGAGGTTGCGACCTGCGCGATTTCCGGCGCGGTCGGCACCTTCTCGCAGGTCGACCCGCGTGTCGAAGCGCATGTGGCCAAGGCGATGGGCCTGAGCGTCGAGCCTATTTCGACCCAGATCATCCCGCGTGACCGTCATGCCATGTATTTCGCGACACTCGGCGTGGTCGCGTCTTCGATCGAAAGGCTTGCTACCGAAATTCGGCACCTGCAACGCACTGAAGTGCTGGAAGCAGAAGAGTTCTTCTCCGAGAAGCAAAAAGGCTCCTCGGCAATGCCGCACAAGCGCAATCCGGTGCTGTCCGAAAACGTGACCGGTCTTGCACGCATGGTACGCGCCTATGCTTTGCCTGCCATGGAAAATGTGGCGCTTTGGCACGAGCGAGATATCTCTCATTCCTCAGTCGAGCGCATGATCGGTCCCGACGCCACCGTCATCCTCGACTTTGCTCTGGCGCGCCTCGCATCTATCGTCGACAAGCTCGTCGTATATCCCGCAGCGATGCAAAAAAATCTCGACAGGCTCGGCGGTCTCATTCATTCACAGCGCGTGCTGATTGCGCTTACGCAAAAGGGCGTTTCGCGTGAGGACGCCTATCGTCTGGTCCAACGCAACGCGATGAAGGTATGGGGCGGCGAAGGCGATTTCCTGTCACTGCTCAAAGTCGACAAGGACGTGCGGGCCAAGCTTTCCGATAAGGAGCTCGAGGCCAATTTCAACCTCGATCACCACTTCAGGCACGTCGAAACCGTCTTCAAGCGGGTATTTGGGACCGCCTGACTCTCCATTGCGATGCCGCAAGCTCTGACCATTTTGGTGTTCGATTCCGGCCTAGGCGGCCTCACGGTCTTCCGAGAGGTGATAGCAACGCGACCGGACGCGCGTCTCATATATCTGGCGGACGACGCCGGCTTTCCTTACGGCGATCTGATTGAAGAAAGGCTTGTCGCGCGCGTCACCGACGTGCTTGGCAAGGCCATTGTTGAACACAAGCCCGACATGGTGGTCGTGGCTTGCAACACAGCCTCCACCCTTACACTCGCCCAATTGCGAGCGCGCTTTTCCGTGCCCTTTGTCGGCACGGTGCCGGCGATCAAGCCGGCCTGCGCACGGTCAAAAAGCAAGCGTATCGCGGTGCTCGGCACACAGGCGACGGTTGGGCGGGAATATACCAAGACACTGATCCGCGAGTTTGCCGCGGGCTGCGACGTTCATCTGGTTGGCTCGCCGCGACTCGCCGCTTATGCGGAGGCGGAACTGGCGAGCGAAGCCGTAGACGACTCGGCAATCAAAGCCGAGATCGCGGGCTGCTTCGTCGACACAGATACACGCCGCACCGATACAATAGTGCTTGCTTGCACGCACTATCCTTTGTTGCTCGAGCGCTTTCGCGCCAATGCGCCGTGGCCGGTGGATTGGCTTGATCCTGCGCCGGCGATCGCTCGCCGCGTCGCAAACCTGCTGCGTGGACGGCCGTCAACGTCCACGCGCACTTCCAAGGCGATCAAATTCACCTCCGGACGCACCCCATCTCTGGCGCTTGCGCGCGCTCTGACGTCATTCGGCTTCTAACCGGAGACGCGTGGCCACACTTCAAGCGCGCCGCGCCAAATCATGTCGGCAGCAACGTAAAGAATGATAGCAAGTCCGACGTAAGCGATCCAGCGATGGCGATTGAGCAGCCGAGCAATCATGCTGGCGGCTACACCCATCAGAACGATCGAGAGCCCCAGGCCGAAGATCAGGGCGGCCGGGTGGTCGCGCGCCGCGCCCGCCACCGCCAACACATTGTCGAGCGACATGGAGATGTCCGCTATCACAATCTGCCAGGCGGCTTGCGCAAAGGTCTTACGCGGGACGTTGCATTCTTCGGCCCGCAGAGCGGCATCGGTTTCCTTCCGGTCCGGCCCGCGCAGCTCGCGCCACATCTTCCAGCACACCCAAAGCAGCAGGATTCCACCTGCCAAGAGCAGGCCAACGATTTCTAGGAGCTCGATGGCTATCCCGGCAAAAACAATTCGCAGCACCGTGGCAGCGATTATGCCAACGAGTATTGCACGCGAACGGCGTTCCGGCGGCAGTCCGGCTGCCGCAAGGCCAATAACAACAGCATTGTCGCCGGCGAGCACGAGATCGATCATGATCACCTGAAGAAGAGCGGTGATCGCGCCTGGGGGGATATCGAGGTCAATCATCCGCCCTGCTCCTGCCACCCGGCTCGGTCGCGGCCGGCAACCGAAAGTGATGCACCGACACACTGCCGTCCTTCGGCGACGAGCGCCACACAGGGTGCCGCCATGATCGCCCATAGGCTGAAAGCCGGCAGCACGAGTGGGCGCGGCTGCGAAAGGAATAAGGCGATCGATGCGGCTGTAAGGCTGGTGATAAAAACCAGGGTCGGATCTCACCGGTTGACCGGTGGCAGAAGCTGGATCGTTTTGAAGATACTGCCCAGCGCATCGGACCCCGCTGCGGATTCTCTATCAGTCCGACATCGCAGGTTGGAAGCTGCCAGAGGGGCCCGGCCTGATGAGTTGGCTTAATTGTTTGCGCATGGATAATCTTTCGGCAAGGCTGGACCGCTGCGACCAAGCAGCTCAGCCGTATATTGCTACCCTCCGGGGTTTGACAGGTCCGCCGATCACCCCTAAAACGCGCGTGCCCGGCGGATTTCAAGGTTCGCCGGGCGTTTCGCGACCCGTGGCAGGCCTTGCGCTTACGAGGATTTGCCTGTCGGCTCCGGCCCGGCCGGAACAGAGGAGGGCGCGACCTCACCAACAGCATTGATGATCGAGGACGCGAATGACCAAGCGCATAGAATCCAAGTACAAGATCGACCGCCGGATGGGTGAGAACATCTGGGGTCGTCCGAAAAGCCCGGTGAACCGACGCGAATATGGCCCGGGCCAACATGGCCAGCGCCGCAAAAGCAAACTCTCGGACTACGGCGTACAGCTGAAGGCCAAGCAGAAGCTACGCGGATATTACGGCAACATCTCCGAGCGTCAGTTCCGCGGTATTTATCAGGAAGCACGGCGACTTAAGGGCGACAGCGGCGCTCACATGATTGGTCTACTGGAACGCCGCCTCGACTCGCTCATTTACCGCGCCAAGTTTGTGCCCACTGTCTTCGCCGCTCGCCAGTTCATCAGCCACGGCCATATTCGGGTGAACGGCAGGCGGGTTACCATCCCAAGCTATCGGGTGAAGGTAGGCGACGAGGTCGAAGTAAAAGAAAAATCGAAGCAGCTCGTACTGGTGCTGGAAGCCCAGGCGTTAGCCGAGCGCGATGTCCCCGACTACATCGAGGTCGATACGTCGAAAATGACCGCCAAGCTGATTCGCATCCCGGTGCTTACCGATGTGCCCTATGCGGTGCAGATGGAGCCGCATCTGGTGGTGGAATATTACTCTCGCTGATCCCACCCAAATTAGAAATCGGTATAATTCGCTTGGTCTAGCCAGTACCAAGTACGGCACAATGCGGGAATCCCCGACTATAGGCGTAGTGCCCCAGCTTATTTTGTGGCTGGATTGCGACTATTCTCTACATTTAGTAGGCGAAAAGCGCTAATAACGTAGGGCGGTCCTCGAATCAGAGGGCACGCCTAGGGAGACTCCGCAATGAAAGGGATCGATACCATTAAAGAGTGGGTCGGGGCGTTGACGGAATTAGCTCTGATGCTGCTGGCACTAGCGATTGTGCTCTCCTTGCTAGTCGGCGCTAACCTGCCGTTCTTCGGCGCCGTGACAGCGAACATTATGGGCTGGGTGAAGGACATGGGCGGGAACGGTCTCGTCGGTCTAATCACTCTTGGGATTGTCCTCTGGCTGTTCTCGAACCGGAAAATGGCCTGACACCTGTATGCGGCTAGCTTGATCAGCTGTGCTGACGCAATCGGGGGTGGGGGGCCAAGCCCCCCACCCATGATCGTATGTGTCATCAAGAGGTTCTTGCCATGCGCAAATTCATGGCCACCGCAAAAGAGATCCTGTGGGAGTTCGTCGAGCTCGGCTTCGTTACCATTCTCGCGATTATGCTGATTTACCTGCTCCTCGGGCAAGGCTCGGGGGGATTCGTGACATCGGTGGCCGACAACGTCACGAAGTTCGCGAATGGCGTGCCGACACAGAGCTTGATTGGACTGGCGCTGGTTCTGGCCGTCATCTACCTGATCATGAATCGCTTGAACCGTAGGCGTTAGTCGAAAACAGCACCGCAGCAGAGCACGCCACCTCGGTGGCGGGAAGTGTGGCATTGGCGTAGAAGGCGGCACACTTGCGCGCAGGCCGTCCGCCGAAGCCGAAGTTTAATCGCCGCACTCTTCTTGCTGCCACCGCTGCAGCTCTTGCAACACGTGCCTGGCCCGCCCTCGCGGCGTCGCCGTTCGCGTTCAAGCAGGCGCGTTCGAAGTAACGGTCGTCAGCGACGGCCATCTGGTGTTGCCGACGAGCTTTCTCGCGCCCGAAGCGCCGCCGGCCGAACCTGAAGTTCTGCTGACCGAAGAGCAATACAACCCGCCTACCAACGTGACACTTATCCGCTCGGACAGCGATTTGATTCTCGTCGATATGGGCTCAAGGCGACCAATTCATGCCGACTGCCGGAAAACTTTGGGACAATCTCAAAACTGCCGGCGTCGACAAAGCGAAGATCACTAAAGTGATTTTCACGCATGGCCATCCCGATCATCTTTGGGGCACGGTCGACGAGCTCGATGAGCTGACGATTCCGGACGCAACATTCTACGTCGCCAGCGCGGAATGGAATCTCTGGA
>DATFXJ010000165.1:0-6529 GCA_035315965.1 Pseudolabrys sp.
CTCGCTGAGAAAATTGAAGCCGACGATTTTGCCGTCATCGGTTTCAGCCACCACCCCAAAAACCGAGGGGTGCCGGATGAAAGCGCTGACGCGCTGTGTGGCGACCTCCACTGATGGAAAAGTTGGCGGAAAGCCGTGGCGTTCGCAAACGGCTCGAAATCCGTCGTAGCAGATTAGACCACACTGGCATCATTATCCGTTGCAGGTCGGATGACGATGTCCATAGGAGCCATCTTATTTGCCGGCGTTATTCGCGCTGCAGTTTACGATATTTTGCCGTGATACAACGACTGGTCCCATGTCCGCTTTGGGTCAAAAGCGGACATTTTTCAGTGCAATCGCCATATCCGCTTTACCCCCAAAAGCAGACATTAGACGGCGTGATTGAAATGTCCGCTAAGGACCAGAAGAGGACTCATGCAGTGCAGCAATTGGGATCGCTACTCGATCACCTCGTCGGCGCGTAACAGAACAAGTGGTGGCACGGTGAGTCCAAACTGGCCTGCGGTTTTGAGGTTCAATATAAATTCAAACCGCGTGGGCGATTCAATTGGGAGGACGGCAGGTTTGGTTCCATGCAGAATCTTTGCTGCCATCACCCCCGCTAGACGGTATTGGGCTAGAAGATTTGGCCCGTAGGCCATTAGCCCCCCATTGCGCGCAAAATCAGAAAACAATGTTATGGCAGGCAGTTTCTGCGTCAGGGCGAGCTCAGCCAACAGATTTGTGTTAGCGCCGATCAACGGCGAAGACAGCATCAGGACGGCGCCCGCTGCCCGGCGGGAGGCGGAAGGAAATGCTGCCTCAAGATCGGCGCGGCTCCGCACTTCAAGCACTTCAAGCTTGAGATTGAGAATTCCAGCCGCGGCTTGGATCGCCGTTAATTGGGTTTTAGTGGTTGTCGGATCCCAAAGTACGGCGATGGTGGAAACTTGAGGAATCGTCTCTTTCAGCACTTCAAGCCATTTTTTAGCAAAGTCGGGAAAATCGAGAAAAACGCCGGTGATGTTTCCACCGGGCTGCGCGATACTTTTTACAAGCCCGCTGCCAATGGGATCGGTCTCCAAGTCAATCGACACGATGGGAATCGTGGTGGTCGCATCTCGAGCCGCCTGCAGTGCAACGCTGCTGACCGCAAAAATAAGGTCCACCTTGCGGGCGACCAGATCGGCAGCCATAGGGGAAAGCAACGCAGGGTCGCCATTCGTAATTTGCGGAATTAGCGTGACATTCGCCGGCTCACTAAAGCCACCGGAGCGGAGACCAGCCAAAAACGCCGTGATACGAGTTGGAGCGGCCACCTTCGGTCCCGGATAAAAAAAGCCGACGACTGGAATCTTTTCAGTCTGCTGCGCACGCGCCGCTAGCGGCCACGTAGCCCCTGCGCAGCCGATAAGCGTTATAAATTCCCGCCGCTTCATGTTGCCCCCAAGCCGCAAGACAAGGCATCGTAGCGGCTCAGACCGGTCGTAGGAAAGGGCACCCAATGTCCGCTTTGGGTCAAAAAGCGGACATCAGAACAACCTCACTTCGTCAGCTATTCGATCACCGCACCGGCGCCCACGCGGCTCAGAGGTCGCCACTCGTCCAATGATTGAACACGCGAGTCTGCGCGAGCGCGGCAACGGCGGGCAAACTACGTCTACTGCAGGTCAATGGGTTGATATTGCCCGGTCGCGTTAAGCTGTGTGCCCCACACCTTGTGTACGCCCTGGTGCTCGGATCGGCTGAAGCTTACGGGTGTGCCGAGCCCAACGTCGAGATCGCGGAGATTCTCGAGAGTTGCTACCAGTCTTTCGGTGTCGAGCTGAGGGCCATTCTGTTTCAACGCTGCGATCAACACGTTGGCCGCCACGTAACCTTCGAGAGAAACATAGTCCGGCGCCTCGCCAGGGAAGTATTTGGCGAGCGCATTTTTGTAATCGATAACCAATGACGAGTGGCCATCAACCGCCGGCACGACCTGCGTCACGATGACCCCAGTTGCATACTTTTTGCCCAGAAGCATTAACTCATTGGCCAACGCGGTGCTGCCCACGAAAGAAACGCTGGTGTAAATCATGTCCGGATAAAGGTCGCGCGTCTTCTCGATGAATTTAGCCGCGGCCCGATAGGCGGGTACCATGATCACCGCTCTTATTGGGGTCCCATGCGCCTGGAGTCGCGCGACCGCCTCGCCCACATCCACGGTGTTGCGCTGGTAATTGAGCCGCAAAATTGTGCTGTCGTTGCCTCCGAGCGAACGGACAGCTTTGGCTACGCCGACGAAGCCGGAGTCTCCGTATGCGTCCTGTTGGGCAAAAACCGCGATCTGCTCTGGCTTTAGCCGCCTGACCTTCACCAGATAGTGCACCGTGGCGGCGGTCTCTTCAGCGTAGCTTGCGCGGTAGTTGAAAACATACCGGTCGGGTGGATCGCTCCTCAGTAAACCGGCGCCGGTGAATGCCCCGAAAAACAGCATCTTGCGCTCAAGGGCATACGGTAATGCGACTACCGCCGTGGGCGTTCCCACGTTGCCGACTACTCCAAAAACTTGTTCTTTCTCGTAAAGCTGCTTCATTGTTTCGGCAGCTCGAGCCGGCTCGTAACCGTCGTCTGCGGCGACGAGCCGGAGCTGCCGGCCGTGCACTCCGCCATTCGCATTGGCTACGCGGAACGCAGCCTCGATGCCCCGGTACATGTTCTGGCCGAGTTCCTTGGTCGGACCACTGAATGCTGCGGAAATCCCAAATCGAATTTCACTGGCGGTTACCCCCCGAACGGTGCTCCGTGGCTCTTGCGGGCTCGGTGAGAGCAACGCTTGCTGCGCCGGCGCGCTTGCAGATGACCCCGCGCCAGAGGTCGCTGCAATCGTTGTGGCTGGCACGAGTGCGTTACTCGCTGGCACGTTATTCGCTGTAAGTCGATCAGATGGTTTAGAGGCGGTTTGCGAATCTGCACTGAGCAGTGCGCGTGCGCCCTGCCATAGCGGCTTTGCGAAGATGATCGCCATTGCGACGAGAGCGGCAAATGAGGCTACTACTAAAGTCCGGCTCATCAGCGTCATCGACTTGTCCTCCCACCGTCGCGATGGCTCCGAGATGCGTTCCGGCCATGAAGCAAATTCAGACCTTGTCCACCGGTCCGGATCTACGTCTGTTGACGAAGAAACCGTTGGTGTCGAACTGACGTAAAACTGCCTGGCAGCAGGCATTCGCGGCTGATCGCGAAACCGTGGAGGCGCATACTTACTTTGTTCGGAATCGTTGCCGTCGTCGCTGATCGGAGCACTCATGATCGCCTCTTACGCGCTGGTCTCTGATCAGATTTTTTTTATTTACGTCTTGACTGACCAGGAAAAGCTGAGACGTGGATCAAATTAGTAGCATGAATAAATTGCGCGTTAACATTAACTTAACCGAGGTAGAAACATACCTTATTGTGAGAACCGTACCTTATGGTTAATGGCGCTAATGTGCGCGATGAATGACCGCTAAGGGCCAAAAGGCGACATTGCTGCGCACCTTTTCATCACCATTCACGGTTTAATTTGACACCCCATCTATCAGAATAAGATTGCGGCTTAGAGCGGCATCGCTCGCTAATGACCCAAAGGTGACCTAGCGCATAGCTAGCGCGCCATTGCCAGCGGCGGGGTTGATTTGAACTATTGGCGCGGCGGCAGGCCTTCAAAGGCGGGCACGCCATCCGCAATGAGATGGAAAGGCTGACCTTCTGCCGTGAAGATCGCCTTTTGCGCGCCGCCATAGACTGAAGGATCGTCCAGCGTTCCGATCTTCAGAACCACCGGTCGCAGGCCAGGCCGCCGCGAGATCATGTGTGTGCCGCATACCGCGCAGAACTCTCGCGTTACGGCGTCAGCCTTATCGGGCCGCCTATAGGTCTTTGGCGCGCCTTTCGTGTACGCGAATCCTTCTGCTGGCACGAGCATGAACAAATTAGGTGCGCCGCCCGAGAAGTACTGACACGCGCGGCAGTGGCATTGCGCTCTTAAAACTGGCTCACCCTCCGCAACATACCGCACCGCACCGCAATAGCACCCACCTTCGAGCCGCATGGTACTTCTCCTGCGTCGCCGACGAACATGTGGTCATTAATGATTTTGCATACCAAGTCGCGAATGACCCCTCAATGTCCGCTTTGGGCGAATAGCGGACATGCGGAGTTAGTGGGCCGTACCGCGCACAGCCCATGCCCGCGCCGTCAAGTGAATACTGCCGTCGCTATTTATCGGAAGATTGGCGCGTATGCGGTCACGCAAAGCGGCACGCCGATCCTCGGAAAGAGACATGCAGTAACCCGGCGCTGGTGCTTGACCACCAAGAAATGGCGTCCAGTAATCGTCAAAGTTTCTGAAAATCGTGGGGACATCGATTGGGCGGACCGTCACGTCATCGACGCCGGCACGCCGAAAGAGGGCTGCCAATGGTTCTGGATGACACACAGGAAACTGGTGGCCTTCGTCAAGTGAAGCGGCGCTCGGGTCCAAGGCGACAGCAGCATTCCAGAAATGACGCATCATCTGCATCTCGCCGGCGTAATCCCAGACATACGCCCCGATAATGCCATCGCGACGTGTCGCTCGCTTCATTTCGGCTACCGCCTTTGTTTGGTCAGGGATGAAATTTATAACGAGACCCGTCACCGTCGCGTCAAATGAGCCATCTGCCACCGGCAGTTTTTGAGCATCGCCAACCTGAAAGCTTGCGCGCTGATCAGTCACTTTGTGGCGTGCAAAAGAGATAAAACCATCGGAACGATCAACGCCGATCACCTGATGTGGCGATGCAGACGCGAGGATCGCCTCACACAATGCACCCGTGCCGGACCCGACATCGAGCCAAGTTTTGTGTGGTGGCACACCGAGCCACGCTACGAATTGGCGGGCAATTAATCGGCTCCACCTACCAACGTAAGGCTCATAGGCGTCACCACTAGCCCATACATCCCTGCGTTCAGCGGCCATGGCGTCGTCTCAACAACGATATTGTCAAGCAAGCATACTAAATGTTTGCCCCATGGGTACGGTAGCGGTCCGCCATGTCACGGCGGCTGGTTCGCGCGCAACCGCACGACCTCCGCCTCCAATTCCGCTATGTGTTTGTCGCACTGGGCAAGCGTCGCCACGACGTCAGCCGCTTCGAAACGCTGCGGGATATGCTGTGAACAGTTCGCGTCCCAAGCCAAGACCCTGAACAGGATCACTTGCTCCGGCCGCGCCCGGTAGCCCTCGGGCATCAAAGCTTCGACGAGCTTGTCGTTGCCTTCTACGACTTGGGCTTCCCCCCAAATTTTCACCCGTTTCCTATGCGCGTAATCGATGAGGAACAGATGCGCCTTTGCATTGTCGCTGAGATTACCGTGGGTGATGTATTGCCGGTTGCCAGCATAATCGACAAAAGCGATGGTGTGATCGTCGAGCACGCGCAGGAATCCCGCCGGACCGCCGCGATGCTGGATGTAAGGCTGACCCTCGGCATTGACGGTGGCGAGGAAGACGCTCACCTGCGCCTCGATGAAGGCCTTAAGGTCCGGTGTGATTTGCGTGTGCCAGCTTCCCTTTTCCTCCATGCGCTTATAAGCCGTGCGTGATCCCTTGCGGGTCTGCAGGGCCTTGACGGTAGGCGTGAAGGCAACATCGCTAGAGAAGGCCTGAGCTGCATTCATGATCGCGTCCTTAAAGGCAGAGCGGCTTTGCGAGGTTTCACGACAGGGAAGTCGATCTCAGTCTGAGCGACTTCGTTGAGATAGTTCGTCCAAATATTGAGCGCGACGTTCTGGACAATCTCCACTACCGTCGCGTCGTCGTATCCTGCGAGCTTGACAGCGCGGATGTCGTCATCATTGACGCGGCCGCGTTTGCGCACGACCGTGGCGGCAAAGCGCACCGCCGCATCTGCTTTCGGATCGTTGGAGGCGCCATCGCGGTTGGCCGCAAGCTCGGCGTCATCGAGCCTGAGCAGATTCCTACCTATGTAAGTATGCGCCGACAGGCAGTAGTCACAGCCGTCAATTTCGGCGACTGCGATGGCGATGCGCTCGCGGGTCGCGGCCGAGAGCGTGCCCTTGCTCAAAGCACCATGGAGGTCGAGATGACCTTGAAGCGCGGCTGGGCTGTTACTGATAACGCGAAACAGGTTGGGCACGACGCCCAGCTGCTTCTTAACGCCTGCAAGTAGTGGCTGCGACGCGGCGGGGGTGTCGGCGATGTCGGGTGTAGCGATTCTGGACATAGCGATCTCCTCTAGCTGGATGTCCGTTGCCCCTTAGAGGTAGATCCTTTCGAATTGCGTTAGTATCCCCTATTATCAGTAGTTAGCCTTCCGTTTTTCGGAATGCTCCATGGACCGGATTGAGGCGATGTTCACGCTCGTGGCGGCCGTCGAGGCCGGCAGCCTTTCGGCGGCCTCGCGCAAGCTCGGAATGCCGCTCGCAACCGTCAGCCGCAAGGTCTCCGAGCTCGAAGCCCATCTGCGAACGAAACTCATCAACCGCACGAGCCGGCGGCTCACACTAACCGACGCCGGCC
>DATFXJ010000166.1:0-3269 GCA_035315965.1 Pseudolabrys sp.
CGCGCCACGGACTGGATGACGGCGAACTGGCCGATTCCGGTGATTGCGGTGGGATCGCGAAGAACCGCTGCTCGCGTCACGCCCGGCGCGATCTCTTTAAGCAGCTCCAGCCATTTTGCGCTCAAATCATATTCGAACACCAAAAAGCCAGTGGCGTTGCCGCCCGGCCGCGACAGACTTTCGACCAAGCCTGAGCCGACCGGATCGGCAGCGATCGGGAATACGATCGGGATCGTGCGGGTAGCCTGGAGCATATGCACCAGAGAAGTGCCAGGGCCAGAATGACATGTGGCGCCAGCGCTACCAATTCCGCTGCATAGTTGCGATAGTTTTCGAGATTGGCTGCGGCAAAGCGGTAATCAATCCGCACATTGTGGCCGTCGGTCCAGCCCAATTGTTGCAACCGCTGCTCGAATGCCGCAAGGCGTACCTTGTTTTCCTGATCGTCCATGCCCGTGGCCGAGAGCACGCCGATGCGCCGCATCTGCTCGCGCTGTTGCGCGCGCGCCGGAACTGGCCACGTGGCCGCGGCGCCGAGGAGCGTGACGAACGTGCGCCGCTTCATTCGACCACCTCGTCGGCGCGGGCGAGCAGCGTCGGCGGGACCTCAAGTCCAAGCGCCTGCGCAGTAATCAAATTGATGACAAGCTCGAATTTCGTCGGTTGCTCCACAGGTATATCGCCGGGCTTGGTCCCGCGCAGAATTTTATCCACGTAATCTGCCGCGCGTTGGAACCGCTCCGTATAACTCGGTCCGTATGACATGAAGCCGCCGCCTCGAACAAAGTCGCGGGTGCTGAAGATCGTTGGCCGTCGCGCACCAAGTGCAAGCGTAAGGATGCGCATCAGATTGGCGACCATCAACTGATCAATCGCAACGTAAAGTGCGTCTGCTTTGGCTTTCATTACCTCGAACGCAGGACTGAAATCCTCCACCCGCCGAATTTCGATCGGCACGACTTCAATCCCGAGCGCGAGAGCTGCGGCCTCGGTCTCGCGCATTTCCAATACCGGCTGGGCATTCCCCACATTGAAGATGACGGCTAACCGGCGCAACTGCGGGATAATCTCGCGTAAAAGCTCTATTCGCTTGCCGGCGAGGTTAGCCGCTTGGAGCGACAGGCCAGTAACGTTCCCGCCCGGTTTAGCCAGGCTTTCGACCAAGCCGCTGCCGACCGGGTCAATTGCCACCGCAAACACAATCGGGATAGTCGATGTCACCTGCCTCACGGTCGGCACCGCACTACCGACGGTGACAATCAGGTCAACCTTCAATCGGACAAATTCGGCGGCAATTTCGGCATAGCGCTCGGTGCGGCCCTCCGACCAGCGATACTCTATAGCGACGTTCCGGTTCTCGACCCAGCCAAGTTCGCGGAGGTGCGCTACAAAGGCGGCGCTCCATGCACTGAAAGCCGACGCATCTGCACCGAGGAACCCTATTGTCGGCAACTTGCCCGGCTGCTGCCCACTCGCCTCGACCGGCCACGCTGCCGCGCCGCCGAGTAGCGTGATGAACTCGCGGCGCTTCATTCGATTACCTCGTTGGCTAACGCCAGCAGCCGATCCGGTACATCGAGGCCAAGCGCCTTCGCGGTCTTCAGGTTGATCACCAGTTCAAACTTGGTCGGTTGTTGGACGGGGAGATCGGACGCGCTCACGCCTTTAAGAATTCTGTCGACATACGACGCGGTACGCACGAACAAATCCATTTCGTCCGGACCGTAAGAAATGAGGCCACCGTCCGATGCAAAATACCGAAAAAAGTAGATCGCCGGCAGGCGATATTGCGCTGAGAGCTCGATAATCTGCTTGCGATGGACCACGTTGTGGCTGTCGGGCAAAACGAAGAGGCCTCCCTCGGGCTCACTACCGACTTTGCGAAAGAGATTGCTGATGTCGTCTTCACTGCGGACTTCTGCTGCAATCAATTCAACTGCAATGACGCTCGTGGCCGCTTCAATCGATCGCAAATACATCCCGTAATAGGGCGCGGTTTCGGGTTAAACATCGCAGTAACTCGTCGAGTGCCGGGCGCGATCTGCTTGAGGACTTCGACCCACTTGGTGCCCAGTGAAAACTCGAAGACGGAGAAGCCGGTGATGTTTCCGCCCGGTCGCGAGAGGCTTGCAACCAACCCTTGGCCAAGCGGATCGGTGACCGTGAGGAACACGATCGGTATGGAACGGGTCGCTTGCAGGAGACCTTTGGCCGAAGGCGTGGAATGGGCGACCAACACGTCCGGTTGCAGTGTGACGAGCTCTTTTGCGAGTGCCTGAATTCGGACTGCGTCGGCATCGCCCCAGCGATAATCAATCCGGAGGTTGCGTCCATCCGTCCAGCCGAGTTCTTGAAGGCTCTGCTGAAATATGGCCACGCCGGAGCGGACATCGGCATCGCTTTCCGCCACCGCCATCAGCACGCCGACACGGCGAATTCGTTGCGATTGCTGCGCGCTCGCTGGGAGCGGCCACGCGGCCGCCGCGCCGCCGAGCAGCGTGATGAACTGGCGGCGTTTCATTCGGTTACCTCGTCGGCGCGCGGCAAGAACGTCCCAGGATCGTCAGGCCGAGTGCCTTACGCCGGCACGTATATCGACGACAGCATAAGAAGCATAACCGGGAATTGTGTAAGGCAAGACGCCCGTGCTGTCTAAAGTCCAGGTCATGAGGTATCCCCCTCTTCCAGGCGAGTGCATCTGGGTGTCAGGGATATACTGAGGCAGCGCCGCATTCTCTGTGATCTGTGTCACTTTTTTGCACATTTGCGGCAGCCAATCCCGAGGACAAGGGCTACGGTGACGGCCAATGTCCGCTTTGGGTCAATAGCGGCAGAGATGATCGGGACCGTGCAGCGTCCTATGTCCGCTTTACCCCCGAAAGCGGACAAACGGGCAGATGTCACCACGCGCAGGCGCCGGCTGTCCTCGATTACTCGCGCGCCCTGGCGCAAGGTGATGGGCGTACCGAGGAGAGTCATTCGCCAAAAAACGAGAACCCCGGCGAGAGCACCTCCGGGCCAAGCATCCTAGTCGTCGTCACCTGCAATTTCTTGCACGAGCATCACGATCCTGCGCCGCAGGGCCGCATTATCAATTCGCATGAACGCTCCGATCAGCCTTAAGCCGTCTGGATCGGAGACGAAGTCATCAATCTGGGCCAGCGATAACGCACTTCCATTGGAGCCGTGTGGTGCTGATGCGTTCGGCGCGCCCTCGAAGAAGAACGATACTGGCACCTGAAGGATATGGGAGAGGTGCTGCAACCGGC
>DATFXJ010000167.1:0-50500 GCA_035315965.1 Pseudolabrys sp.
GCCGCATGCGCGCGACACGCGCGTTGTACGTTGCGAAAAGCAAGGGAGAAAATGTATGTGGAAGAAACTATTAATTATAAGCGTGGCCGCTGCTGGATTGTCCTTCGCGGTCGCAGATGCTCAGGCGCGGCATAGCACGCATAAGACTGGTGTAACCACACATTCGCGAGCGGCTCTCCATGCGAGAGCGCAGACGCGTGGACCGCACACGACGCCGCGGGGCTGGTCTCACGGCAGAAAGGTTGGATGGCACTGCGGCGGCCCTCCGCACACCGGCTGCAAACCGCCGGGATTGAGCCGCCACCACTGAGGCCAGAACGGCGCGAGGACCCCAAAAGAAAGAAGGGCTGCCGCGTTGGGGGGACGACAGCCCTGGGTTATGGCTGCCAGCCTCTGCTCGGGGTGACGGGGACTGAGCCGACAGCACCTATTTAACTCTGCTGGGGCTATGGCGTTCCGGGCCACAGCCGGAATTCGACCGACATTTTTGTCAGTGCGGAGTGGGAAGCGCAGCGCCCGCAGAAGCGACGCCATAGGTCGCGTAACCTATTCCAAGCCATGACAGATGCCTTTCTCGTCCGTTGTGGTTAGGGCTACCGAGCAGTTGAACACGCTCGCTCGGTGGCCCGCTTGTTTTGCAAGCGATTTGATGTCAACAAAAAGTATGGTTCGGTCCTCACCGAGGAAACGAAAAAAGCGCGGACGGCCGCGGACTGGCGTTCGGCCCACGATTAGCGTTCGCCTGTCCAAAGAGACGCACGCAGCAGTGATGCGATGGGCAGCGTCGCAGCAGGATAAGCCTACGTTATCGGAGGCAGTGCGCCGAGTGATTGATGTGGGGCTGAAATCGCTTAACGAGCTTGAGTAGCCGCTATGTGGCTCCTGTTTCAGTCGGTCGTCATGATCGCCGTCGGCTGCACTGGGATTTATTACAAGTGGACGCCTAACAACGTCGCGCTCGGCATTATCATGGTCTTCACGGCTTGGTGGGCGACGAGAATGGTCTCAGCGTTTTTGTCTTGGTGCCGAGGAACGGAATTGGCTCGGACCGACCGTGTGACGGTTCTCTGCACCGCTTGCGTCGTAGCCGCCCTGGTTGTGCTACGGCAGCATACTCTCGGACTGCCTTGACCGTTGGCACCCAAATTGGCACCCAACTATTCGGGATTGCCTGATACTGAGCAGAACAGCGAGGACAGCGACTCCGCGAAAACACCGACAGAATGGGACGCAACGGACTGTCCTGCACCGGTCGAGACCGCGCACACCGAACAGCGTGACCGGCATCGAGGGCTCATAAACTCAGCAAGTCTTGGAGTATCATCACGCACATGAAACTTGGCCGGCGCAACGAATCCGCGCCAGCCATAGCGGCTCCAGACCCCGGCGGCAATGTCGACCCTAAGTACTTAATTTTAGGCCCATTTCTGCGTTTGCGGCCGCGCTCGAGAAGCAGTTAACCCGGTTTTGAAGCGTATATAGCGGGGCGTCGCGGTGCCGTCACCAGTCTTGTCCACGAGTTTTGGCAGCCATGCGCGCCTTGCCTTCGGCGACGAATGTCCGCCACCAGATTGGCAAGACTTGCGACGTCAATGATTTTTAGTCCGGAGTCGGTCCGATCGCAGCGGATGGCTTCTGGCGCAACGGCGCGACTAAACCCAAGCTTTGCAGCTTCCTTGAGACGGGCAGCACCGTGCGCCACGGGCCTGACGGCGCCAGAAAGTGATACCTCTCCGAAAAAGACTGCATCCGTCGGTAAGGGCTCGTTGGCAAGCGAGGACACCAACGCGGCCGCGGCCGCAAGATCACCTGCAGGCTCCTGAATGCGCATGCCACCGGCAACGTTAAGGTAAACATCGTGGCCGCCGAGCCGCAGACCGCAATGCGCCTCCAGGACTGCCAGCAACATCGATAACCGGCTTGGGTCCCAGCCGACAACCGCTCGCCTTGGCGTAGCAAGCGACGTTGGCGCCACCAGCGCCTGAATCTCCACCAGCAGAGGCCGGGTGCCCTCAATGCCGGCGAACACAGCCGTGCCAGGCTGACCAAGATCGCGTTCCGACAAAAAGAGCTGCGACGGATTGGCCACTTCGCGCAGGCCACAGCCGGTCATCTCGAACACGCCAATTTCGTCAGTTGGACCGAACCGGTTTTTCACGGCGCGCAAGATGCGGAAATGATGCGAGCCTTCTCCCTCGAAGGCAAGCACTGCATCGACCATGTGTTCAACGACTCGAGGCCCCGCGATTTGTCCATCCTTGGTGACGTGGCCAACCAGGATGATCGTTGCGCCGGACTTTTTTGCAAAACGGATCAGCGCCTGCGCTGAGCCGCGTACCTGGGTCACCGTGCCAGGAGCGGATTCGACCGTGTCGGTCCACATGGTCTGGATGGAATCGATGACAACAAGTCGCGGCGTCTTGCCATCCGCGAGAGTGGCGATGATGTCCTCGACAGCAGTTTCCGCTGCGAGCTCGACGGCGGAATCGCGCAGGCCCAAGCGCTCAGCGCGCAAGCGGACCTGCGCCACCGCTTCTTCACCGGAGATATAGACCGTCCGATACCCGGCGCAGGCCAGTGCGGCGGTAGCCTGAATCAGCAAGGTCGATTTGCCGATGCCGGGGTCGCCACCTACCAACAAAACCGAGCCGCGCACAAAGCCACCGCCGGTTACGCGGTCAAATTCCGCGAAGCCGGAAGGTAGGCGGGGCGCATCACGAGCCTCCCCGGCCAGTGGCTCGAGCGCGAACAGCCGGCCCCTGCTGGCCTTGCGGCCCGGTCCAGCACGATCCACGCTTTCCTCGCTGAGGGTATTCCATTCCCCACAGGCTTCGCACTTTCCTTGCCAACGATTGAACGCACCTCCACAGTTCTGGCAAACGAAGGTCAAACTGCGTTTCGACATAGAGAATCGCCGTGGAATAGCGGGTGTGTAGGCTAAGGCGCAGGTGAGAACAATACAAGAACATTTTTAAAAAGTCCCTAATTCCAAAGAATTAGAGCAGCGTACTTAGCCCTGCCGATAGACGCGTTGATAGCGCCGGCCAAGACGGGTCAATATCTCGTAGCCGATGGTACTGGCGGCTGCCGCTAAGGCATCCACGCCAATTTCGCCACCGATGAGTGTGACCAGATCACCGCGCCTAACTGAGCGGTCGGGCAGGGCCGTAATATCTACCGCCAAAAGATCCATCGAGACTCGGCCGGCCAGAGGACAGCGGATGCCACCAACCATCGCATCGGCGCCTGGCGCGGCGTCGCTGGCGCTCGCTGCACGTGGGTAGCCGTCTGCATAACCGACAGCAACTATCGCAACCCGGGCTGCATGCTTAGCGGTCCACGTCGCGTTGTAACCAACGGTCTCGCCTCTTAGAACATTGCGCACATGTACAACCCGTGCCTGCAGTTCAATCACGGGACGCATTGGATTGCGGCGCCCGGGAGTCGGGTTGACCCCGAATAGCGCGGCGCCGGGACGCACCATCTCGCAATGGGCGGCATTGCCTAGGAAAATTCCGGACGAATTGGCGAGCGAGGCTGGAATGCCGCGGTATAAGAGGCGCACCTCGCGAAATAGTTTCATTTGATGCTCATTGAGCGGGTGATCAGGCTGCTCGGCGTAGACCAAGTGGCTCATCAGCAACGTGATGCCGTAGGTTTCCGCGCGAATGCGCGGTGCCAAGGCTGCCGCTTCATCGGTGGAAATGCCAAGTCGGTTCATACCGGTGTCTACATGGAGCGCTGCACCGCCATGCCATTCATTGGCCGAGCAAAACGCATCCCATTCCGCAAGTTCGACCAGACTGCCGATCACGGGGCGGGCGCGGATATCAGGAAAGGCGTCTGCGTTTCCAGGCAGAAGCCCATTGAGCACATAAAGCGCAGGTTCCGGCGCAACGGTGCGCACGCGGCGAGCCTCGGCGAGATCGGCAACGAAAAAAGTTCTACAACCGGCACCCGCAAGCGCGCGGGCGACCGGCTCTATGCCACAGCCATAGCCGTCGGCCTTGATCACAGCCCCGCACTCCGATGGCATCGCCCGGCGGCCGAGTTCCTGCCAGTTGGATACGATCGCAGCCAGATCGATAGTCAGGATACCGCCAGTATCGGGAACAAGCCCACGCGATTCCATTTGGCGCCCAGCCGGGGTGGCATCTGCCGGCAAGTCGGCCTGCGGGGCGGTCTCAGCCTTAGTCATGAATTTGGGTTTAGCCGCCCGAGGTCACCCAGTCCATGCGGCGTCTTATATGCGCTCTGGCAAACGAGCTTCACGCGCGAGGGAGGAAAACCGGGTTATGGCGGCATCGAACTGCAACTCGACGGTGCCGGTTGGCCCGTGGCGCTGCTTCCCAATAATAACCTCAGCCTTGCCGTGCACTTTGTCGGCATCTGCGAGCCACTCCGCAAACTTTTCGCGGTTGGATTCTAGCGGCTTACGCATCTGGTGGTAGTATTCCTCGCGGTAAACGAACAGAACCACGTCGGCGTCTTGCTCAATTGAGCCAGATTCCCGCAAATCCGAGAGCTGAGGCCGCTTGTCGTCACGGCTTTCCACCTGGCGGGACAACTGTGACAGAGCAAGAATTGGTACGTTAAGTTCTTTCGCCAACGCCTTGAGTTTGGTGGTGATCTCGGTGATTTCCTGCACGCGATTTTCTGCAGAACGCCGGGTCGAGCCTTGCAACAGTTGCAAATAGTCGATGATCAGCAGATCTAGACCGCGTTGGCGTTTGAGCCGTCGTGCGCGGGCCGCGAGTTGGGCAACCGACAGGCCGCCAGTTTCGTCAACGTAAAGCGGGATGTGCTGTAACTCAATTGAGTAATCCTTGATTTTCTCGAAATCGCTTTCACTAATGCCACCGCGCCTGATCTGGTTTGACGGAATGCCGGTCTGCTCTGCGATAATGCGAGTAGCGAGCTGCTCGGCTGACATTTCAAGCGAGAAGAAACCGACGAGTCCGCCATTAACCGTAATGGTGTGGCCGTCGGGCTTGACTTCGCCGCGCCATGCCTTGGCAATATTGTAGCCAATGTTCGTGGCGAGCGCGGTTTTGCCCATGCCGGGGCGACCGGCGAGAATGATCAAGTCAGATGGCTGAAGGCCGCCCATCATGCGATCGAGATCGTCCAGACCGGTAGCGGTGCCGGAAAGCTTACCATCGCGCTGGAAGGCATGCGCGGCCATGTCGATGGCTGTCGTGAGTGCCTGCGCGAAGCGCTGGAACCCTCCATCGTAGCGACCGGTTTCCGCCAGTTCGTAAAGCCTCCGTTCCGCGTCCTCAATCTGGTCGCGCGGAGAGAAGTCGACTGGTGCGTCGTACGCGACATTGACCATGTCCTCGCCAACCTGGATGAGCGCGCGGCGGATCGACAGATCGTAGACCGTGCGCCCGTAATCTTCCGCATTGATGATTGTCGTTGCCTCGGCTGCGAGCCGCGCAAGATATTGGTTGACGGTGAGGCCACCTATGTCGGTATTGGCATCGAGGAAAGTCTTGAGCGTAACCGGTGTCGCCAGCTTGCCCGCACGGATGAGATCGCGTGCAAGCTGGTAGACTTTCTGGTGGATCGGCTCGAAAAAATGTGCCGGCTCCAGAAAATCCGAAACTCGGTAAAAGGCTTCGTTGTTGACCAGAATTGCGCCTAAAAGCGCCTGTTCTGCCTCGATATTATGCGGGGCTGAACGGTAGAGCGAGGCAGGTTCTTCGACCTGCTTGCGGGCTGTCGAATCAGAAAGTGCCATGGAATATCGATGCTTACCCAGAAATTGTGGCATAGCACGCGTTTTGTAAGCGAAACGGGCTCCGCGCACGGTTGTCCCGCAATTCACATGCTGTATTGAGCGGTGGGTAAGGCCTGTTTTTTCTTGACCCCGGTCATTTACGTGCACGGAGTTGACGCGAAACTATTCACCTGCGAGCCGCAAAGGCGGTCTACGCTTGCCTTCGGTCGCGGCGAGGCGCCGCTCTTCGCGCGCAATATAATCCCGCGTTATGGGGACTACGTCCTGGCGTTTGGTAAGCTGGATTTGCATCACCATCATGTTCTGCTCGCGGAAAGACATTTCCGAGGCTGCGAGATAGAACTCCCACATGCGCACAAAACGCGGCTCATAGATGCGTTCGACATCCTCGCGATGGGCGAGGAAGCGCTCGCGCCACGCTTTCAGCGTCTCTGCGTAGTGCAGCCGCAGAATCTCAATGTCTGTCACAAGCAGGCGTGCATGCTCGATTACCGGAAGCACTTCGGACAGCGCCGGGATATAGCCGCCGGGGAAAATATATTTCGCGATCCATGGATTGGTGACGTTGGGCCCTTCTGATCGGCCGATCGAATGTAGCAACATCACCCCGTCATGACTTAGAAGCTCCGTGCATTTCTGGAAAAAGGCCTCGTAGTGGCCGATGCCGACATGTTCGAACATGCCGACTGAAACAATGCGGTCAAATTGCTCGTGCACGTCTCGATAGTCCTGTAGCAGGAATCGGGCATGGTGGCTCAGTCCCTTTTCTGCAGCACGTTCATTGGCGACGGCGTACTGTTCTCGGGAAAGCGTCACGCCGGTGACATTGGCGCCCCCGATCTCGGCGAGATATAGGCCCAGACCGCCCCAGCCACACCCGATGTCCAGTACACTTCTGCCGTGATCAAGCTTAAGCTTTGCAGCAATGTGTCGTTTCTTGGCGAGTTGCGCATCGTCAAGGGAGCTATCCGGCGTTTCGAAATAGGCACAGCTGTACTGCCGATCCGCGTCGAGAAAGAGTGAGTAAAGACGGCCGTCGAGGTCATAGTGGTGCGCAACGTTGCGCCGAGCTCGCTTGCGCGGATTGAATTGGGCGAGACGTCGGGCGACATAGCGCAGAAGCCATTGTGGGCGGGCCCAATTTGGGATTTCCACTCTCTGGCCAAGCACGATTGCAAGCACGTCGGCGATTGTGCCCTCCTCGACCACTAGCGTGCCGTCCATATAGGCCTCGCCGAACCTTAGCTCGGGATCGAACAGTATTCCGAGTTCTGCGGCGCGTGTAGTGAAGCGCACCGCCACCGGCGCCCCAGTGCCATCGCCGAATGTGAAGGCTCTTCCGCGCGAGGTGGTGAGCTTGAACGTTCCTCGCCGGATAAATGTACCGAGCAAAATTTGAAGCAACCGGTCCATCGGCCGCCTTCATCACCCAGATCCGCGCGCTACTGCTTGCAGCTTGCTCGAAAATACAACGCAGCGGACGTACAAATGTTCTTAGGTATTTAATCAAAGATACTGAAGGTCAGCAATGCTGCAAGACGCAATGCCACCGTTCGTCCGGACGCAGGTCGACGCCAAGGGAAAGCTTGACGAAAAGCAAAAGCCAGCAGCAAAACCAGGCGGGGTAAGAGCTGAAAAGCCCAATTGGACGGCCGATGAGTCCAGATCAGCCGAGCCTAAGTCTCCTGAATGTGGACCCGCTGACATTAATAGTCGCGGGCCACAATCGGCGCTGCTGAGCCAGGTGTGCTCGCGGCAGGCAAAGAAAAGCTACGCGTCTTTGCTCGTTTTCTTTTTGCCTTTTGGAGTCTTAGTTGCGGCTGCCGCGGTTTCCGCACCCCCTGGCGGCGCGGCCACCATGTCCCCTGACTCTTCGCGACCCCGGCGAGTCTTCGCGGCTTCCGGCTCAAACATTGCCTCTGCAGCGGTTGCCGCAGCGGCGGCCTTCTCCTCGGCATCTGTGCGCCTTACAGTAACGTCCTCGCCACGCGCGATGCGCTCGGCTTCGTCGGCGCTACGCGCAACGGTCACGGTAATTGCTGCCTCGACTTCCGGATGGAGCGCCAATGGCACTTTATATTGGCCAATCGTCTTAATCGGTGCATTGAGCATAATCTGCGAGCGTCCGATCTCTGCGTCGTCGTCTTTAAGCAGGGCAGCGATGTCACGAGTCGAAACTGAGCCGAACAACTGGCCTGCCTCGCTCGCCTGACGCAGGACCACATAGCTCTTGCCGTCAAGCTTGCCTGCAAGCTTGCCCGCTTCACCCTTCGTCTCAAGATTGCGGGCCTGAAGTTCGGCCCTCATCTCCGCGAACCGCCTTTTGTTGTCGGTTGTTGCTCTTAAGGCCTTGCCGCGTGGCAGCAAAAAGTTGCGGGCAAAACCATCCTTTACACGCACGACGTCGCCCATTTGACCGAGCTTTCCGATACGCTCGAGCAGGATCACTTCCATTGTTGTTTCTCCTTGATTGAATTTCGATTTTGGTGACCGTCTTGATCTCACGAATGAGCAGGGGGCCCGCGCATGCGCGCAGCATGCCCTCGTAAGCCAAAAACTGTATCGATAAGGCCAAGGAGGCAGAGTGCCAGCAGCGGCCAACCGAGGACGCCTACAACGGCATAGGTGAGCGTGAGCACGAAGCCGCGCATATTCATGCCGGCGGTAATTGCGTGAAGTACCGCGAAGCCAAGAACGCCATAGGCCAGAAGCAGAGTCGCCGAAAAGACACTGGCCGCGATGCCAAGCAAACCGTCGACAAAGCTCAAAGTAATAGCGAGTGCCAACGCGGCGATCATCATTCGCGGAAGGGTCATGGCCGAAAGCTGCGGCCAAGGCCGTAACAAGCGCCCCGAAAACTTGACAACGCGGCCAGCAAGCCAAAGGTTGAGTAGATCAGTGATGGCGGTGAGCACCGCTGCGGCGGCCGGTATCACGCTGACGAGGAAGTCGATCAACCGATCGACTTTGCCAATGCCAGGCGCATTGGGTGACGCGCCGGGCGAGGTGCCAGTTTCAGCGCGCAGGATCGTAGCTAGCGCACCACGCAGTCCCGCACGAAAGCTGTCTGCGTCGGTGCCAAAATTCAGAATAGCGACAAGCACGGCAAATGCAGCTAGAAGCGCCGCCCACATTACCAGTCGACCGGGTGGATACCATTCCAGCGTTACTTGGTTCTCGCGCTCGCTGGCGGCCCCACTGGCGGAGCGAGCGAGCATCGTGAGATAGCAAAGCCACCACCCTGGAATGCCGGCACCCGCGATGAATGCAAACAGGAAAACAGCGCCGAAAGCCATCCCGAGGGCGATCGCACCAGTAAACATCGCGATCAATGCAACCCAATGACTCCAGCCAAGCCCTGCAATCATGATCGGCAGTGGCGCGAGATAGAACAAAGGAATTGATAACAACGTGCCTGAAGTCACCGAGGCGAATAAAAGGGCCGCCGCGGCTCCGGCTCCGATACCTATAGCTGCAAAATGCGTCATCACGAGCTGTCCCGCTCCTGTGAGCGGTTAGAGGCAGAACTTGCATCCGCCCCAACCATCGGCTTCCGAGTAACCCGGGAAGCCTCGTTATCGTCTTACCGGATCACATAAGGCAGAAGGCCGAGAAAACGCGCGCGTTTGATTGCCTGCGCCAGCTCGCGCTGCTTTTTCGCCGACACAGCAGTAATGCGACTCGGTACGATTTTGCCGCGCTCCGATACATAGCGCTGCAGCAGCTTGACGTCCTTGTAGTCAATCTTCGGCGCATTAGCTCCGGAGAACGGGCAGGTCTTGCGACGGCGGAAGAACGGGCGGCGAGCGCCACCTTGTGGTGAGAATGCCATGGCCTATTCCTCCCCCGCACTGAAGTCGACACCCTCGATGTCGTCGCCACCTTCGTCGCGGCGTCGCCGCTCACCGCGCCCGCCGCGTTCGTCGCGGTCGCGATCAGACTTGCGCATCATCGCGGATGGGCCTTCCTCGTGTGTTTCCACACGGATCGTGAGATAGCGCAATACATCTTCGTTGAGACGCTCCTGACGTTCGATCTCGTTAATCGCGGCAGGTGGCGCATCCACATTGAGCAACGTCATATGTGCCTTGCGGTTCTTGCGAATCCGGTAAGTTAGGGATTTCAGGCCCCAATATTCGTTCTTCGTGACCTTGCCACCCATTTGTCCGATGACCCCGGACAGCTGTGTGGTCAATACCTCGACCTGCTGCGCGCTCAGGTCCTGTCGCGCGAGGTAAACATGTTCGTATAGCGGCATGAATGCCTTTCCCTTGTTCACATCCCTGTCCTCAATTCCGGCGCCAAGCCCCTCGAGCCCTTCGGGGAAAGGCTCGAATGCTCTGAAGGCGGAAGCACGGGACGCCAAGCCTAACAGGCCCTACCGGCCAAGTGCAGCCGGCCGTCCGTTCAGCTCCCAACCAAAATTGACGGAGCGCGGTTTTATATGCGGTTCCCACAAAAAGGCAAGGTAAAGCAGCGTGCCGAAAGGTTGCGAATCCCGCAGGATGTTGGCCCCCTTGGGGCTCTAGGCAGCGCTCGGTCCGCTGTCGTCCCTTGGAGCTGATCGGCAAGCTCTAAAGCGAGTTCTGCGCCTTCACGGATTTGGCATGCCGTGTCACCCATTCTGCTCACTGGCCATGCGCATTTTTTTTGATCGCTCAAGCAGCCGGTCCAGATGTTGCGCCAGGATGGCGAAAGACCGGATCGATCCTTGCCCGCACAAACTTACCCTCGGTGACCGGGTCGCTCCTGTACTTGGCCTTTGAAGGGCAACAAAAATCTCAGTCAAAAATTTATAGTCAGGTTACCGCGAGGCGCCCAACTTGACAGAACCGGTAGCGAGGTGTCTTTCGGCCCGATTTCTGGGCCGCGAACAATTAGCGGGCAAAACATGTCGGTCGCTTTTGTGTTTCCAGGGCAAGGTAGCCAGTTCGTCGGGATGGGCAAGTCGCTGGCGGCGAACTTCGCCCCCGCGCGACGGGTCTTCGAGGAAGTAGATGTGGCTCTCGACAGCAAACTCAGCACTGTCATATTCGAGGGCCCCGCTGATACTCTCACGCTCACCGAAAACGCGCAGCCTGCATTAATGGCAGTTTCGCTTGCTGCATTTCGGGTGCTGGAGAAAGAAGCGGGGTTCAATTTGGACGGCGATGTGCAATTTGTCGCCGGTCATTCGCTCGGTGAATATTCGGCGTTGGCTGCCGCGGGCGCTTTTACTGTCGGGGACACAGCGCGGCTTTTGCGAACACGCGGGCAAGCAATGCAAAAGGCAGTACCAGTTGGTGCGGGTGCCATGGCCGCGCTAATCGGTTTCGAGTTCGATGCGGCCTCAGCCATTGCGGCCGAAGCGGCAGAGGGCGAAGTGTGCCAAGCCGCCAACGATAACGGCGCTGGCCAGGTGGTCGTTTCCGGCAGCAAGGCGGCGGTCGAGCGTGCAGTGGAAATCGCCAAAACTAGGGGCGCCAAACGTGCAATGCTTCTGCCAGTATCGGCCCCCTTCCATTGTGCACTGATGCAGCCGGCCGCCGATGTGATGGCCGCTGCGCTGGCGAAAGTGTTGGTCAAGCCTCCATCGGTGCCCCTCGTTGCAAATGTGCTGGCTAGGCCAGTGCGTGAGCCCACAGAGATCCTGCGCGCGTTGGTCGCCCAGGTAACCGGGACTGTGCGTTGGCGCGAGTCGGTCACGTACATGGCGGGTGCTGGCGTCACGAATTTCTACGAGGTTGGCGCTGGCAAGGTGCTAAGCGGATTGATCAAACGGCTTGCCGAGGGCGCCACTACTACCGCTATCAGTAGTCCGGAGGACATTGCCGCCTTCAAGGCGGGGAGGAACTTATGATGTTCGATTTGACCGGCAAGACGGTGTTGGTAACCGGTGCGAGCGGATCAATCGGCGGCGCGATCGCGCGTGCTTTGCATGCCCAAGGCGCGATCGTCGCGGTCTCCGGCACCCGCAAAGATGCGCTTGATATTATCGCCGCCGCAATGCGCGATCGCGTCCATGTTTTGCCTTGTGATCTTGCCGACAAGGACGCGGTCGAAGCGCTGGTGCCGAGCGCCGAAGAAAAGATGGAGAAGCTTGACATTCTGGTCGCCAATGCCGGCGTCAATCGCGATAACCTGTTTGTGCAACTGCGTGACGACGACTGGGACAAGGTCATCGCTGTGAACCTCACGGCTACGTTCCGCCTAACTCGCGCCGCAGTGTCGCGCATGATGCGCCGCCGGTGGGGGCGTGTGATCGCAATTTCCTCGGTGGTCGGATTTACCGGTAACCCAGGACAGGGAAACTACGCTGCCTCCAAGGCCGGTGTGGTCGGAATGATAAAATCGGTGGCCGCCGAGTATGCCAAGCGCAACATCACCGCCAATTGCATCGCGCCAGGTCTGATCGCTTCGGCCATGACCGAAAAGCTAAACGAGAAGCAGCGTGAGGCTATTTTCTCGCGCATTCCCGCGGCCAAGCTCGGGACTCCCGAAGACGTGGCCGCAGCCGCAGTTTTTCTGGCGTCGAGTGAAGCAGCTTACGTCAATGGGCAAACCATACACGTCAATGGCGGGATGGCTATGATTTAGCGCGTTTTCAGGGCTTGCTCGCTTCGCCTTCACGCGCTAGTCAACGCATTTGAAGTATGGTAACCGAACTTTGGCCCGGCTGGGGCGGCTGATCGCGGAAGTCGTGAACGATATTCCGCAATTGGGGATCGTCTCATCAGCGTCAAACACGAAGAGGCCGTACTGCGATTGTTGTGATCTAACTTTGGATCGCAGCCCAATCTAAAAAGCACGAGGTTTACGATGAGCGACATTGGCGAGCGGGTGAAAAAGATCGTCGTGGAGCACCTGGGCGTGGAGCCCGACAAGGTGACCGATCAAGCGAGTTTTATCGACGATCTTGGCGCCGACAGCCTCGACACCGTCGAGCTCGTGATGGCCTTCGAAGAGGAATTCGGCTGCGAAATTCCCGATGATGCTGCCGAGACTATCTTGACCGTCGGCGACGCGGTCAAATTTCTCGAAAAGAACGCTAAAAGCTGAGCAAGCGCACACGCGCTGCTCAATCGCTTCGCTAACATTGGCTTTTGAGCTATCCGCAATACAGCGGCGCCAATAATTTCGCTCGGAGCCGAATATGAAACGTGTCGTCGTCACGGGATTGGGAATGCTTACGCCGCTAGGCTGCGGCGTCGAGCCAACCTGGACACGCCTGCTCAAGGGCGAGAGCGGCGCCAAGAAAATCGATCACTTTGACGTCTCTGACATTGCCTGCAAGATTGCCTGCGTAATTCCACGGGGCGATGGCTCAAACTCGACCTATAATGCAGACGAGTGGATGGAGCCGAAGGAGCAGCGTAAGGTCGACGAGTTCATCGTATTTGCAATGTGTGCGGCTCGTCAGGCGCTTGACGACGCCGGGTGGCATCCAAAGAGTTATGACGAACAGACCAGCACTGGTGTATTGATAGGTTCTGGCATTGGCGGCATCGAGGGTATTGCCGAAACCGCGGTGGCGTTGCATGAGAGGGGCCCCCGCCGCGTGTCGCCATTTTTCATTCCGGGCCGCATCATCAATTTGGCCTCCGGCTTTGTATCGATCGCATTTGGACTAAAAGGGCCGAACCATGCGGTCGTTACTGCGTGTTCGACCGGAGCCCACGCCATCGGTGACGCCGCCCGGCTGGTCGCTCTCGGCGATGCCGACGTCATGGTAGCTGGCGGAGCGGAATCGCCGGTGAACCGCATTTCGCTGGCCGGCTTTTCGGCGCTGCGTGCACTCTCAACAAATTTCAATGACGATCCCACCCGCGCCTCGCGTCCCTACGATAAGGATCGCGATGGCTTCGTGATGGGAGAAGGCGCTGGGGTCGTTGTGCTAGAAGCGCTAGACCACGCCAAGGCGCGCGACGCGAAAATCTATGCCGAGCTTATCGGCTATGGCCTGTCGGGCGACGCATATCACATTACGGCGCCAGCGCCGGACGGAGACGGAGCATTGCGTTGCATGAATGCCGCCATTCACCGAGCAGGCATTTCAACCGGCGATATCGACTATGTCAACGCGCACGGCACCTCGACGCCCCTCGGCGACGAGATCGAACTCGGCGCGGTGCAGAACCTTGTTGGCAATGCTGCGGGACGTATATCGATGTCGTCGACCAAATCCTGCATTGGTCATTTGCTGGGTGCAGCCGGCGCGGTCGAAGCGATCTTCTCTATCCTCGCGATTCGAGATCAGGTTGCTCCGCCCACTATCAATCTTGATAATCCTTCCGTCGACACGCCGATCGACCTGGTTCCTCATCAGGCGCGCAAACGCGATGTCGACATTACGCTATCGAATTCCTTCGGATTCGGTGGGACAAACGCTTCGCTGATTTTCCGTCGGTATGCTGCCTAGGACCCAGCGCCAAAGACGCCCCAAACCTTCGCCATAATTTTTTCTAACGTGCAAGAGCGGTTAAATTTGTCGTCCCGGCGTAGAGAGTAATGGGACAAGGGGACTGTGTCGGTGCTGAAGTAGGAGCGGCCCAGGTGAAAGCGAATCAACCAATGATTGGCGGCAGCGGCTCTCCACGCACGAGGTCGTCATTTTTGCAAAGTCCGCGCGCCGCGCTCGAACCGGAAAGGGTACCACTACCCAGCCGCTATTCGCGGCGGGTGCGCCATCCGATGGTCGTGATCGGAAATGCGATCTTCACAGCCCTCGTCGTAATCTCCGTCGCGGTCGGAGCCGGATTGTTCATCGGCGCGCAACTGTTCGAAGCGCCCGGCCCGCTCGCCGAGGATAAACTGGTCAATATTCCGCGCGGTCTGGGCATTCGGGACATTGCCGACCTATTGCAGCGCGAGGGGGTAATTGATCAGCCATATGTGTTCATGGGTGGAGTGATTGCGCTCAAAGCACGTGGCGAGCTTAAGTACGGCGAATATCAGTTCAACAAACAGGCGAGTGTTGCCGATGTTGTCGATACGATCACTGAAGGCAAGGTGGTGCAGCATGCTTTCACCGTCCCGGAAGGGTTGACGTCCGAACAAATCGTCGCCCGACTCCTTGAGAACGAAGATCTCACGGGCCAGATCAAGGAAATTCCCCGCGAGGGCACTCTACTTCCGGATACATACAAGTTTACCCGTGCTATGACGCGCGAGCAGATCATCCAGCGTATGCAGTTGGCGCATCGACGCGTGTTGAAGGAAGTGTGGGAACACCGAATGCCGGATCTCCCGGTCAAGACGCCGGATCAGCTGGTCACGCTTGCCTCGATCGTGGAGAAGGAAACCAGCAGACCGGACGAGCGCACGCGGGTTGCTGCCGTCTTTGTCAATCGCCTTAGGGGCCGAATGCGCCTTCAGTCGGATCCGACAATCATCTACGGGTTGACAGGCGGTAAAGGTTCGCTGGGTCGCCCGATCCTGAGGAGCGAGATTGAACAGCCGACACCCTATAACACTTATGTCGTCGATGGTCTGCCGCCAGGGCCGATCGCTAATCCCGGCCGAGCTTCGCTCGAGGCTGCCGCAAATCCGGCACGCACCAAGGAGCTCTATTTCGTTGCCGATGGCACCGGCGGCCACATTTTTTCGGATAACTACGCAGAGCATCAGAAGAACGTCGTGCGCCTGCGGGGCATTGAGCACGGCGCTCCAACTTCCGTGTCACCGGCCATTGGCTCACCAAAGCAGTAGGCTTGTGACGTTAACATCTCACGGCTAAGGTCGCGGCGTTTTTTGCGTAAGCAGCAAACACGAGATCTCGCATGGCTCTGTCGAGCATGACCGGATTTGCTCGCGGCCACGGCGTCGCCGGTTCCTATGCCTGGAGCTGGGAAATCAAGTCGGTTAATGCTAAGGGTCTCGACCTGCGCTTCCGCCTCCCGCCGGGCTGGGATGCGGTCGAGGTACCGGCACGCGCGCGCGCTGCCGAGAAGCTTTCGCGCGGCACCGTCTACGCCAATCTCGCCGTTGAGCGCAAAGGTGTGCAGCCAACGGCAAAGATTAACGAGCCGGTACTTGGCGCGGTTCTGTCGACGCTAAGAAGCCTGTCGGGGAAAGTTGAGGCGGCCCCGGCGAGTCTCGACGGTATTCTTTCGCTTAAAGGTGTGATCGAAATCAGCGAGGAAGACGAACGGGAGGAAGACCACCGCGCCGCCGAGACCGCCATCATTGTGGCGTTTGAGCAGGCACTCGCTGAGTTGATTGATATGCGACGTGCGGAAGGCGCAACACTCGGCCGGCTTTTGAGCACAAGGCTTGATGAGATCGCGGCGCTAACCGCCCGCGCGGAGAAAGCTCCCGGACGCAAGCCAGAAGCGATCAAGGCCCGGCTGGTCGAGCAGGTGGCGGCACTCCTCGAGGCGTCAGAGCGTTTCGATTCCGACCGGCTGCATCAGGAGGCTATCCTGCTCGCCGCCAAAGCTGACATCCGCGAAGAGCTCGATAGGCTTTCCTCTCACGTAGGGCAAGCGAAAAAGCTGCTGGCTGACGGCGGCGCGATTGGTCGCAAGCTCGATTTTTTGGCGCAGGAACTGCACCGCGAATCGAATACGCTTACTGCCAAGGCTAATGAGGTTGAGCTGACCAATATCGGTCTTGAGCTCAAGAGTGTGATCGAGCAATTCCGGGAGCAGGTGCAGAACCTGGAGTGACCTGAGATGGCGCATCAACGACAACCGGGTGCTGCCGTCGTCAGACGCGGGCTAATGCTTGTGCTGTCGTCGCCTTCGGGTGCCGGCAAGACCACTCTGTCGCGCAAATTACTCGAGGAGGACAAAGGGGTGGAGTTATCGGTGTCGGTGACTACGCGAAAGATGCGCCCCGGCGAAAAAGATGGCCGCGATTACTATTTTATAGATCGCAAGCGTTTCGATGAACTGGTGGATGAAAATGAGCTTTTGGAATGGGCCGAAGTTTTTGACAATTACTACGGCACGCCGAAAAAGCCGGTGATGGATGCCTTAGGCGCCGGCCGCGATGTGTTGTTTGATATCGATTGGCAGGGCACACAACAATTAGGTGATAAGGCGCCCAAAGATTTGGTAACCGTTTTCGTATTACCGCCCTCCATTCCGGAACTGAAAAGTCGCCTTCGAACACGAGCACAGGATGACTATGAGACTATCCACCGCCGCATGGCCAAGGCCGCTGATGAGATGAGTCATTGGTTCGAATATACGTACGTTGTAATTAACCGCGATCTCGATGAATCGTTTGCAGACCTAAAAGCGATTCTCGCGGCCGAGCGACTCAAGCGCGAGCGCCAGCCAGGCTTATCCGACTTCGTGCGCGGTTTGCAGGCGAAGCTTTAGGCGATAAGAACGACGCGCCCGATGATGCGTCCGGAACGCAGGTCATCAAGCGTTGTCGAGGCTTGCTCGAGTGGCCGTTCGGCAATCGGAGGCGGAGCTATATTCCTGGTGCGCACGAGTTTGATGAGTTCACGCGCCTCGGTCAACGTGCCGGTCGTGGTGCCTTCGATCGTCATAGCCTTCAGGGGAAACATGGCAACCGCGGTCGTATAGCCACCACCGAGCAAGCCGGTAACCACGACCTTGCCTCCCTTGGCCAGCGCGCCAGTGGCAAAATTTAGGGAGGCGTCGGAGCCGGCGAAATCGCAGACACCGTAAATACCGCCACTTGCCCTGAGCAACGCCATGCGGGCATTCGGGTCAAAGGGGTCGAAGGCCTCTGCTGCGCCAGCGGCCAGCGCCGCCGACCTCTTTTTGGCATCGATATCTGCCACAAACGGCGCGGCACCGTACATGGCGCGTGCGAGCGCGAGGCCCATCAGCCCAACGCCGCCGAGCCCAATTAGCAAAAGCGGCGCGCGCGTCGCGCGGTCGGCAAGGCGCTTAAGCGCGGCGTAAGCCGTCAGACCCGAGCACATCAACACGCCGGCATACCCCGGCGACAAAGGCGCGTACTCAATCAGATAGCGCGGGTGCGGTACCAACACATGGGTGGCAAAGCCGCCGTCGACGGTAATCCCGAGATGACGCGGTGCATTGCAAATATTCTCGTCACCAACCTCGCAGGCTGCGCATCGCCCGCAACCGATCCAGGGATATACGGCCACCTGCCTGTCGGATTTTACACCAGCATCCGGGCCCGCGGTTTCGATCGCGCCGGCAATCTCGTGACCAAGCGTAAATGGCAACGTACGCCCTCCACGAACATCAAGCTTTCTTTCTCCGTCGAGTACAAAGTAACCATCCTGCATGTGCAGGTCGGAATGACAGACGCCACAACGTTCGATCCGTACCAAAACTTCGGAGCCTTGTGGCCTTGGTACGTCTACGACCGTTTCGCAGAGAGGCTCCCCGTAAGCGGTCAGTGATTGCCGGCGCATTTGCATGGACGGGCGACTTTACACTCAGACCTTCGTCTGCCCAGAGAAAATATTTGCCAACGTGACAAAACCCTCGACCGGAGTTTCTTCGGCTCGGGTCGTCGGATCGATACCGGCTTCGATGAGGAGCGAAGTTGCGTCCACACCTAACTTTTTCAGGCTTTGCCGAAGCATTTTGCGACGTTGGCCGAAAGCACTCTCGGTCACACGTTGCAACGCAGTCGCATCACAGGCGAGGGGCTCCAGCCGGGGCGTAAGCCGCACAATCGAGGACGTCACTTTGGGTGGTGGCACGAATGCCGACCGGGCCACGTCAAACAGAATTTTAGCCTCTGTTCGCCAACCCGCTAAAATTGACAGTCGCCCATATGATTTTGTCCTTGGCGCGGCGACAATTCGTTCGGCTACCTCGCGCTGAAACATCAGCAATAAGGAATCGTACCAGGGCGGCCAGGGCTCGATGGTAAGCCAGCCAACCAAAAGGGCGGTCGCAATGTTATAAGGTAGGTTCGCCACCACGCGGGCACGTTCCGGGCCAAGATGCTCTCGTGCATCTATACTTAAGGCATCACCTGCGACGATTTCGAGCTGTCCAGGATAGCGCGCAGCGATTTCTTCAAGCGCGGCGATGGCGCGGTGATCGCGTTCGATAGCGATGATGCGTCGCGCGCCGAGCGCAAGCAGCGCGCGGGTAAGTCCTCCCGGACCCGGTCCGACTTCCACGACTGTAATGTTCTCGAGTGGTTCAGCCGCGTGCGCAATACGTGCAGTCAGATTGAGGTCAAACAGGAAATTTTGACCGAGCGATTTTTTCGGCGTGAGAGCATGCCGGCGGATGACCTCACGCAGCGGCGGCAGGTCATCGATCTGCGTCATGGTCGTTTGCGACTCATAGGCTACTTTGCGGGAACAAGCGCGGATGCGGTCGCCGATAGACGCGCGGCAAGCGTGAGTGCCGCCGCTAGGCTCGATGGATCGGCTGTTCCTTTTCCCGCGATATCGAAAGCCGTGCCGTGATCGGGCGAGGTGCGCACGAACGGAAGGCCCAGCGTTACGTTCACTGCATGGTCAAAGGCCAGCGTTTTGATCGGGATCAATGCCTGATCATGATACATGCAGAGTGCAACGTCATAACTCGCGCGGGCTCGCTCATGGAATAATGTATCGGCCGGCAAAGGCCCGACCGCGTCGATGCCTTCTGCCTGTAGCCGCTTCACCGCCGGCACCACGATTGCTCCATCCTCGCCGCCAAGCATTCCCTGTTCGCCAGCGTGTGGGTTGAGACCGGCGACCACAATACGCGGCCTCGAAATGCCAAAACGTGCAGTGAGGTCTTGCGCAACAATGCGCCCGGTTTCCATAACCAGCTCTGACGTCAGTTGGGTGGCCACATCTTTGAACGGTAAATGAATAGTCACCGGCACCACGGCGAGCTCTGGTGACCACAGCATCATTACCGGCTTTATTGGCTTCCCCGTCGCTTCTTCCACGAGCTTGGCAAGGAATTCAGTATGGCCCGGCTCAGCAAAGCCGGAGCGGTACAGCACGTTCTTGGCCACAGGATTGGTAACAATTGCCGCGGTCTTTCCTACCAACACATCTGCTACTGCACGGCGGATCGAGGTAATGGCAGCTGGCGCGCTCGATGCGTCTGGCTCGCCGGGCGCGGCAGTGGTTGGAATACCGAGCGATGTAATTGGCAGCGCATGTGCGAAAGTTTCGCTGGCTTGCGCCGGTGCCACCACTCTCACGTCAATATCCCAGCCAAGAAGATGGGCACGGCGTTTGATGAATTCCGGATCTGCGATGATATAGAAGGCTGGCAGCCGAAGCTCGGCACGCCGACGCCACAGTTGAATCGTCAGGTCGGGACCGATGCCAGCCGGCTCACCCAGCGTCAACGCCAAAGGCAGGACGACGGTCTCGCTCATTTGTTGTTCTTGTATTCGATCATCGCCCCTTTGCGGATTTCATCCAGATATTTCTTGGATTCGGATTCAAAGCGCTTTGCGAATATCTGCTCGCGCATCTCGCGCTTGAGAGGCGATTCCGTCGTGCTTTCTTTCTTGTTACAGACTGCGAACATCTGCAGTCCCTGCGCCGTGACTTCAGGCGAGGTCAGATGCCCGATTTGTATGCTGCCAAGCAAATCGCGCAACTGCGGCGCTAGGTCGGCTGAATTTCTGGTGATTGGATCGCGCACTGCGACATCGCGCAATCCTCGCGCCATCGCCAAGCCTTCATTGCAGGAGACGAATCGAGTGCGCAGGTTTTCAGCCTGGTTGCGCTTTGCTGCAATTTCGGCCTCGCTCGATCCGCGCGCTACGAGGACTAACACCGGATAGAGCGTGTAGATATAACCGACCGCTGGAGTATCACCTTCATTGCGCTCCTTCAGCGCTTTGGCGACGTCGCTATCGCCGACCTGAAGAGAAGAATTATATTTGCCGCGGATCAGCTGCTGCCAGGTCAGGTCGGCACGGATCCGCGCCTTGACGGCGTTTGCAGAAATGCCGGCGCGTTCCAGCACCTGACTGAATTGCGCGGGGGTAACGTGTTGCCGGCTGGCCATACCGTCGAAAGCGCTATTCACCTCGGCATCCTCGACCTCAAGACCATAAACCTTGGCACGCGCGATTTTGAGCCGATCATCAATCAGATCATTGATGATTTGCTGGCGAGTCGTGGTTTTGTTTGAAATAGAATCGAGCTTCGTGCGCTGCTGGATATCGTATTCCGTGATGGGTGATCCGTTTGCGATGACGACCACTTGCGCATGCGCCGTCACTGGCGCGGCGAGGGCCAAGCCGACAAAAGCGTCAATGAGCCACCGGCTGTAAGCCAACCGCCTCACGGTTGTGTTCTCTGCATCTTGGTTACTATCTTCACGGTCCGCGCCGCATCCTATTGGTAGTTTGGCGTAGGCCGGCCAACGCCCTGGCTTACCGAAATGCCACCCAGTGTGCGCAGGCTCAGCTGCAGCAAGACCGTATGGTTTGCCTGAACGTTTCCGCTGGTCGTATAGTTTGTAACGTAGTTCAGGCCCAGAATGAGACAATCGTCAACATAGCCTAGTCCTAAGCGGGTCTGGTCAAATTTCCCGGCATTGATGTCGTAGCGGGCGGCTCCCAGCAGGACCCAATTTGCGTCGAGCTTGACCTGCCCGGTTCCCAAAATGCCTTGTTGTGGCGCGAGAATGCCAAGTAGTGGCTGCGCCGCATAGTCGCCATAGAGCAGGCTGCCAGTCCAGCGGTCGAAATTCGCCCGGCCTTCGAGCTCAATCCGCTGCGGGGTGAAGTTGTCGTTATTCAGACGCAAGCGCGAAGTAAACATGTAGATGCTGTTTGGCTGGTACGAGAGCCGCGCCACATAGTCGGAGTTGGTGGTATCGAGACCGCTGTTTAGTCCGGTATTGGTAGTGCCACCGAGCGCGTACGAGTTTTGTCCGAACAGGCTATAGGATTGGCCAAACAGCGCGTTGACAAATCCAGCCTGGTTGAATTGTACAGTGTACTGCATGCCGTAATTGGCGCGGCCGCCGCCTTCGACACGATCCCAACCGGAGTATTTGTCGACACGGAACAGGTTAGTGTCGTCAAAAACCAAGCTTTGCGCGTCTTCGGTTGGCCAGCGTCCGATCTGTTGCTCGTTTGGCCGCACGATCACCTGTGCAATCGGCTCTAACGTCTGCGTACCCCATGACTGTATGTCGATGAACGGATAGCGGTACTCAAAGCCTGCCGTCGGCATAGCGCGTACCAAATCGCTCTCGCCGGTATTGATGAAATTAGACACACCAGGCTCGTTACTGATCTGCATCGAGCTGGCATCGACTCGCACCGAAGCGAAGGGAGTGAACACCTGGCCAAATTGGTCTGTGATACTGCGGCGCCATTGAGTTTCGGCTGAGAAGCGGCTGTAAGTGCCAGGAACACCGCGCAGTAGACAGCTGGCCGTCGTCTTGATTGCGGGGTTGGCGGTCTGCGTGCAGGTCCCGTTATTGAGCGCGCTCTGTGTGATCGGATCGAAGTCGGCGTCGCTACGGGTTAGGCTGGTAAGGTTAACGCGGTAGCCGAGTTCGCCGCCAAAAATCGGGCGGTCGAAAACATAGTTATAGTCGATCACCGGATGGATGACGGGAATCTGGCTTTGCGTATCCGCCTCCGAGAGTCCGAGATAGTAAATGGTTCTCGCGTCGAAATAGCTACGATTGCCCTTGCCTGCGAGGAAGAGCTGTGAGATCGCTTCACTTTGCGGATTCTGGAACGACTCGACCGCGTGATATTTCGATAGAGACGGGTGGTAGTCCTGCAGGAACGTTTTGTCGGATAACAACGTCCCGTCCCAACCCCACACCCATTTGTTGTTGAGTGCGAACAGGCCCGTGCTTTCCAGGCTGCCGCGCCAATCGCGGAAACCGGGCGTTGTGCTGCCGTCGCTGCGGATAAAATAGTCCTTATCGAGTTGGTAAATACCCGCAGCTCTGATGGAGTAAGCGCCATTCATCAACCGCTGACGGAATTCGCCCTGCAGGAGCGGTCCCTGCTTGCTGGTGATCATCGGCGCGAAGGTGGCGTCATAGTCGGGAGCGAGTGCCCAATAGTAGGGTACCTCGGCTGCAGCGCCATAGACCGAACTTGTTGAAAATAGCGGCATCAGGAAGCCGGTCTTTCGCTTGACAGTCGGATCGGGTGCGGAGAAGTACGGTAGATATGCAATCGGCTGCCCAAAGAATTCTATCCGGGCGTCCTCGAAGTAAATCATCTTCTCGCCCTGGTCATGAATGATGCGCGCGGCCTTCACCTGCCAGAGCGGGGGCTTCATCGGGTCGTCCTTGCACGGAGCGCAGGCCGTGTAGACGCCATTGTGGAAGATGGTGTAGTTGCCGCTCGAACGCTCGGCGCGCGTGGCGGCCATCCGGGTCTGATCGGGAGCGTCAAGGCGCAGCGAGTCGACGAAACCATCCCGGTAGTCGTCCGATAAGTCCATGATCTCGCCGTATGTGACCTTGCCATCTTGTTCGGTCAGCCGGACATTGCCTTCGGCGTGCAGACGCTTGGTCTTTTGATCGTAGACGACCCGATTGGCCTCCAGGGTTGAGCCGCCGTAATAGATTTGGACGTTCCCGACCGCGGCAACACGATTGTTGGCGTAGTCATAGTCAATCTCGGTCGCCTGAACGAGCATTTGCTTTTGGCCGGACTTCTCGCGTTCGAGGGCAATTTTTGATTTCGGCGGCGGCGGGGGACGCTGCGGGAATTGCAATACTTGAGCAGGAGCGGGGACAGACACGATCAATCCGCCACAAGCCAGCAGGCTGAGGATGGCGGCAACTTTCGCGGCGCGACAGCGATACGGCCGCGGCGCTGATGGACGAGTGCTAACTAGCCCCGCCATCACCCATCCTCCTGGTACAACAAAGCAACAAACCCCGTCAGGCTACCGACGAGCACAGGCAACCAAGCTGCTGCTACCGGGTGCATCAACTCAGCCTTGCTCAAATCCTCAGTCACTTTCGATAGAACGTAAAGTAGAAAGCCGGCCGCGACGCCACTTAAAACCATCTTTTGGATCCCGCCAAAGCGGAAGAACCGTAGACTGACGGCGGCAGCGAGGAGAACCATCGCTACCAGCAAGAACGGTCGCGCCAGAAGCTTCTGGAATTGCAGTCTGTAGCCTGCAGCAACCAGACCGGCGTGATCCGCTATTTTTATATACTGTGGAAGCTCCCAGAAGGGGACGGTTTCCGGCGTAGCAAAACTTTCGCGTACCTGCTCGGGCGTGAGGCTGGTCTTGAGGTGATATTCCGCTTGCCTCATCGGCAACACACCCAGTGCATAGACGCGGGCATCTCGAAATTGCCAAGCGCCAGCCTCTAACATTGCAGCGCGCGCCTCAATGCGCTGTCTGAACCGGCCCTCGGTGTCGAACGTGTATACGGACACTCCGTTGAGGTTGATGCCTTGGTCACGGCTGGAAACAGCGTTGATGATCGCCTGCCCTTCGTCGGTGCGCTGGCTTATCCAGAACGTACCACCGTGGCTCGGCGCGTTTGCCGTGTGCCCAAACAGTTCTGCTTCAAAGCGCTTCGAACGTTCCTGAAGTATGGCGGACACCGGATTGTAGACGGTCGTGGCTGCCACGCCGAGCGCAAATGCCACCACAAGCGCCGGCGCAACGAATTGCCAGGCCGACACACCGGCGGATCGGGCAATTACCAACTCCAACCGCCGCGACAGGTTGAGGTAACACGACATGGCGCCGATGAGGATGCAGAATGGCAGAATGCGTTCGACCACTTGCGGAACGCTATAAATAGAAGTTTTTGCAACTAGCGCCACCGATACGTTGGGAATGTCGGCGGCACGGCGCATCATTTCGATGTAAGCGATCAGAGTGACCAGCACGGATATCCCGGCAAAAACTATCAGCACTGCGGTCAGAAAACGCAGTCCCAAATATCGCGCCAGTATTCCAACAAAGATCGGCATGACGTCACATCAGGAAGTCGCGAAACGCTGGCTGAGGCGCTCGGTCAGCGTCGCGAGCCAGTCGGTAATGAAGGCAGGCGGCTCCAAAATCAGGCCGCGGCGAATGACGTACAATCCGACGCCAATTGCGGCCGCCATGGCGACGTATTGCAACACCAACATCCAGGGAACGGCGGCGCCAAATACGGTTGAAACAAAGCCAATGAGCCGCAAGAGGGCGACGCCACCGATAGCGCCAACCATAGACAACGTACGACTCTGACGTGTCGTGCGGGGAGCGCCGAGATAGGCGTAGGCGATCACCACAAAGGCAATAGGATAGAATGGCGCTATCAATCGGTCATGCAGTTCGGCGCGGAACTGATCGGGCTGCTCGATATAGAATTGATCGTTCGGATCAGGAAAAAGCAGCTGCCAAAGGTATCGTTCGCGAATTGAATATTTTACGGCTTGTGTGCCACCTGCGAACTGCGACAGATCGAACGCATAGCGGTCGAACACCACCATGGCGGGATCGCGGTGGGCTGCCTCGTACCGCTGCACTATCCCTTTCTGAAGCACCAGATAAGTACCGCTGCTATTATCCAGCAGTTCTCCGATCTCGGCGAGTATCGTGATGTGTTCGTTGGGGGTTCGTCGGTCATCGAGAAAGATGCCAGCAAGCTGCCCATTCGGGCGCCGCTCGCGGATATGAATGGTTATGCCGGCTTCGATTGCCCTGAAACGGCCGGGCTGGACGATCGTGCTCACGACATTTGCGCGCACCTCCGTCACCCAGTCGCGGAGCATCCGCAGACCCTTGGGTGCGAAGTAGGCACTTATCGCGGCAACAAGCAACGACACAACGATCGCAGCTGCCATGAAGGCGCGGAATAGAATCCATGGCGACAGGCCGGCTGCATTCATCACGATGATTTCGGAATCGCTGGACATCTTGTTGAGCACGTGCGTGACCGCGATCAGCAGCGCAATTGGAGCGATCACAAGGACCAGCAGTGGTATGAGAAGACCGGTGATACCGATGAAGACCAGAAGAGACTGGCCTTGGCTCGTCATGATGTCGATATCGCGTAGCGCCTGCGTGACCCAGATGACCGCGGTCAGACTGATCAGCACGACCAGAAACGCACCCAAGGTAGTGCGGAAAATATATCGACTGATGGACCCCATCCGCAGCATCGTCCCCCTGATTCGGCAAACCGAATCCCGCGGTTCGGTTTCCCCACCGAACGCGTTCACTTTCAGCCTAAAACTCAACCCCGTCTAGATTACCTTAATCGCTCCACATAGTGGCCGGGCAAAGGCAAACCCGTTGAACATACACAACAATATGAGTGGCCTCTAGGCCGAGCCTAATTCAGGGTCGCCAGCCGCGTACGACGTGTGTCCACGATAATCGCCCTATTTTGGGGGACCCTTGGGGAAACAGTTCGGATTCGGCTCAATTGGGCTTTGCAGCAAGCCTGAGCGCGCGCCATAAGGCATCCTGACCTTGCGCCGAAAAGGACCCCTTATTGATGACTGACGCCGCCCTAAAGCTAGGCTTTGGCCCATTTACCACTCCCGCCAGGGGTGTGCTCGTGGTGTTCTGCAACAAGGGGTTGAAGTTCGGTCCCGCGACGCGGAAGGCCTTGGGGTCAACGGCCGATCTGGTGGCGCGGGCAGCCAAGGCCGAACGCTTTACGGGCAACAAAAATTCAACACTCGATCTTGCCGTCCCAGCAGGACTCAAGGCCGCCCGACTTGTCATCATTGGTCTCGGCAAGATGGCCGACCTTAAAGCGATGGATTTCCTCAAGTTGGGCGGCATCGCCGTGGGCAAGCTGCCGAACGCGGCGAGGGAGGCGACTGTCTTCGCTGAGATGCCTGGCGGAGCCATGAAGCCTGAGCAGGCCGCCGATCTGGCACTAGGCGCGCGCCTGCGCACTTACGCATTTGATCGTTACAAAACCAAACGCAAGGACGACGAGAAGCTGCCGGCGCGGCGCTATGTCACGATTGCGGTCGACGATGTTGCGGCGGCGCGCAAAGCCTACGATCCACTTTCGGCGGTTTCCGACGGCGTGCTGATGGCGCGCGATCTCGTCAACGAGCCGGCCAATGTTCTTTATCCGGAAGAATTCGCACGCCGCGCGCGGTTTTTGAAGAAACACCGGGTCTCTGTTGAAGTTCTCGATACTAAGGCCATTAAGAACCTAGGCATGAATGCGTTGCTTGGTGTTGGCCAGGGTTCGGTGCGCGAGAGCCGTGTTGTCGTGATGCGGTGGAACGGCGGAAAGGCAGGTGAGGCACCAGTTGCCTTCATTGGCAAAGGTGTTTGCTTCGACACTGGCGGCATTTCGATCAAGCCCGCCGCCAGCATGGAGGACATGAAAGGCGACATGGCGGGCGCTGCTTGTGTGGTCGGCCTGATGCTTGCGCTCGCCGCGCGTAAGGCACGCGTGAATGCGGTAGGCGTTGTTGGCCTTGTCGAAAATATGCCCGACGGCCGTGCACAGCGGCCTGGCGATATCGTCAAATCGATGTCAGGACAGACCATCGAGATCGTCAACACCGACGCCGAAGGCCGGCTCGTTCTTGCCGATGTGATTTGGTACACGGCGCAACGTTTCAAACCGAAATTCATGGTGGATCTGGCCACACTGACAGGCGCCATCATCGTCGCGCTCGGGCAGGAATATGCCGGCATGTTTTCAAACAACGATCAACTGGCCGAGCGTCTGACAAAATCCGGAATCGAAACCGGCGAGTTGGTTTGGCGCATGCCGCTCGCGCCGGAGTACGACAAAATGATCGATTCCAAGTTCGCCGACATGAGAAACACTGGCGGCAGTCGATGGGGCGGAGCGATCACCGCAGCGCAGTTCATCAAGCGCTTTGTGAATGACAAGATGCCATGGGCGCATCTGGACATTGCTGGCACCGGGTTTGACTCGCGTCAGACCGATATCAACAAGAGCTGGGGTTCAGGGTGGGGAGTGCGGTTGCTCGACCGCCTAGTGGCAGATTATTATGAGAAGTGATTCAGCGCGGTGCCGAGCTATCCTCCAGGGCTTTTCGGCAGCGAAGATGGTTCGTGCTGCGCGCCAATGAGCCAAACTACGGCCGCGACGGCGAAAATGCCGGTAACGACATAAAGCTGGACACAATTTTACGTGGCGTTGCAGTATGAGAAAGTTCAGCCACCTTAAAGCTCGTCCAACCGACACCCTGACAGAATGACAGAAATCCTCTTTTACCACCTCCAAAACCAGAAGCTGGAAGCTGTACTTCCAGTCCTGTTGGAGAAATCGCTTGAACGCGGATGGAAAGTGGTGGTGCAGGGGTCGTCGGAGGAGCGTCTTGAGGCTCTCGACGCGGACTTGTGGACCTACCGCGACGATAGCTTTCTGCCTCATGGCGTTTGGCGCGAACCCGAGGCCCCGTACCAGCCGGTCCTATTAGCGATCAGCGAAAGTAATCCGAACGAGGCTGCCGTGCGATTCCTGATTGACGGCGCGCCCATGCCTGCTGACCCGGAGAGTTATCAACGCATCGTGCTTTTGTTTGATGGTGAGGACAAGGAAGCAGTGGCGGCCGCGCACGCCCATTGGTCCGCGGCCAAACAAAAGGGCTTGGAAGCAACCTATTGGCAGGTGGACGAACGGGGACGTTGGGCAAAGAGGACGTGAGATCATCAAGACCCGTGCCGCAGGCTAGGGATTGCTCGGCCAACGCACTACCGGCCATTGACCGATAGCGGTAACCCTTTGGCCTACCGAGACTTGCCGTGCGCCATTGTGATGACGCAAAATACGCTTTTAGGGGAGGAGCATATAAATCAATCGGGGACAGCAGTATTGCCGGGCCATCCCGTCCCTTACACTATCGTGCTCACATGCGCCGCCGCCCTCGCAGCGGCCGGGTGCAACAATTCGGCGCAAGTGTTCCAAAATCAAAATGACGGCGGCTGGTTCTCTAGGCCGGCCTTTGCCAAGCCCGATTGGGCCCAGGCGAGCACGGGCAACGTGCACCTCAATCTACAAGGACCGGTGGGCGCAGAGGACATGGTAAGCGCCGACGGAAGCTGTGCGGCGCCAGCCTCGGCAGTCACGCAAACGGCCGAATCATCAGCGGCCGCCACCGAATCACCTCCGCCAGCGGATCGCGCGGTCGGTTCGGTCGCCGGCGACTTTGCCGGGACGTCAATGTCGCCTGCTACATCTGCGTCCGCCGGCCCCAATCAGGGGCTGCAACGATTAGAGCCGGCCTCTGGACCGCAAGTGAGTGGCGGCATCGCCCTTGGCATGACCGAATGTCAGGCCGTGCAACGCGCAGGCATTCCGAGCGATGTTGCAATCAGTGCCAGCGAGAAAGGCGAGCGCAAAGTCGTACTCACTTATCTGAGCGGACCGTGGCCCGGCATTTTTACCTTTACCGGCGGCCGCCTGAAAGTCGTCGAACGTGCGCCCGAGCAGCCTAAACCGGCAAAGGCCGAGCCCAAAAAGACGCTCAAAAAGAAGCCATCGGCAAATACAACCCAGCGCGAATTTGAGCGCGCCTCCGTCCAGTAGTCTCATCAAGTGATGCGCGGTGCGCCATCGCCGGTTTCGCGCTGATAGATGATCAGATCCAAGCTAGGCGTAAGCTCATTGCCTATGATGGCGGTTAGGAGTGCATGCGCCTGGCCACGATGGTGCGTCTGGTGATTGAAAAAATGGTCAAGCGCGAAAGCAAGCGGCTGCTCGACATTCTGCGGATTGACAAAGGTGCGATACCGGATCGCTTTCGTGAGATCGTCATCGCTCAAAGCGCCGATGTAATGTCTGATGCGTTCGTCTTCATCTCTGCGTGCTGAATGCAATTGCGCGAGATTGTCGTAGAGTATCGCGTCGAGGCCCGGCGGGGTTTCGCCCCGACCTGTGAAGCGTCTCATCCAGATGCGGTCGCCGACTAGGAGATGATTCAGAGTACCGTGCAACGATTTAAAAAAAGCCCCACGATCAGCACGGTAATCGGTGTCGGCGACCCGCACAATCGCACCATACAGCCGTTCGTTGCACCAGGCATTGTACGCGGCAAACATCCTATAGCGGGCGAGCATGCTGCGATCCTGCGATATCCTAGCCCCAAGCCTTTAAGCGCCCGACCTTGCCGCCTCGAAGGAGCACCGGTATAAGCCGCGCGCCCTGTCTTCTCCAATGAAATTCGCAAACCCCCAGATTAGTCCTCTGAAAGAAGATCCGATGGCGATCGAGCGCACTTTTTCGATCCTCAAACCCGACGCGACTGAACGCAATCTGACCGGCGCCATCAACGCCCTCATCGAAAAGGCGGGCCTCCGTGTGGTTGCACAAAAACGCCTGCGTATTTCCCGTGAACAGGCAGAGAAATTTTACGCTGTACATCGCGAACGACCTTTTTTCCGTGGGTTGGTCGATTTCATGATATCCGGGCCTGTTGTTGTCCAGGTGTTGGAAGGAGACAATGCCATCGCGAAATATCGCGAAATCATGGGCGCTACCGATCCGACCAAGGCTGCATTCGGCACTATTCGCAAGCTTCACGCCAAGTCGATCAGCGAAAATTCCGTGCACGGCTCGGATACGCCGGACACTGCGGCACGCGAAATCGCGCAGTTCTTTTCAGAAAATGAGATCGTCGGCTAAGGTTCGATCCAATAGAGATGGCGGTAGCCGCCCTTCGTCGGGCCGGCCAAGCAGGTCGCAACAGACGCGGAAACGCAAGTAAACAAAAAGTGGGTTCGATGTCTCAGATTATGGATCCGGCTGGTTGGTGGGCGCTGATCAGCACGGGCTGGAGCGACATGGGCCATACTGAATTCTGGATCGCGCTCGCCAAAATCATGTGGATCAACATCCTGCTGTCCGGCGACAACGCGGTGGTCATTGCGATGGCTTGCCGCGGCTTGCCCCACCGGCAGCGCATCTGGGGCATGATTCTTGGCGCAGGCGTTGCCGTTGGCCTCCGCATTATCTTCACAGGGGTCGTCGCCTCGTTGATGATGCTGCCGTATCTGAAAATCGTCGGCGGGCTCGCGCTGTTTTATATCGCCGCCAAGTTGCTGGTGCCGGACGATCCGGACGAGAGCGAGGCTGAAGCGGCCGAACATCTTTGGCGTGCAGTTCGTATCGTTGCCATCGCCGACATTATCATGAGCCTGGACAACGTGATCGCGATAGCAGCAGCGGCCGGCGGCAACATGGCCTTGCTTGTGATCGGTCTTGCCATCAGCATTCCTTTGATTGTCGCGGGGGCGGCATTGATCATGTCACTGCTCGACCGTTTCCCAATCCTGGTCTGGGCTGGTGCCGCGTTGCTGGGCTGGATTGTCGGTGAGGTGATTGCCACCGATCCAGTGATTGCCGGCTGGCTAAATGCCAGCTACGGCCCAGTAGTCGCGCATCAGATCGAAATCGGTTCCGCCGTCATTGGAGCAGTGCTTGTTCTGGTGGTGGGCGGCGCCTGGAGGCGATCCAAAGTTCAGGCAGAGAGTAAAGCCTGAGCCGATCTTCTATAATGGGAGCGCCATGAATCAGACCCTTCGTCTCCCGAAAGCAAAGCGGATTGGCTTTTCGGCCTGTCCTCACGATTGCCCTTCTACATGCGCACTCGAAGTCGAATTGCTCGACCAGCGGACGATCGGTCGCGTGCATGGCGCGAAGGATAATGACTACACTGCGGGAGTGATTTGCGCCAAGGTCGCGCGCTACGCGGAACGCCAGCATCATGCTCAGCGCCTCCTGCATCCCTTGCGGCGCAAGGGAAAAAAAGGGTCCGGCGAATTTGAGAAAATTTCGTGGGACGAGGCGCTCGATCTTGTGGCAGAAAAATTTATTCAAGCCGAGCAGCGCGACGGCTCCGAGAGTGTCTGGCCCTATTATTACGCCGGCACAATGGGTCTGGTGATGCGCGATGGCATCAATCGTCTACGCCACGTCAAGAAATATTCCGGCTTCCATTCCACAATTTGCGTCAATCCGGCCTTTTCAGGCTTCTCGGCCGGAGTCGGGCGCGTAGCTGGAGTCGATCCGCGCGAAATGGCAAAATCCGATCTAATCGTCATCTGGGGCACCAACGCGGTCAACACGCAAGTCAATGTGATGAAGCACGCGGCGCGCGCACGGAAAGAACGTCGCGCCAAAATCGCCGTTGTCGACATCTACATGAACGGAACGATGGAAAAGGCCGACTTACCGGTGTTGGTGAGGCCGGGAACAGATGGCGCGCTCGCCTGTGCAGTGATGCATTGCCTTTTCCGCGACGGCAAGGCCGATTGGGGATATCTGGACAAATACACCGATGCCCCACGCGAACTGGAAGCGCATCTTCATACCCGTGATCCTGCGTGGGCTTCGTCGATCACAGGGGCCCCAGTCGAGGTCATCGAGAGATTCGCCCGCTTGATCGGCGAGCACAAGCGCGTCTTTTTCCGGCTCGGCTACGGCTTCTCACGCTCGCGCAACGGCGCGGCTAACATGCACGCGGCGAGCTGCATTCCGGCGGTGACGGGCGCCTGGCAGTACGAAGGCGGTGGCGCTTTTCATATCAGCGCGGATATATTCAAGCTCGACAAAACCTTGATAGAGGGACTCGACGTTCGCGATAGCTCGGTCCGCATGCTCGACCAGTCGCGGATCGGAGCGATCCTGACCGGCGAACGCGAAGCGCTGCAGGGTGGCGCCCCCGTTCAAGCGCTGATCATCCAGAACACCAATCCGGTCTCGGTTGCGCCCGACCAGGACAAGGTCAAGCAGGGTTTCGCTCGCGAGGATCTCTTCGTCTGTGTACACGAGCAATTCATGACAGAGACAGCGCAGCTAGCCGATGTAGTGCTCCCGGCGACGACCTTTCTCGAGCACGACGATATTTATCGCGGTGGTGGGCACCAGTATCTCATTCTCGGGCCCAAATTGGTCGAACCGCCAGGGGAATGCCGCAACAATCATGAAGTGATCTGTGCCCTCGCCAAACGCCTTGGCGCCGAGCACAGAGGTTTCGGGATGAGCCCGCGCGAGCTGATCGATCAGATGCTACGGGTATCTAAGCGTGGCACGCTTGCGGAGCTTGAGACCAATCGCTGGCTCGATTGCCAGCCTCCCTTCCGTCAGTCGCACTATCTCGACGGATTTCCATGGCCGGACGGGAAATTTCGCTTCAAGCCTGATTGGCCGAATGTGCCGTTCCGCAGCCCATACAAAAGCGGGCCGATTAATGAAATGCCGCGGCTGCCGGATCACTGGTCTTCGATCGAACAGTCCGAAGCGGAGCATCCGTTCCGGCTCGCTACTTCGCCGGCGCGGGGCTTTTTAAACTCGACCTTCAACGAGACGCCGACCTCGCTCAACCAGGAGCGGCGGCCGACTGTGATGATCCATCCCGATGACGCGCGCATGTATGGAATCGGAGAGGGCGACTATGTCGTGCTTGGTAACAAGCGAGGCGAGGTGCACCTTTATGCGAAGCTTTTCGAGGGGGTGCACCGTGGGGTGCTGATTGCGGAATCAATCTGGCCGAATTCAGCCTATGCCGACGGCCGTGGCATCAATACGCTTACCGGGGCCGATCCTATTGCACCCTATGGCGGCGCCGCGTTCCACGATAACAAGGTATGGTTGAGAAAAGCGCGGGCTTGATGCCCGTCCGCGAGCGTTGTTTTTACTAGAGTTTTTGTGGGGCCAATCTTTCCCCAAGCGTCGGCCCGTTGGCGCACATGGATCACCCGGCTTCGAGATCGACATCAAACCATTTGAGGCCGCGCAATTCGCTAAGCCGCATTCCTGGGAAGATCGAGGTAACGATAAATGGACGACTGCGTGAGGTAGGCGAATTTGTCCAACCCAAAATAGTTGTCTGGATGCCTGCCAAAATACATATGACAGCACCATCGCAACATGTAATGCGACGTATAATCCGGCCATCTGCGGCACAGATTTCGCGTGTTAGTTTTCGTTTTACAGGAATTGGCTGCTTGCACCGCTAGCGCCACGGTCGCCCTCAATACGCGTGTGGCATGTGACCTCGTGTCCGACGCAATAGGCCGAAACGCCGTGGCCCATCTGAGTTACGCCCGCCAGCGCTTCCAAAACACCCTTCTTTTTTTTGGGTCGCTGGTTCCATGATCGACCGCATGATTTGCATTAAGGAATCATGGGGTTTTTGGGGGCATCAAAGTTCTCAACAACTTTAATCGATCGACGACTCGACTCTTCTACAAGGCCCGCCCACCATTTGGAGGCCCACCGAAGGATTGCGGCTGGTGGCACCCAGTCGTTGGTCCCGAGGGCGGCGGTCATGAACGCCAATGGCGGGGCCGATGCTGGTCATAAACGGCGGCTCGAAAACCGTTTGATGGTGCGCAGACGTGATCCGTACAGGTCGCGCCGGCGTGGCTCGGGAGTTCGAAGAACTTTTGAGTCAATGTTAAGGTCAAGAATCAATATTGCCGCGCGCCCTCTGGGCATCGCGGCAATATCAAGACCTTGATCTGACAGGGAGGCGAGGATCGTTCACGCGATCCTCGCTTCTTTGCTTTTAGTATAGACCAGATTCGGGAACATGAAGCAACTCAAGAGTACTCGCTCGCATATTTGCGGCTTTGAGCTTGGCTTGGAAGGAATTGTCTATAAAAAACTGGATGCGCCGTATCGATCAGGCCCATCGAAGACCTGGATCAAGGTCAAAAATCCGAAGGCACCAGCAGCAACACGCGCGATTGATGGGAACTTCTAGTAAGTTTCCATCGCGAATTTTATTGTTTCCTGTGTCCATGTACCGCATCGACCAAAATCCTTTCAGAGGGTAGGCAATCAAACCGTCCGGCGTCTAAGCACCCGCACCGAGGGCCGGATGTAAGTTCGAACTGAGCCGCAGCTTTCCGAGGCGACAACTGCGGCTTTTTTTAGTGGAGTGTGCGTCATGCGTACCCGGACCCCGCCACTAGCTCCTAGGCTCACGTTCGTTTCTTTTTCTTCGCCCGGTTCTTTTTGCGTTGTCGCGCGCTAACCTTGCGCAGCTCGGCATAAAGACGCTCGGGCGATCTTCCAACCTTGTCAGCCATCAAGCGGACTGTTTCGATCGCGATGCGGAATTTTCGCGCGATAAATTTTATCTTATGGCCCTGCTTTCGCAACGCAAGCTTGGGGTCAATTTTCTTCGGTTTCGACTTCATGATAAGTACCTGAAAGAAGATCTGTCTATCGTCTTGGATTTGGTACCCTCGCCGTCCTTCTCCGACATACTTTTGCGCGAAGGGACCGAACAGAAACGCTTGACACCTGAATCAGCCGCGCCCGGCAGGGTAGCGACGGCGGCACCTACGAGGCATGTGCTCGCGGGTGCCATATCCGATGCCAAAGCCGAGCAAAATGGCAATCACTATGTTCCGGCGTGTGCTTCTACTTCACATTGTAAGGACTTTTCCGGCACATGCCGTGGGCTGAGCCATCGCCATTTTGCCAAGTGACAGGTACGCGAGGGGCACGCCAACACCCTCACCATGTTCACTCGCTATCTGCATTGCAGGCGGGAAAGCCAAGGGTGTGCCCACGGTGTCGTCGCACTGAGTACGATGGGTGACCCTTGAGCTTTCCTCTTGCTGCGTCGGCGATATGAAGGTTTTGTAGCACGGCCTTCACATGAATAGCTTACTAATTTGGAAACGGTTGGCTGTGACGACAATCACATTTTGGACCGGCCCCGCCGGCAAGTGCGAGTTTGGCAACCACCAAATGCCGGGGGGCCATGAAGGGCGGACACGAACCTTCACATAATTAGCTTCCCTGAATCGAAAACGGTTGACTTTGACGGTCACACTCGCCGCCTGACGCCGCAGGATTGTGCGGCTCGGCGAGGCATTGGCCCATCCAATTTCAAAATCTGCCGAGGCGGATTGAGAATTGTGTCTCCTTCATCGTGAGCTCATCCTTGGCCCGTAACGGCGTGTATCCGTTCCGGGCATTTTGTTAGGGTGGAGTGTAGCCGTCGCCGCAACGAGATGTCTGCCGGGGGCGAGAGAGACCGATGCAGGGCTGGCAACCGATAGTCCACGCGCTATTTGAGCCGCGTGCACTTCATACGGCAACCCTTCTGCACAGCAGGCGGGAAGCTCCGAGCTGTACCATCCAGAAATCAACGATACGGTTGGCACGAGCAACTCCGGTGTCCCACGATATTGGCACACCGCAACATTGCTGCCTGATGGCTCCGTGCTTGTGATCGGAGGGAGAGACCTGGCCTTACGCTTTGGAAAGGTTTCCAACTTTACAACCCGTCTACGGAAACCTGGAGTGAGACAAACGGCCATCTCCATATTGGGCGTTATCTACATACGGCGACTGCGCTAGCGGACGGAAAGGTTCTGGTCGTGGGCGGGCTGACCCGTCTGGTAGCTAAGCACAGTATCGATAACGGCGCGCACCAGCGGCAGCCAGTGTGGCGATAGCCAGAATGGTTCGTGAGATAGGTCTCATGCAGCTAGTGTAGGCACCTGCTGCATGTCCTTTTGTGACTGGCAACACAAAATTTGGAAGCTCATATTTCAATCATTGAGGAGGGGCAAACCATGCAGCCAGCGGCAGCAGCCGAGGCTCACTTCATCGCCTCTTCATCTTGTCATCGATGCATTTGTTGACGATATCGGAGCGCTTGTCGAGGCTCATTTCGGGGTGGCTCTTTTCGATTGACATCCAACATTCCGCGGCGGCGCGCGTGTGCGGCGACTGCGTAGCGCAACCAGCGAGCGCCGCGGCGGTGAGGACGAGCACCAGCGTAACGATAGGATTGCGGGTATCCGGGATCCACGACGTCATTGCTCGCCTACGCTTTCTTTCGTGTCGTCCGGAACGGGAACGCCGTCGATCAGGCAACGGCCATTTTCCACCCGCACGCGGCCTTCCGCCACCAGTTTAAGGGCCAATGGATATATCCGGTGCTCGACCTTGAGCACCCGAATGGCAAGCATTTCTTGGCTGTCGTTTGGCCTTACCGCAATCGCGCCTTGCATGATGATCGGCCCGGAATCTATTTCCGGCACCACGAAATGCACGGTAGCACCGTGGATTTTTGCACGCGCTTCGAGCACGCGCTTGTGGGTATCGAGGCCTTTGAAGGCGGGCAGCAGGGCGGGATGGATATTTAGGATTCGCAGCTGCCATTTTTCCAGGAAATCGGCGGTAAGCTGCCGCATGAAACCAGCTAGGCAGACAAGATCAATACGATACTTTTCAAGGAGCGCTTGCACCGCGCGCTCAAAGCCGGCGCGTTCCTTGCCGAATTTGGTGTGATCGACGATCTCTGTGGCAATGCCAGCGGAGTGCGCAACCGGAAGACCGCCGGCGTCTGGCCGGTTGGAGATTACCAGCGCGATTTCGGCGGGGTATTCTTTGTTCTTCGCTGCTTCAATGAGCGCAGCCATGTTGGAGCCGCGTCCGGATATCAGAACGGCGACGCGTTTTCGCCTCATGTCTCACCCAAGATTGAGTTGTCCGTCATAAACGACGCGCTTTTCTCCAGGCGTCTTGATGATGGTGCCAAGTTTGACCGGCGTCTCGGCCGCGCGCGAGAAGAGCTTCGCGACCGCGTCAGCGTCTCCAGGCGATACGACGACAATCATTCCAATACCGCAATTGAAAGTTCGCAGCATTTCATTCTGCGCGATACCGCCTTCGAGTGCGAGCCATCGAAACACCGGGAGTAATGGCACTCGTGCGAGATCAATGCGCGCGCCGAGCTCTTTGGGTAGAACCCGCGGAATGTTGTCTGAAAATCCCCCACCAGTGATATGCGCCAGACCTTTCACCGCTTTGGACTCGCCGATTGCGAAAAGACACGCTTTCACATAAATACGCGTTGGCGTGAGAATCGCATCGCTGAGGCTGTGCTCCGGCATGAACGGCGCGGATGCCGTCCAGGCCAGTCCGGTTTTTTCGACGACCTTGCGTACCAATGAATAGCCGTTGGAATGTACGCCGGACGACATCAGCCCAATGATAACGTCGCCTTCGGCAATATCGCCGCGCGGCAGGAGCGCGTCGCGTTCAACCGCGCCGACCGCGAACCCGGCGAGATCGTAATCATAGTCCTGGTACACGCCCGGCATTTCAGCTGTCTCGCCCCCGATTAGCGCGCAACCAGCCTCGCGGCAGCCGACGCTGATGCCCGCGACCACAGCGGCCCCAACTTCTGGCTCAAGTTTTCCGCAGGCGTAATAGTCCAGAAAGAAGAGGGGTTCGGCGCCTTGCACCACCAGGTCATTGACGCTCATTGCAACCAAATCAATGCCGATAGTGTTGTGGCGGCCGCTTTCAATCGCAACCTTGAGCTTGGTGCCGACGCCATCAGTTGCCGCGACCAGCACCGGGTCGCGGTACCCCGCACGCTTAAGGTCGAATAATCCGCCGAATCCCCCGATCTCGGCAGCCGCGCCCGGGCGGGCAGTAGCGCGAACCAAAGGCTTGATCAGGTCCACCATCCGGTTGCCGGCATCGATATCAACGCCGGCCTGCGCGTATGTGAGACCACGCTTTTGTTCTCCCATGATGGATCCTCTTCCGCGTTGCGGTCGTACGTTCGAATCGCACGTCGCACAATGGTCCAGCCGCCGTTATACTCTATCGATATCGATGCGATTTGGCGCGTTTTCGGCAGCTGCCGCCGGACGGAGCCTCAAGTCGGGATTGCCTTGAGTATTCCAAATCTCATAACGCTAGGCCGTATCTTGCTGGTGCCGATCGTAGTCTGGGCGATCGCCTCTGGTGTGCAGTATATGTGGATCGCTTTCGTCCTCTTCCTCGCCGCTGGCGTGAGTGACGCCGTTGACGGCTATCTGGCCAAACGTTTCCACATGACTACAGAGCTCGGCGCCTACCTTGATCCGCTTGCCGACAAGGCGCTGATCGTGTCCATCTACCTCACACTAGGTATCAACGGATATATCCCGGGCTGGCTAGTAATCCTTGTGGTGTCGCGCGACATTATGATTGTCGGCGCGGTACTGCTCTCTTGGCTGGTCGGCATACCCATCAAGGTGAAGCCGCTGCTTGTGTCCAAGCTTAATACCGTAGCGCAGATCGTCTATGCTTGTGTGGTGCTCGGTACTGTCGGCTTTGGCTACGCGTTGCCAATGCTTACGCGGGTGCTCATGGGACTGGTTGCCATTTTGACACTGCTGTCAGTCGCGGCTTACGTGGCCGAATGGGTGCGTCACATCGACTCGACGGCCGTTAAACGATGAGCCGGCGAATGCGACATGTCTGCCTCGCAACTCCGCCGTGGAACCCCGGTCGCGCAGTTTTTAGCATAAATATGGATCGATTTTAATGGTCCTCGGAGTCTCCCTCGTCGGGCAATTTGTCGAAGGAAATCTGATCTCGCTGCAACTGGTCGGCGAGAGCGTCGGGCTGCATACGGTCGCGCTCATCTTCGCGCTGCCCGCTTTTGGCTGCGTGTTTGGCTTCGTCGGGATACTTGTCGCGGTCCCTCTGGCCGCCACGATCGGCGTGCTACCGCGTTTCCCAATCCATCGATGCCTTCAAAAGTTCGCTCTATCCCGACCGCTCGGATTGACGACGATATGAGCGGCTCGTTCGCCCGTCAGCTCGTGCTAGCGCTCGATCACTCGGTCAGTTTTGCTCGCGAGGACTTCCTAAGCGGCCCGTCAAACATTGCAGCGCTCACGTTGATCGAACGTTGGCCGGACTGGCCTGACCGGATCGTTGCTCTCATTGGCCCTGAAGGATCGGGTAAAAGTCATCTTGCCGCTATTTGGGCGGAAGCCACCGGCGCGCGTGTTTTGTCGGCAAAACTACTATCCACGACGAATGTCCCTGGAGCGCTCGCGACTGGGGCACTGGCCGTCGAAGATCTGCGAGCCGTCGATCTCGACGAGCGGGCGCTGTTTCATCTTATCAATCTTGCGCGTGAAGAGCAGGCATATGTGCTTTTGACATCTCGTTCTGCGGTCGCGACTTTCCCCGTGACAATTCGGGATCTGGCCTCGCGACTGCGTGCGGTGCCGTCTGTCCTCCTCACGCCACCCGACGACGCACTTTTGCGATCCCTCTTGGTTAAGCTCGCCGCAGATCGCCAGTTAGCGCTCGACGGGCCTTTGCTGAACTATCTCGTCAATCGGATTGAACGGTCATTCGCGGCAGCCTATTCGGCAGTCGAAAGGCTGGATGATGAAGCACTGCGTCAGCAGCGTCCTGTGACGCGGGCACTCGCCGCCGAACTGTTTCGCACTCCTTAACGTAGATATGTCATGATTGACACGGGCCGCCAGAACCGAACTGTCATCCAGCGGCCACTATTATCGGCTACGGCTCTTTGACTTTCAGGCTGTCCTTCAAATGGCTGATCGCAAACAAAGTACTGTTTTAGTTGAGGAAACCGCCCAAAACGACAATCGGGCCGAATTCACTAAAACGGCTGCCCCCACGCCGGTTCCCAATCTGAGAGCGAGCCCCGAACGGTTCATAAATCGCGAGTTGTCTTGGCTCCATTTTAATCGGCGCGTCCTGGAAGAGGCGGCTAATGAGCACCATCCGCTGCTCGAACGTGTCCGGTTCCTTTCGATATCCGCGAATAATCTCGACGAATTTTTTATGGTGCGGGTTGCGGGGCTCAAAGGCCAACAGCGACAGGGTATCCTGACTCAAAGTCCGGACGGCCTCACCCCGTCCGAGCAACTCGGCCGCATTGGCGAAGCGGTTTCCCAACTCGCGCGCGATCAGCAGCAGCGCTGGCTGGAGCTTCGCCCAGCGCTGGCTTCCGCAAATGTTGTGCTTGTAGATGGAGGCGATCTCAAGAAGGCGGAGCGCAATTGGCTGGAAGAGCACTTTCTCACGCATGTATTTCCGTTGCTGACACCGCTCGCGATCGATCCGGCACATCCATTCCCGTTTATACCGAATCTAGCTTTTTCAATCGCATTGCAGCTCGCTCGTGGCAAAGACGGCAAGGCGATGAATGCTCTCATACGCATGCCACAGAAGATCGAGCGGTTTATCAGATTGCCGAGCAGTGGCGATCCCGGCATCCGATTGATCACGCTGGAGGAAACGACTGCACTGTTCATCGGCCGGCTGTTTCCCGGTTATACCGTCAAGGGGCAGGGAGCATTCCGTGCCATCCGGGACTCCGAAGTGGAAATTGAAGAAGAGGCCGAAGACCTCGTGCGATTGTTCGAAACGGCGCTCAAACAGCGCCGGCGCGGATCGGTGATCCGACTCGAACTTAGCGCTTCAATGCCGCCAGAGCTATGCAATTTCGTGCAGCGAGCGCTGGCGGTTGCCGACGATGAAGTCTTCAGGGTCGACGGTGTCCTCGCGCTCAACGATCTCAATCAGCTCACGAAACTCGACCGGCCCGATCTCGAATTTGTTCCGTACAATCCTCGCTATCCGGAGCGCATACGCGACCACGGTGGAGACTGTTTCGCCGCAATTCGCCAAAAAGACCTCATCGTCCACCATCCTTACGAATCATTCGATGTCGTGGTGCAATTCTTGCAGCAGGCCGCGCGCGATCCTAGTGTGGTTGCGATCAAACAGACGCTCTATCGCACGTCGGCGGAATCGCCGATCGTGAAGCAACTCGTGGAAGCGGCTGAAGCAGGCAAATCGGTGACCGCCCTCGTTGAACTTAAGGCACGCTTTGACGAGGAAGCTAACATCCGCTGGGCGCGCGATCTCGAACGTGCAGGCGCGCAAGTCGTGTACGGATTTATCGAGCTAAAAACACATGCCAAATTGTCATTAATTGTGCGGCGCGAAGCGGGAGAACTGGCGACCTACGTGCACGTTGGGACTGGAAATTATCATCCAGTCACCGCGCGGGTTTATACCGACTTATCCTTCTTCACCGCCGATGCAGTCATTGGCCGCGATGTTGCGCGCATATTCAATTACATCACCGGTTACGCTGAGCCAGCCGAGCTTGAACGCATGGCGATTTCGCCGATCAACCTTCGCAAGCGCATTCTCGACCACATTGCTCAGGAGATCGCGCATGCCAAAGCTGGTAAGCCTGCGTCGATCTGGATGAAGCTGAACTCGCTAGTCGATCCGGGCATCATTGACGCTCTTTACGATGCCTCGGCTGCTGGCGTTACGGTTGACCTGGTCGTGCGCGGCATCTGCTGTTTGCGACCCGGAGTACCGGGGCTGTCGGAAAATATTCGCGTGAAGTCAATTGTCGGGCGATTCCTCGAACACGGCCGCATCTGTTGTTTCGGGGTCGGCCATGCGCTGCCACATCCGAAGGCTGCAGTCTACATATCCTCGGCTGACATGATGCCGCGCAATCTCGATCGCCGGGTCGAAGTCCTTTGTCCGATTCTCAATGCGACCGTGCATGAACAGGTGCTCGGCCAAATTATGGTCGCCAATTTCAAGGATAACGAACAGAGCTGGAAGCTCTTGCCGGACGGCAGTTCCGCGCGCATAAAGGCGGCCCCGGGCGAAGAAGCCTTCAACGCCCACAAATATTTCATGACGAATCCGAGCCTGTCAGGCCGTGGGAAATCGCTCAAGGAATCGCCGCCGCGCAGCCTTATACGCCGGCTCATCGAAGGGGCGTAAGCGCTCATCAGCAATTGTCGCATCGGCGAAAGGGCGCCTCGACCACGGTCCGCCAATCGCGGTTATCGACATCGGTTCGAATTCAGTCCGTCTTGTTGTTTATGAGGGACTTACTCGTTCGCCGACGCCGATCTTCAATGAGAAAGTGTTGGCCGGTTTGGGACGCCAGGTTCAGTCGACCGGCCTACTGCCGCTGGATGCCATCGATACCGCGTTCGATGCCCTGCGTCGTTTCCGCGCCTTGTGCGATGTTTTGTACGTGCGGCGCATTTGGGCGATTGCCACCGCGGCTTGCCGGGATGCACGTAACGGCCGCGCATTCATCGCTGAAGCCGAACGCATTTGCCGCACAACGATCGCGATTCTCTCTGGAAGGCGCGAGGCCCATCTTACCGCGCTTGGAATCGTGTCCGGGATTCATAAGCCTGACGGCATTGTCGGCGACCTTGGCGGCGGCTCTCTCGAGCTTGTTGACGTGCATGGCTCGCGTGTGCGCGGCGGCGTTACATTGCCCTTTGGCGGGCTTGCGCTCCAGGACATCACCGGCAAATCGCTCAAGAAAGCCGAGAAATTCGTCGAGGAAGCCTTCGAGGATCTCGGCATGTTGCGCGATGGCGAAGACCGCACTTTCTATGCGGTCGGGGGGACCTGGCGCGCGCTGGCGCGGCTGCACATGTGGCAGACCGGCTATCCATTCCATGTCATGCACAACTACAGTATTTCAGCGCGCGAGGCCCAAGAATTTTCCAGACTTGTGCACCACGTCGATACCGAAACATTGTCGAAAATCGAAGTTGTCAATACCGCTCGCCGCCCACTGCTCTCCTATGCCGCACTGGTGATGGAGAACCTTGTCCGCACGATCAAGCCGAAGCAGGTCGTCATCTCTGTGCTCGGCGTGCGCGAAGGCTTGCTTTACTCGCTGCTTAATGCGCGCGAACGCCTGCGGGATCCGCTAATCTCGGCGGCAGCTGACCTAAATGTCCTGCGTTCTCGCTCGCCACGCCATGGCGAGGAGCTGATTGCCTGGGCCGACCGTTTCATGGCCTCCTCGGGGTTGGACGAAAGTGCCGACGAGCGCCGGTTGCGCCACGCGGCTTGCCTATTGGCAGACATAGGTTGGCGCGCGCATCCCGATTATCGCGGTGAGCAATCGATGAACATCATCGCGCATGGTTCTTTCGTTGCCATTGATCATCCCGGACGTGCGTATCTCGCGCTTTCGGTCTATTTCCGCCACGCCGGCCTGAGTGAAGATGATTTGTCACCGCGGCTGCGCGAGCTCGCCACTACGCGCATGCTGGATCGCGCGCGTGTACTTGGTGCCGCCATGCGGGTCGCTTACATCCTCACCGCCGGACAGAGCGGCGTGCTTCCCAGGACGCCGATGCAGGTAAAACGCGGCAAGCTGATTCTCAAAATGTGCGGCTCTTACAGCGAGCTTGCCAGCGATCGACTGGCTGGGCGCCTGCGGCAGCTGGCACGGCTGATCGGCCGTGAGCCATTGATCGAGACTTGATCGCCAGTCCGGAGTGTCGCAAAGCGAGCCAGAAACAACTTAGCCCTTTTCGACCGCTATTACTTTTCCGTTGTCTACCGCCAGAGCAAGCCGGCCCTGCTTGAGTGCCAGTGCTTTGTTCCCGAATAGTTCGCGCCTCCATCCTTTCATTGCCGGGACGTCGGCCTCGTCATTCGCGGCGATACGATCGAGATCATCAACCGTAGCAATGATTTTGGCCGCAACGCCATGTCGTTCTGCAGTCATTCGGAGCAACACTTTGAGTAGTTCGACAGTGGCCGCGCCATTCGCCGCCGGCTTGAAACGTTCCTGCCGCGGTAGCGTCTTCTGGTCGCGCGCGAGACCACGCTTGACCGCTTCAATGATCTGCTCAGCCCACCGCGAGCGCTCGAAACCTTTCGGCAGCGAGCGCAGATGTGCTAGGCGCTCGATCGTCGTCGGGGCTTGCACCGCAATGTCCCCGATCACTTCATCCTTGATCACGCGCCCTCGCGGGACGTCACGAGTCTGTGCTTCGCGCTCTCGCCAAGCGGCGACCTCCATCAGCACAGCCAGTTCCTTTGGCTTGCGTACACGGTTCTTCAGCCGCTCCCATGCTCGTTCCGGGTCGGCGCGATAGGTCTCAGGCGAAGTCAGCACTTCCATCTCGGCCTCGACCCAGTTACTGCGCCCGCGTGTTTCCAGGTCGGCCGCAAGTTTCAAATAGACATCTCGCAAATGGGTTACGTCGGACATCGCGTACGCAATTTGCGCGTCGCTAAGCGGGCGCCGGGTCCAGTCCGTAAAGCGGTGTGATTTGTCGAGCGTATCGCCGGTGATGCGCTGCACAAGTTGGTCGTACGATATTGAGTCGCCATAGCCGAGAACCATAGCGGCAACCTGGGTATCGACAATCGGATGCGGGATGGTTTTTGCCATGTTCCAGACAATTTCGATGTCCTGCCGCGCGGCATGAAACACTTTGACGACGCTTTCATTTGCCATCAGGTCAAAAAACGGTGCCAGATCGAGGCCTGTGGCCAGGGTGTCAATCACCGCGGCCTCTTCGGGTGAGGCCATCTGCGCGACGCAGAGCAAAGGATAGTAAGTGGTTTCACGCAGGAATTCGGTATCGACAGTGACGAAGGGCTGCTTCGCCATGCGCGAGCAAACCGCTACAAGGTCGCCAGTGGTGGTGATCACATCCATTGTCGCCGCAAAGCTAATCCGGTTCAGCTCCGTTGTGGCTACTGGCACTTACTATCCACGCACGCGTGTCATCTGAATGAATTCCCAGGGGCTTGGCATGGCCGAGACGGGCACCTCTATCAAGACCGGTTCACGACGGGCGAAAGATTCCCGTAACGCCAGGCGCAGCTCTTCCGGTGTACGGGCGCGCCGGCCTGCAGCTCCGAAGCTTTCGGCGTATTTGACGAAATTGGGATTGGCAAGATCACAAGCGATCAGCCGGTTACCGAACTGTTCCTGCTGGATACGTCGCACATTGCCAAAGGCGCCGTCGACGAAAATTAGAGCCACCAAAGGAATTCGGTGACGAACAGCGGTAGCAAGCTCGTTGCCGGTGTAAAGAAATCCACCATCGCCATTGATTGAGAGCACCGGTGCGTCTGGTCTCGCGTGTTGCGCGCCAAGTGCAGTGGCGTACCCCCAGCCGAGATTATCCTGAAAGCCGGGCGAGAGGAATGTGCGTGGTTTGTGGACCGGAAAAGCGAGCCGGGCGACGAAACCGATCTGTGTGACTTCGTCTACGTAGATACCGTCCTCCGGCAGTTCAGCGCGGATTGCCTCAAGGAAAGCCAGTTGGGGTGCAAGCTTGGCAAGCCTTTCTCGTAGCCTGGCTTGACGCTCCAACATTTCATCACGTCGTGGGGTCCGTCGCACATTGAATTTAACGAGCTCTTCAATTAGCCGCCGCAAAATCGGTGCAGCATCGCCGACAAGCGCTACTTTCGGTTTGTGCAAACGTGCAGGTTCGTCCGCATCGGCATCGACGCGTACAATCTGCAGATCCTTATCTAGGCCCCATTGTGTTATCGGGTCGAGCAGTCTGGTACCAACCGCCAGCACAGCGTCGGCTTCCGCCCACAGCTCTCTGCCGAGCGGAAGTGTCACGCTCAGCGGATCGCGGCTATCGAGAACGCCGCGTCCGCGCCGATAGCCAAGCACGGGCGCCTGCAACATGTTTGAAAGAAGTGTCACCTCACGAGACGAATCCTGCGCGCCGCCGCCTGCGACAATCAGCACGCGTTTGGACTTGCCGAGAGCTTTTGCCGCTGTGCGCACTTTTTCGTCGTCGATTTTTTGAGCACGCGTTGGCGAGGGCGGCACGATTGCGGATACCGCTCCGCGCTTGCCCCAAACATCGATCGCACATTCGATCGCGGCCGGTCCAGGACGGCCGCGGCTCATAGATTGAATTGCTTTTGCGATCTTGATTGATGCATCAGCCGGCCCGTCAATATAGGATGAATGATCGACGAGTCGCGCGATGATGCCCGTTTGATCGCGAATCTCATGGAGATGCCCTTGGTGCTTGCCGATCGCCGCTGCTGGAATCTGCCCGATCATTGCCAGCACCGGCGCATTCATTCCGTAGGCCGTAAGCAATGCGGCGCCTGAGTTGAGCAGGCCGGGCCCTGGCACCACCGAGTAGGCTTGTGGCTTGCCGGTCGCCAGTGCTGCGCCCAACGCCATATAGGCCGCGCCTTGTTCGTGCCTGGTATGGACAACGCGCAGAAAGTCACCGGCGCGCTGAAAGGCATCGAACAGATCGTCATTGTGGATGCCCGGCAGTGCGTAGACGGTACCAAGCCCATGGCTGACGAGGGTCGCAACCGCCGCCTCGGCAGTTGTCATTTTGGTTAAGGTCGATCTCGGTTTCTTTTCAGGGGCGGCTTTGGGCATGTAGACGTCTAGCTAATGTAGAGCTGAGTGTGCAGACGGCAAGCAAGTTGTCGAGCCTGGTTGCCTTGACAAAGCTGGCCCCCCATGCGCTTTTCGCCGGCCTCACAGCAGATCCTGACTTGCTCCTCGGAAATACTCATGCATCGCTATCGCTCACATACCTGCGGCGCGCTTCGCGACAGCGATATCGGCACGATCGTCCGGCTCTCGGGTTGGTGCCACCGTATCCGTGATCACGGCGGTGTCCTATTTATTGACTTGCGGGACCACTATGGCCTCACGCAGGTCGTGGCCGACCCCGACAGCAAGGCCTTCAAGCTCGCCGAAACGCTTCGTTCGGAATGGGTCGTGCGCATCGATGGCAAGGTGCGTCACCGGCCTGCCGGCACCGAAAATCCTGATCTGCCGACCGGTCAGGTCGAGGTTTACATCGATGAAATCGAGGTGCTCGGCCCTGCCGCAGAGCTGCCCATGCCGGTCTTCGGGGAGCAGGACTATCCGGAAGAGATCAGGCTCAAGTACCGCTTCCTTGATCTGCGCCGCGATCACTTGCACGCGAACATCATGTTGCGGGGCAAGATCGTTGATTCGATTCGCCGGCGCATGAAGGAGAGCGGCTTTTTCGAATTTCAGACGCCAATTCTCACAGCCTCCTCGCCGGAAGGCGCGCGAGACTATCTGGTGCCGTCGCGTCTGCATCCAGGAAAATTCTACGCGCTGCCGCAGGCCCCACAGCAATTCAAGCAACTGATCATGGTTGCGGGCTTCGATCGTTATTTCCAGATCGCACCGTGTTTCCGCGATGAGGACGCGCGTGCTGACCGCTCGCCTGGTGAATTCTATCAACTCGACCTGGAGATGAGTTTTGTTACTCAGCAGGACGTCTTCGATGCGGTCGAGCCGGTTATGCGCGGCGTGTTCGAGGAATTTTCTAACGGCAAGCCGGTGAGTCCCAAGTTTCCGCTTATTCGCTATGCCGATGCGTTGCGCTTATACGGCAGCGACAAGCCCGACTTGCGCAACCCGATCGTCATGCAGGATGTCAGCGAAGCGTTTCGTGGATCCGGTTTCAAGATCTTTGCCAATATCCTTGCAAGCGATCCGTCGGCGCAGGTATGGGCTATTCCTGCCCCGAAAGGCGGCAACCGCGCCTTCTGCGATCGCATAAATTTCTGGGCGCTCGAGGAAGGCCAACCTGGCCTTGGCTATATCTTTTGGCGCGAGGGCGAGGAAAGCGGCGCAGGTCCGATAGCCAAGAACATCGGGCCTGAACGCACGAGGCAAATTGCCGGCCAGCTCAAGCTTGGTGTCGGCGACGCAGTTTTTTTTGTCGCTGGCAGGCCAAAAGACTTCGTCAAATTTGCCGGACCCGCGCGAGTGAAGATCGGCGAAGAGCTGGACCTCATCGCTAAGGATCGTTTCGAATTCTGCTGGATCGTCGACTTCCCGATGTACGAGTGGAACGAAGACGAGAAAAAAATCGATTTCTCCCATAATCCATTCTCGATGCCGAATTTGCCGGTCGCGGAATTCCTCGCACTTGATCCCAAAGACACCGCCAAGCTCCTGGCGATCAAGGCGATTCAGTACGATATCGTTTGTAACGGTGTAGAATTGTCGTCCGGCGCAATCCGCAACCATCGCCCCGAGGTCATGAAGAAGGCATTCGCTATTGCGGGCTATTCCGAAGACGTGCTCGAAAAGAAATTTGGCGGCATGCTGCATGCGCTCTCGCTTGGCGCACCGCCGCACGGGGGTATCGCGCCGGGCATCGATCGCATCGTCATGCTGCTCGGTGGCGAGGAAAATCTACGCGAAGTGGTGCTATTTCCGATGAACCAGCGCGCCGAGGACTTGATGATGGGAGCCCCGTCAGAGGCGACGCCGAAACAGCTTAAAGAGTTGTCCATTCGGTTGGATCTCCCGAAGAAATAGTTCTCGCCTCGAAGGGAATACCGTTGCGCTGGCGTCGATCAACCGCTCTCTATCAGGTCTTGCTGGAAGCGCGCTCAACGTTCACCCGCCTTATGCAAATTTTTGCCGTGCCGCACTCTGTGCGATTGTTCGCGCAAGCCACGCCAAAAACAGCGATCGCGCTGCGCAGCTCGCGTCTAAATGAGGCAGCGTCGCGAACTAAGACTCAGTTGTCAGGTAGGGGGATAAACTCGATTTCGTCGCCTGGCACTTTGCCGAAATGGCCAGTTTTCCATTCCGCTTTCGCTTGTTCGATGCGCTCCTTGCGTGACGAAACGAAATTCCACCAGATGTGGCGCGGGCCATCCATTGGCGCCCCGCCGAGAATGACGAAATGGGTGTCGGTTACCGCTGTGATCGACACTGTGTCGCAAGGTCGAAACACGAGGAGACGTCCTGCTTCGAACTTGTCGCCCGCAATGTCGACCACGCCGCCGATAACATAGATCGCGCGTTCCTCATGGCCGGCATCGAGCGGCAGCGTGGTACCAGCCTTCAGGTGAACATCGCCGAACATCGTTTCATGCACTGTCGGCACCGGTGAGGACGCGCCATAGAGCGAGCCAACTACAACGTGCACATTTTTGCCGTTGTCCTTGACGACCGGGAATTCGGTAGTCTCATGATGCGCAAACCCGGCTTCCATTTCCTCTTTTGACGCCGGGAGCGCCACCCACATCTGCAGGCCGTGAATCGGTTCGTGGTCGACACGGCGTTCCGGACGCGTGCGCTCGGAATGAACGATCCCGCGACCAGCCGTCATCCAGTTTACTTCGCCCGGCTTGATCGCCACCGCAGTACCGAGGCTGTCGCGATGCATGATCTCGCCCTCGAAAAGATAAGTTACGGTAGCTAGCCCGATATGCGGATGCGGCCGCACGTCGAGGCCATTACCTGCGCGGAATTCGGCCGGACCGAAATGATCGAAGAAAATGAAGGGACCGACCATGCGTGTGCGCGCAGACGGCAGCGCACGGCGGACGGCAAAGTCACCGAGGTCCACGGTGCGGGGCACGATCACCTGGCTTATGGCATCACATTGATAGTTATTTCCTGCCTCTGGATCCTTGCCGGGAAAGAAACTCATGGTCGGCTCCTGTGCACGGACTCATCCCTAGCGCGCGGGTATGTCGAAAAGACGCAGCGCATTGCCGCGAGCGATGCGACGCACCTGCTCAGAGGAAAGCTGAACAAGCCAGCTGCGATATTCCTTGAAGATCGTATCGTAGCCGAACCAGCGCTCATTGACCCAAGTGTCCGAACCGAGCAGGAAGCGATCAGAATGAAGCTCAAATAGTTCGCGCCATTCTCTTGTCAACTTGCCGTCGCCGTCGGTGATACCCCCACGGTAGGATAGTTCGCCCCACAACGCATCCTTATGCTGGTCGAACAGTTCCGCAACGCGCGCTGCGGGGATCGAAAATCCCGTGTGTGCCCAGATAATCCTGGCCTTGGGATTGTGACGGAACAGGATGAGCAACGCCTCTTCGTCGCAATGCGCGTGGAGGTAAAGGTTTCGGTCCGCCGCGAAATCCACCATCTTCTTGACCCATTCCGACTCCGCCGCCTTTCCGTAGATATGGAATTCTCCGATGCCGCGGTAGGTGCCGCGCGAGTACTCGTCCTTGATCAGCTCGAAGATCGCCGGATCGCTGAACCAGGTCTGTATGTCGTTGCGCACGCGATAAGGCCGGATGAAGGGTTTACTTTCAGCTCAGGCCAGGCTGCATCCGCCAGCTCATGCGTACCTTTGTTCGGGCGGCTGTTGGCGATAATGCCGATGATGCCGTTACGCCGAAATACCTCACGCACCTGATCGAGCGAATAGAATGGTTTTGGCTCCTGGTTGTAATGCAGGTGGGCATCGAAGATTTCGATCTGCTCCTGCGCGCACGCACCGAACAGCGCCATCTCCATGACAGTGAACGCAGTCAATAAGACTGA
>DATFXJ010000168.1:0-4937 GCA_035315965.1 Pseudolabrys sp.
GGTTTCGCGGCAAGCGGTGCGGGCGAATATACTTTCTCGCTTTTTGCCGTTGTCACCATCGCGTTGATCGTGTCCTGGTTCGTCGCCGTCCTGTTCGCTCCCTTGCTGGGGGTTGCCATTCTGACTCCGCCCAAGGCGGCATCGTCGTCTGAACCGGGCCGGGTTTTTCGAGCCTACCGGGCGTTCCTCACTGCAGCGCTGCGGGCAAAATGGCTGACGATCGCCGTTACGCTGGCGATGTTTGTCGCGTCCTTTTTTGCGATACGGCTCATTCCCAATCAGTTCTTCCCATCATCGGACCGGCCTGAACTACTCATCGACATGACGCTGCCGCAAAACGCTTCGATCCTTGCCAGCGAATCGGTGGCGCGTCGGTTGGATGATATCCTCAAGGACGACCCGGACGTCGCACGCTGGAGCACCAATGTTGGCCGTGGCGCAATCCGGTTCTATCTGCCGCTGAACGTCCAGCTTCCGAACAACTTCTTCAGCCAGGCTGTGGTCGTCGCCAAGGACGTTCCCGCTCGCGAGCGCCTGCGGGAGAAGCTTGAGAAGATCTTGGCCAACGAATTCCCCAGCCTCGTCAGCCGCGTCTCTACGCTTGAACTTGGGCCGCCGGTCGGATGGCCGATCCAATACCGCATCAGCGGTCCGGAGATTGCACAAGTCCGAGACACCGCCCTGAAGCTCGCTCAGGTCGTCGCAACAAACCAGCAGGTCGTACACATCAACTTCGACTGGTTTGAGCCGGCTCGACAAGTGCGTATTCAGATCGACCAGAATGAGGCGCGCCTGCTGGGGCTAAGCTCACAGGCGCTCGCGAGCGTGCTTAATACGGTCATCTCTGGCAGCGCCATCACACAAGTTCGCGACGACATTTATCTGGTCGATGTCGTTACGCGCGCGACCGACGAGGAGCGAGTTTCGCTTGATACATTGCGGTCCATCCAGGTCCCGCTTGCGAACGGACGGACCGTGCCGCTCAGTCAATTTGCGTCTTTTACTTATGATCAAGAGCAACCCCTGATCTGGCGCCGTGACCGGGTTCCGACATTGACGGTGCAGGCGGACGTCAAAACGGGCGTACTCCCGGCAACGGTTGTTGACGCACTCGCACCGTCCATCGCAGAGCTGGCCAAGACTCTCCCGCGGTCCTACAGGATTGCGGTGGGAGGGGTCGTGGAGGACAGCGCGAAGGCGCAGGCTTCTGTGGTTGCCGTCGTGCCGGCGATGCTTCTGATCATGTTCACCGTCCTGATGATGCAACTGCGAAGCTTCTCGCGTCTAATCATCGTCCTGAGCGTTGGGCCGCTGGGACTGATCGGCGTCGTGGGGGCCCTGTTGTTGTCTGGCAAACCGCTTGGATTCGTTGCCATCCTTGGCATTTTGGCGCTGCTGGGCATGATCACCAAGAACGCTGTGATCCTCATCGGCCAAATTGAAGCTGAACGAAGTCAGGGTAAGGACATCTGGCAAGCAACGGTCGATGCAAGCAGCACGCGCTTCCGTCCTATCATGTTGACGGCCATCTCGACAGTTCTTGGCATGATCCCGATCGCACCAACGGTGTTCTGGGGACCGATGGCCTTTGCCATCATGGGAGGATTGCTTGTTGGGACAATCCTCACGCTGGTTTTCCTGCCGACACTCTATGTGGCTTGGTTCCGTGGGAAGGAAGTTCGTTCGTATGCGAAGCCCGCGACGGTGAACTAGCGCAACGCCGTCAGTCAGGCCGACAGCACGTTGAATGCGAGGGTACCATGCCGAAACAACCGAGGCCCGATCGTGATCCGGTGCTCGTAGACCTTGCGTTGCAGGGAGGTGGGTCCCACGGTGCCTTCACGTGGGGCGTGCTGGACCGGCTCCTGGAAGAGCCTTGGCTGCGCATCGATGGCATATCGGGCACTTCCGCAGGGGCAATGAATGGCGTCGTGTTAGCCGCCGGATTTACCGCGGGCGGACCCGAAGGCGCCAAGTCTGCGCTCGATGCTTTCTGGAAACGAGTTTCGCGCTCGGCTCGATTTAGTCCCATTCGGCGCAGTCCGCTGGATGTCATGCTTGGCCGATGGACGTTGGATACATCGCCATTCTACCTAGCCTTCGACCTGGCTAGTCGCGTTTTCTCGCCCTACGATTTGGCACCGCGGGGCACCAATCCCCTGCGCGATGTCCTCGCCGATTCAATCGATTTTAGTCAGGTAGCGCGAGCCCCGATCCGGTTGTTTGTAACAGCCACCAACGTTCGAACCGGTCGCGGACGCGTCTTTCGCAACGCCGAGATTACGCCCGACGTTCTTCTGGCTTCTGCTTGTTTGCCGACGCTATTCCAGGCCATCGAAATCGAAGGAGAGCCCTATTGGGATGGCGGCTATTCCGGCAATCCGACAATCACCCCCCTCGTCCGCGAGTGCAACTCGCAGGACACGCTTCTTGTCGCGGTTAATCCGGTCGAACGCCCCGGCACTCCCCAATCTGCGCGCGAAATTCTCGATCGATTGAACGAAGTCTCGTTCAACGCGACGCTGCTCAAGGAGCTACGCATGATCGCACTGTTGCGGCAAGTAGCAGATCCAGGAAGCAACGAGGGAGCACAGTGGGCTCACATGCGAATTCATCTGATCGCAAGCTCAGTGCTTCCCACGCTTGGGGCATCTTCCAAATTCAATGCCGAATGGGACTTTCTGTGCATGTTGCGAGATGAAGGCCGGCGTTCCGCCGAGACCTTCCTAAGCACCCACGCAGAGAATGTAGGCAAACAATCTTCTATCGACCTCGATGTTCTGCTGCAGCAGGTCTGATGCAATGGGTCTCGTAGGCATACTCGCTGCCCTTGGACTTCTTATTTGGCTTTCTTTTCGAGGCTGGAGCGTGCTTCTCCTCGCGCCGGCCGTTGCGCTGGTGGCAGCCGCCGCTGCGAGAGAACCCCTCCTCGCCCACTGGACGCAGACTTTCATGGGCAGCGCGGCAGGGTTTGTCGCGCAATTCTTTCCGATATTCCTGCTCGGTGCGCTGTTTGGAAAACTCATGGACGATAGCGGGTCGGTGCAGACCATCGCCAATTTCATGAGCGAAAGGCTTGGACACCAACGCGCGATCCTGGCCGTCGTGCTGGCGGGTGCACTTGTCACCTACGGCGGCGTCAGCCTTTTCGTCGCCTTTTTCGTGCTGGCGCCAATGGCGCGAGCGTTGTTCCAGGCGGCGAACATACCCCAGCGGCTGATGCCGGCAGCAATTGCGCTTGGAACATCCACATTCACCATGTCTGCAATGCCAGGAACGCCCGCGATTCAAAACACGATCCCGATGCCGTTCTTTGGAACCACGCCATTTGCGGCACCCGGATTAGGAATCATTGCGTCGGCGATTATGTTGGTATTCGGCCTTTGGTGGCTCGGGCGCGCCGAAGCCTCAGCGCGCAGGTCGGCCGAGGGCTTCGGTGGGGCCGACGTCGTCTCCAAAGCGGTCGCGGACGATGAGTTCATCCGCGAACGCGCCACAGCCGCGCACGAGTTCGATCCCGCCGAGATTTCTCATGGCAAGCACACCGACAGGATGCCCTCGATTGGCGTCGCAATACTTCCCCTTCTAGTTGTCCTGTGCGTCAACCTGTTGATGTCAATTTTCGTCTTGCCGCGTCTTGATTTTTCATTCCTCGCTGAAGAGCGTTGGGGCAGCACTTCGCTTGCTGGCGTTGCGGGGGTATGGTCGGTAGCAGTTGCTCTCGCTGCCGCCAGTGCCATACTCATTGTTATCAACTGGCAACGTCTACCCGCTTTGCGAGCCAGCATGGATGCTGGCGCAAATGCTTCGGTATTGCCCATTTTCGCCGTCGCGAGCCTGGTCGGATTTGGCGCAGTCGTTGCGGCGCTGCCTGCCTTCGTGATGGTGCGTGACTGGGTGCTGTCAATCGCAGGAGGACCACTTGTTTCACTCGCTATCGCCACCAATGTTCTTGCCGCCTTGACGGGATCGGCATCCGGCGGGTTGACCATCGCTCTTGATGCGCTTGGGGGTACCTATTTACAGCTTGCCGTCGATACTGGAATCGATCCGGCACTCATGCATCGCATCGCCGTGATTGGCTCCGGCACGCTCGACAGTCTGCCTCACAATGGCGCTGTCGTGACCTTGCTCGCCGTCTGCGGATCAACTCATCGCAAAAGTTACTTCGATATGGTGATGGCGAACATCGTGGGGCCAATTTTCGCTCTGGTTGTCGTGATATTTCTGGGTTCGACGCTCGGATCGTTTTAGCTATCAATGATCGATCAGTGACGTCCGGTCATTCGGCTCACGAACCGGCCTTTAGGAGCTAAAACTTAGCGTCCGAAGCGAACCCACGCATAGAATGATGATAAGCCATACAAGCAGGGTGCTGGCCACCGGCCATTGTCGCAAGTATTCGTCCAATTGCGTAATCGCGCCACGGCGATTTCGCTAAAGAAACGACCACGTCGTGAATGAGTTAACTGCCGGTCGGGACGCCCGCTGCCAGGAGCCGAAGGCCATCAGCAGAAGGGCCTCGCCGAGAACGGCCAGACTGAACGTAAATGACTGCCGCGCGTTTTGCCTCCGCTGTGTGTCAAATACGATTACGATCGATCTTCAGCTGCGGTTGGGATCGGTCGCCGCGTCTGAAAATATCTCAGGATCGCAACGCATGCGGCAGCTGCGACAACGTGCTTGAGAGTATGTCCGCTCAAAATGGATCCGACAGAATAAATCGCCTTGTCATAGAACTCGAGCAACTTTGCAAGCGCATATAACACGGCGGCGATGAGCCAGTACGATGTGCCGCTGTATTTGGGTGGGAATAGAAGGAAAAGCATTGGCAAGGCAACGCAGGGAAAGAACTGCACCCAGCCGTATAGCCGAAGATCGCCGGTCCACCGCCACAGCAACAGGCTGAATACGCCGACTGCGGTCAACGGCCACAA
>DATFXJ010000169.1:0-4426 GCA_035315965.1 Pseudolabrys sp.
TAAAGGCAAGATTGATCTCGGTCCAGTCTGCGCGACCGATCTTTGAATGAGCCTTTTTTATCTTCCCTTGCGGTCTCACTATCGATTCTCTCATCTTTCGTTCCTGGAGGTCGCCGGAATTCGACATCAGCCATACTGTCGAACAGATTCATGGTCATTCGTGACTGTCACTGCGCGTCGTGGAAAATGATACCGACCGTATGACGATGTCCCGACCGGACGCGGCTCACGCCGTGCCGGAGATTGACCCGATACATGCCGCGGGTACCCTGCACGGGGCGATTATGAACCGCGAACACGACGCCATCACCCTGGCGAAGCGGCACAACGAGTGGCCGCGACTGCATACGCGGCCGCTGCTCCGTCATCACGAATTCGCCACCGGTAAAGTCCTTGTCGGGTCTAGACAATAGAATCGTGAGCTGGAGCGGGAAGACATGCTCGCCATAGAGGTCCTGATGCAGGCAGTTGTAATCGTCGGCCCCATACTGGAGCAGAAGCGGCGTCGGCCTGTCCTGGCCGGCCTGACGGCAGCGCTCAATGAAATCCGCGTGCTCCTCCGGGTAGCGAACATCAATACCCATCGCCTCGTTCCAGCGATTGGCGATCGGGACAAGGTGCGGGTAGATCGCTGTCCGAAGACCTGCAATAAGATCAGGCAGCGGATAGCGGAAATACTTGTACTCTCCACGGCCGAAACCATGCCGCGCCATCACGACACGGCTGCGGAAAATGTCGTCTTTCGGGTACAGTGCCGCCAACGACTGGGATTCATCCGGAGAAAGAAGCCGCCCGATCATGACGCCGCCTTGCGCGTCGAGCTCTTGCCACACGCGCTCCCAATCAAGCTTCTCGACACGCTCTGAGACACTTTTCGACGGAGCAATGGACGTTACGGTTTTTGCTGCTGCGTTCATGACCGTGCCTCTCGTTCGAGAAGCGCGCGCTTGCGCGCTACGCCCCAGCGGTAGCCGGCGAGCGCGCCATTCTTGCGAACGGCCCGATGGCAGGGAATGGCGACGGCGATAACATTCGATGCACAAGCTTGCCCAACAGCGTACGCTTCTTTCGGTGCGCCGATACGTTCGGCGATCTCCGCATAGCTCGCCGTCGAGCCGGCCGGGATTTCCCGCAGCGCTTGCCAGACGCGCTGCTCGAAAGTCGACCCCCGCACATCGAGCGGCAGATCGAGACCCAGCGACGGTGCCTCGACAAAACCGGCGACCTGGGCCGCCACGCCCTCGAAGTCTTGGTCTCCGCCGATGAGCTGTGCCATTGGAAAGCGGCCTTGAAGGTCATGCAGCAAGGCATCGGCATCGTCGCCGAGCAGGATCGCGCAGACGCCTTGCTCGGTGGCCGCGACAAGAATAGAGCCCAGGGAGCATTTGCCGACGGCAAAGCGGATCGATTCGCCCGTATCGCCGGAGGTAAACATTGTCGATGTCATGTTCAGTACCTCCAAAAAAATCAGTGTAGAAATATCACTATACAACCCCTGAAGGGACACCTTTGTGAAACGATCAATAAGTAAATCCTGCACAAGCCTAACCTTGTTGGTCGCATGAGCTAACTGCTAAAATTAGGATGCGCACGACCAATGCGCTCGAAGCTCATCATTAAGTTCCTGCGAGCGTTCCTCGAGCAAAAGTAAGCGGGCCCCGTCGAACTCAACTCGCTTTCTCGTTCCGGGATCGTTTCGGCCAACCGGACGGTCGCCCTGTTCTACATAACTGCTACGTCCCGAGGGTGTTTCGGCGATTCTCTGTTGTGCGGTAAATGACGCGTAGTTCATATCCATTCGTCTGCTCCGGCCGTGATCACTGGCGCAAGTTGTACCGCTCTCCCGGCGATCAGTTTACGGGAACGCTTCATCGCTCCAATCGGATGAAGGAAAAGACCACTACCGATAAGTTGGCAGCGGCCCTTCCTCGATCAAACTTTACGGATTAGGCCGAGCTGTTGTAGGGCGGTCACACCGTCGTCCAGACCGATCTCCTCCGCGATTTTGCCATCTTTGACGCGAAGTACGGTGGTCCCAGTGAAATGCATCTTTCGTCCAGTCGCCGCCGGCAATGATCCTATGAGAAAGTCGCTGAAAGCCGGACCGATGTGTGTGCCGCCACCCTCCCATCGGCCAACCACATAGTCATCCTCGGCGATAAGATCGGCCGTACCCCAGAAATTCAGGTCCGGAAACGCTTCGCGAAACCCGGTCATGAACGCCTTGATATCCTCGCGGCCGCGGCGCGGCTCGTGCAGTGAGTATTGCAGCAGCATGTCGGGCGCTGCGAGTTCGTCGACGACTTTGAGATCACATTTCTTGCCCCAGAACTCGGTGAACCAGCGACCGACGATAACCTTATTCTCTTGTTCTTTCGACATAACTACTCTCCTTTCGTTTTGGAAATTTTTGTTGACATTACTATACAACCCCTAAGAACCACCTTTGTGATAACTACAGATTTCTTTTGGCTCCGCATCGCATGCCGCTCGAACTCGCACCAACCAACCATTTCTGCCAATTATTATAGTTTGTTGTTAGAGGCATTTGCCATGCCCAAAATCAGTGGTCGCCCGCCGATGCCTAGCCTTTCGCCTTCAATTGCGTAGCGCCAACTCGTAGCGGCGAAAAGTTTTCTTGTCGCAAAGATTTCTGTCGATACGCCGGCGCGCGCCAGTGACTAAACGGCTATACAGTATTTACCGCGTGCTTCCGGATCGCGGCCGGTGTCGTATATTCGACACACTCACCGAAAAGGTGTCGCGGATAGCGCACACCGGTGCGACAGTCTCGTTCCAGCGGTTCGCGACGCCGGACAGTCGTGGATAGAGAGCGACGCGGAGGCTGGTGACCACGTCGGGAAGAGAACGAGCAAAGTATTTGTACTTGGCGTACCCGAAGCCGCGGTGCGCCATCATGATCCGGCTGCGAAACCACTCGTCTGCTTCATAAATCGCGGCTAGCGAATTGCACTCTTCGGGAGAGAGTACTGATCTCATTGGAAATTAAGCGCGGGGCCGTAGATCGCTTCCGTTTAGCCGGGGCGGCAAATCTTGCACGGGCGCATGCCGGCTCGCCGGGCTTGTTTCGGATCGGCGAAGAAGAATATCCGTGTACGGTCCACATGTGCGGTGGTCCGGCAGCTTCTTCGACAGTAGATCTTGGTCCCCTTGTGACCCCAAACGATGTTGTCGGGAATTCTCCCTTGCGAATTATCCAAGTCAAAACCCTCGCTTCGAAGCAGTTGGATTTTGCGCGCGACGCCGCCTCCATACCCACCGATTCGTCCATCGGAGGAAATCACACGATGGCACGGAACGTAGATAGGCACGGGATTGCTGTGCAGCGCATTGCCGACGGCCCGCGCGCCGTTCGGGGCTCCCGAAGCCGCTGCCAACGCCTGGTAGCTGATTACCGCGCCGCGAGGCACCGCCTGCAGTTTGCCCAGAACCCTTTTCTGAAAGGAATGTCCCACAAGGGTGAGGTCGATGTTCTGGCGTAGCGCCTCCAGGTCTCCGGCGAGGTACCGGCGCACCTCGTTGCCGACTTCTGCGACCGCCCGCTGATCGTCGACCGGATCGAAATCCGACCGGAGTTTGGCGATGGTAACTGTTAGGTCGCTATCGTCGTGCAGATAATGAGCAAGCGCAACTCCGCGGGCACTCGTCGCCACCAACAAATCACCCAATGGCGACTTCACGATTCCCACTGCAGCTTCCGGCCGTCGAATGCGTTTCAATGCCCTATCGATCTTACGCCGAGAGCGATGCAGCAATTCCACGACTAATTCGTCCTTCAAGTCGCCGCCGACTGAACCAATAAGATTTTCGATTTTCATAGGCTTCACCACCTTGCCTTGAGCTTTTTCATGGCCTGCGAAACATTCGCTCGCGCGCTCTCTTCTGTGCAGTCCATCGCGGTCGCCATTTCCGCGTAGTCCAGGCCGGCGAAATAGCGCAGATGCAACGCCTGGCGCTGTTTTGTCGGTAGAACGGAAATCATCTCGCGTATATGGACGGCTGCGTAACCTTCGTTTTCATGAAGGGAGCCATGATGCCTTCCAATTGCGTTTGCTGCGGTAGACTCCTCGGTATCGGGTACGATCACGCGCGAGCGGCGCGCACCGTCACGCGCCCGATTGCGGCATAGGTTGCTAGCGGTCGCATACAGCCACGGCCTAACGTCACTTTCGGGCTCAAGTCGAGGATAGGCGCGGTACGCGCGCAACCAGGTCTCCTGAAACAAGTCCGCAGCATCCTCGGGATCGCTCAATACACGCAGCAGATAGCGCATAATCTCCCGCTCGTGGCGCTGCATTATTGTTTCGAAGGGAAGCGGAACGTGTAGCTTCTTGTGCGCCATACACCTTTTAACCCCGCAGGGGGTCGAATGTGAAAAGTCCGAGCAGGGGAAAATCGGGATCAG
>DATFXJ010000170.1:0-4740 GCA_035315965.1 Pseudolabrys sp.
AAAGGTAATGGTCACAATCCATAAATATGGCAACACCACGAATGCTACCATTCCGCTTTGCCTATGGGACTATGAGCCAAAGTTGAAGCGGGGCGACCGCATGGTACTCGCGGCATTCGGTGGCGGGTTCACCTGGGCCGGAGTTTACGTGCAGTGGGGCTATGACGGCGCCAGCGCACCAAGGCTCAACGGCAAGGGCAGTGGCAAAGCCCGAGAGAGCAAAACTATTTCCGACGCGACATAGGCGCATAATCTCGGCGCGTCGCACCCGTATAGAGCTGACGCGGCCTGCCGATCTTCTGCTTCGGATCCTCGATCATTTCCTTCCACTGTGCGATCCATCCGACTGTGCGTGCTACAGCGAAGAGCACCGTGAACATAGTAGTGGGGAAGCCCATCGCCTTGAGCGTGATGCCAGAATAGAAGTCGATGTTGGGATAAAGCTTCTTCTCGATGAAGTACTCGTCGTGCAGGGCGATCTTCTCGAGCTCCATGGCGACATCAAGCAGCGGGTCGTCCTTAATACCTAGCTCGGTCAGCACCTCATGGCAGGTCTTCTGCATGATTTTGGCGCGCGGATCGTAGTGCTTGTAAACGCGGTGCCCAAATCCCATCAGGCGGTAGGAATCATTTTTGTCCTTGGCGCGCTTGATGAATTCCGGAACGCGATCGACAGATCCAATCTCGCGCAGCATGTTGAGGGCCGCTTCGTTGGCGCCGCCATGCGCGGGACCCCAGAGGCACGCGCAGCCGGCGGCAATGCAGGCGAAGGGGTTGGCGCCAGAGGAGCCAGCAAGCCGCACGGTCGAGGTCGACGCGTTTTGTTCGTGGTCAGCGTGCAGAATGAAAATGCGGTCCATGGCGCGGGCTAGGACAGCGTTTGGTTTGTATTCCTCTGTCGGCACCGCGTAGCACATTCGCAGGAAGTTGGAGGCGTAGTCGAGATCGTTCTTAGGATAAACGAACGGCTGGCCGATCGAATACTTGTAGGCCATCGCGGCGAGCGTCGGCACCTTTGCAATCATGCGCACCGAGGCGACCATACGCTGATGCGGATCGGAAATGTCAGTGGAGTCGTGATAGAAAGCCGACAGCGCTCCGACACAGCCGGTCATCACGGCCATCGGGTGTGCGTCACGGCGAAAGCCCTGAAAGAAGCGGCTCATCTGCTCGTGAACCATCGTATGTCGGGTCACGCGATAGTCGAAATCAGCCTTCTGCGCGGCCGTTGGCAATTCGCCGTAAAGCAGCAAATAGCAGGTTTCCAGGAAGTCCCCGTGTTCCGCCAGCTGCTCGATCGGATATCCGCGGTAAAGCAGTATGCCTTCGTCTCCGTCGATGTAAGTGATCTTGGACTCGCAGCTCGCGGTGGAAGTGAAGCCAGGATCGTAAGTGAACATACCGCTCTGGCTGTAAAACTTAGAAATGTCGACGACATGGGGACCGATTGTTCCAGGATAGATCGGCATGTCCCAATTATTGTTGCCGACCGTGAGTGTGCCGGTCGTATTCTTGGCGCTGGTTTTGGCGTCCATGGTCGAGCCCTCGAATTGACCGCGAGCGGTGCGCCTCGAGACATTGCAGCCGGGCGGACGTGCCGCCGCATCGGGCGTTGGGAATTCCGGTCTTTGTGCGTATCCCATCCAAGTGTGCGCTGCAAGATAGCGCGCTGGCGCTTATTGAGGTCGATATAGGGATTGTCCAGGCGATTTGCCGGATAAATAAAACTTTATGTCGCAGCCTGGTCCCGCAGACGCGCCAGGCTCTCGTCCCTGCCCAGCACCGCGAGAACGTCAAAAATTGGTGGCGAAGTCGTGCGCCCGGTAAGCGCGGCCCGCAGCGGCTGCGCCACTGCGCCTAGTTTCAGGCCGGCACGCTCGGCGTAGGGGCGCACGACGGCCTCGGCAGTGCTCGCATTCCAGTCAGTAACAGCCTCGAGTTCCGGCAGGAGGGCTCCGATCAAGGTTTTGGCTTCATCAGTGAGGAGGGCCTTGGCCTGCTCGTTGATATCAAGCGGCCGACTCGTCCACAGAAAACGGGAGGCGTCGAACAATTCGACCAAAGTCTTAGCACGTTCTTTCAGTCCCGGCATGGCTGCCAATAGCTTGGCGCGCAGCGCCGGTGTCATCTTGCTTGCGAGTTCATGTCCGCCAGCGATGTGTGACAACAGGTCCTCAATTGCAGCGATAAGGTCAGCATCATTGCTTGAGCGAATGTAATGGCCGTTGAGGCTCTCGAGCTTTGTAAAGTCAAAACGCGCCGGTGAGCGTCCAATCTGCGCGAGGTCGAATGCGGCGACCATCTCTTCCATAGTGAAAATCTCCTGATCGCCATGCGACCAACCAAGTCGCACCAGATAGTTCCTCATGGCGGCCGGCAAATATCCCATGGCACGGTAGGCATCGACCCCGAGAGCACCGTGCCGCTTCGATAACTTGGAACCATCCGGCCCGTGAATCAGCGGGATATGAGCCATGATTGGCACCTTCCAACCAAGCGCCTGATAGATTTGGGTTTGGCGAGCTCCGTTATTGAGGTGATCGTCGCCGCGGATGACATGGGTGACACCCATGTCGTGGTCATCGACCACCACTGCCAGCATGTAGGTCGGTGTGCCGTCTGAACGTAGCAGCACAAAGTCATCAAGATTCTGATTTTGCCAAATAACGCGTCCTTGGACCTGATCCTCGACGACAGTTTCACCCGTGAGCGGTGCCTTGAGCCGAATGACCGGATTGATGCCTGCTGGTGCCTCCTTCGGGTCGCAATCGCGACAGCGGCCGTCATATAAGCGTGTTCGGCCCTCGGCACGGGCCTTCTCGCGCATCGCCGTGAGTTCATTGGGACTGCAATAGCAATAATAGGCGTGACCAGCCGCCAAGAGCTGCTCGGCGACTTGGCGATGACGGGCGGCGCGCGAAAATTGGAACACGATCTCGCCGTCCCAGATCAGCCCGAGCCAGGTCAGCCCGTCGATGATGGCGTTGATCGCGGCAGCGGTTGAGCGCTCTCGGTCGGTGTCCTCGATTCGCAAAAGCATCTTGCCGCCGTGGCGACGGGCGAATAGCCAGTTGAATAGGGCGGTTCGGCCTCCACCGATGTGGAGAAAGCCGGTGGGCGAGGGGGCAAATCGCGTGACGACGGGCTCAGTCATCACGGGCCGTGTATCACAGTTCCCGTCAAATGTGTCAGGGCGATTGACATTGAGCCGGAGGCCCCGTCATGGCATAGCCGCCAATCACGGAAGCGAGCTGCAGGATTGGATCATGTCGAAGTCGGAAACATGACGCTAGAGGACAATGGAAGGGCTGATGCAGGCCTGGTGGAGACCGGCCGGGATTTCATCCGCGATATCGTTAAGGCCGATCTCGACTCCGGCCGCGTTAAAGGCGTCGTCACACGTTTTCCGCCCGAACCCAACGGCTATCTTCATATCGGTCACGCCAAAGCGATTTGCCTGAATTTCGGGCTCGCTGAGGAATTCAGCGGCCGCTGTCACCTGCGTTTCGATGACACCAACCCGACCAAGGAAGAGCAAGAATATATCGACGCCATTAAACGCGACGTGCGATGGCTCGGTTTTGATTGGGGAAAGCACCTCTATCACGCATCCGATTATTTCGAGCAGCTTTACTCATGGGCCGAGGACTTAATCCGTGCGGGCAAAGCCTATGTCGACGATCAGACGCCCCACGAAATGCGCGTCAACCGTGGCACGCTGACTGAGCCCGGCAAAAATAGTCCGTTCCGTGACCGGACTGTCGATGAAAACCTTGGCCTATTCCGTCGCATGCGTGCCGGCGAATTCCCAAATGGCGCGCGTGTGCTCAGGGCAAAAATCGATATGGCTTCAGGCAACATTAATCTGCGCGACCCTGTGCTCTACCGAATTCTGCACGCCGACCATCCGCGCACCGGTACCAAATGGAAGATTTATCCAAGCTACGATTTTGCTCATGGCCAATCGGATGCGATCGAACACATTACCCATTCGATTTGCACGCTTGAATTCGAGGATCACCGGCCGCTTTACGACTGGTTTATCGCCAATCTGAAAGTCCCGTCCCAGCCGCATCAATATGAGTTCGCGCGCCTCAACCTGACCTACACAGTGCTTTCCAAGCGCGTGCTTACTGAGTTAGTGCGCGGTGCGCATGTTAGCGGTTGGGACGATCCCCGCATGCCAACGCTCGCGGGCTTGCGTCGGCGCGGCGTGCCGCCGGAGTCGATCCGCGATTTCGTCAAGCGGATCGGTGTCGCCAAGGCCAATAGTGTGGTGGACATGGGCATGTTAGATTTTTCGGTGCGCGAGGCCCTCAACAGGAACGCGTTGCGCCGTATGGCGGTGCTGCGCCCCCTTAAGCTTGTGATCGAAAACTACCCGGTAGGGCAGGTCGAAGAACTGGAAGCGGCCAATCATCCTGACGATCCCGCGGCCGGCGTGCGAAAGCTCAAGTTCGCGCGCGAACTTTATATCGAGCAGGATGACTTTATGGAGATTCCGCCGAAAAAATTCTTTCGGCTTTCGCCAGGCGCCGAGGTACGTCTCCGCTACGCTTATTTCGTCACTTGCCGCGAGGTCGTGAAAAATTCCGAAGGAACGGTCACCGAATTACGTTGTACCTATGATCAGGCGACCCGTGGCGGCAGCGCGCCGGATGGGCGCAAGGTGAAGGCCACGATTCACTGGGTATCGGCTGCACATTCCATTCCAGCTGAGGTGAGGCTCTACAATCCGCT
>DATFXJ010000171.1:0-34633 GCA_035315965.1 Pseudolabrys sp.
CATGAAGCCGGCGATTTCATTTATGAATGTCACGCAGTTATTGATAAGCGCATTCCACGCCTGTTTCTCGGCCTTTTTCTGCTTGATGTGGGCGGAGACCTTGTTGAAGGAAGCGGCGTCCAGCATGACGCGATAACGCGCCGTTACGTACTTCTCTTCGAGATCGCCGTCGCTCGCCCCGGTTTCGGATGGCACAAACAAAACGTGCCCCAGCGTCCAGGGAATGAGACTGCAATTGTCGCAGTTGTTGGCGTCGCCTGCAGGGTGCAACCCCGCAATATCGCTCTTTATGATTTCGCCTCGACCGTTCAGCTGCCCATAGAGGACATACATGTGGCCATAGCTCGCGGCAGCCCGCGCACGGAACTCAACGAAATACGGCTTGTAGCCTTGGCTGGGCCTAGGCGCGCTTGTTTGAGGCGCGCTCGGGGGCGCGGCAGCGTCTTGTGCCGTAGCGGAAAAGGCCACCAACCCAAGCGGGATTGCAGCCAGACTTGCAGTGACTAAGACCTGGATGCTCCTGCGCAACTGATAAGAAGTACGCATATCAGCCTTTCCACCCGCAACTGTTGCAGCTTCAGGCGCGCCCCAAAGAATGCGGCTCACAGCCCACAAAGGTCGGCACAGATGCCGACCCCGAGCAACAGTCCGCGTCTAAAGCTTAGCCTCGAGTAACGACCGGGGGCGGGGCCTTCCCCTTACCGATCGGACCTTTTCCCACGCAACCGGCGAAGCCGAAAGCGAGAACAGCGGAACATAGAATGACTAGGAACTTTTTCATAACGCTCCCCAGTTTTTTGCGCGAATAACTCTAAACCACTATCGCCCTCCTTGATTTGCGGCTAGTGCGGAAAAGTCACACTCCCCAATAATCCGCCTGATCTCCGCAAATACAGCGAAAATCGGATCGGACCCTGTCTCAGCGGAATTCTTCGCAGCTCCCAACCAGTGGAAAACGGTCAGGATATGCCTTTTTGAGCGCCGCCTCGGCCCTCTTCAGGGCGTCCTCACATTCTTTCTTGGTGGTGTATCTGGGCGATGGCTTCACCTCTGCCCCCGGTGGTCTCTCCAAAAATTGCCAATACGCTGGCGCCGGTGTCGCCATCAGACAAAAAGTGGCCATAACGGCACCAAGCCTTATGGAGGTAAATACTCGCGAATCCATGCTTCCTCACATGTCCAGGGGGCAGGGAACACAGAGTCCGGGGCGGTTATTCGGCGGGCTGCGGCTCACCGTAAGACGACAACGGTAGTACCCAGACTCACACGTGCATACAGATCCATAATATCTTGGTTATACATGCGAAAACATCCGTGCGAGACGAACCTGCCGACCGATCCCGGATTATTGGTGCCGTGGATGGCATATTCGCCGCCGCCACTCAGTGTTAAGGCCGCCGCACCCATTGGGTTCGAAGGGCTGCCGCCTGGGATAACCGCAGGCAGCCGGGAATAATCCTTCCTGATTGAGGCGGGTGCCTGCCAAGCCGGCTTGATGTATTTGCCATCGATGGAAGTTGTTCCCGCCCAGGCCATACCCGCTTTGCCCACACCGACCGGATAGCGGATAGCCTCGCCGTCACCAGTCACATAATAAAGACGGCGCTCATTTGTTTTGATCACGATGGTTCCAGACGAATAACCCTTGAAGCGGACAGTTTCTCGGGCGGCACAACACGAGGCCGCGAACGTAAAGGCGCTGAAAAGCGCAAATGCGCCAATGAAAAGGATGCGCGCGTTCAAGGGCCCCCCAACCGCATGTCAATGCCAAATCGTAATGCCATTTATTTTCCTTTGGGGTGTAACTTCCGTCAAGATTGCCTTATCTGCGCCATCCGCGCCCGGTTGATTACTGATTTTTTTGGAGCACCACCACATCTGGACCTCGGCAAAGGGCAAAAGGGATGTTTTAGGGCTAAGCTCCACCTAAGCCATCGGTGTTGTAGCCGTCATGGCAGTTGCAGGATTTGGAGCGAGTGAACCCGCTTCGAAAAATGGCGAGCGTATAGAATGTCGGTATGCGCCAGTTGTTGAGACTTCATCCGGACTCGCGTTGCTTCGCAACGACACATATTGAAGTGGAAATAACGCATCCGCGCGCCGATAATTTGGTTTTGTCCTATATCTTGACCGGCAAGATAAGCGACGTTCGCATGCCGCCTGTTATGGCGGCCGCGCGCAACGACGAGCTTTGGCGACACACCTGCTTCGAGGCGTTTGTCCGTGCCTCAAGGGGTGCTGAGTACTACGAATTCAACTTTGCGCCTTCGACACAATGGGCGGCATATCGGTTCAGCAGCTACCGAAGCGGGATGTGCATAGCGACCGAGATCAACGCGCCTCCGATCGAAGTGCGATCCAGCCCCGACTGCTACACATTGCAGGCCTCGCTGGAGTTGGATCGCTTGTCTAGCTTGCCACGTAGCGCCTTGTGGCGCCTCGGTTTGTCTGCGGTGATCGAATACACGAGCGGCCGCAAGTCGTATTGGGCGTTGGCGCATCCACCGGGAAAGCCGGACTTCCATCACGTGGACTGTTTTACGTATGAGTTTTCTCCGGCTGAATAAACATGAAGTTTGGCATTGATCGACTCATCGCCGAACCCACTTTGCGTGCGCCACTCACGGGCAAGCGCGTGGCGTTGCTCGCGCACCCCGCTTCCGTCACGGAAGACCTGACGCACGCACTGGATGCGTTGGCCGCATGCGGCGACATGAAGATCAGCGCTGCATTCGGTCCGCAGCACGGCCTGCGCGGCGACAAGCAAGACAACATGATTGAGTCGCCGGACTTTGACGATCCGGTGCATGGCATCCCGGTCTTCAGCCTCTATGGAGACGTGCGCAAGCCGACAGATGCGATGATGGATGCATTCGACGTGATCTTCGTCGATCTGCAAGATCTGGGTTGTCGAATTTATACGTTTATCACGACCCTGCGTTACGTCCTCGAAGCGGCATCGCAACATCACAAGACTGTCTGGGTACTCGATCGGCCCAATCCCGTGGGTCGGCCTGTCGAAGGAATGACATTGCGCTCCGGCTGGGAAAGCTTTGTCGGCGCAGGATCATTGCCAATGCGTCATGGGCTCACGCTCGGCGAGTTGGGTCTGTGGTTCGTCAAGACGCTCAAGCTCGATGTCGAGTATCGGATCATCGAGATGCAAGATTGGCAGCCCGATGCCGCCCCGGGGTTCGGCTGGCCGTTGGGCGCGCGCACGTGGATCAATCCTAGTCCCAACGCATCAAACTTGTGGACGGCGCGCGCTTATGCGGGGACCGTGATGGTCGAGGGCACGACGCTCTCGGAAGGACGCGGCACAACTCGGCCGCTCGAACTGTTCGGCGCTCCCGATCTTGATGCGCGAGCAGTCATGAAGGAAATGGAGGTCATTGCTCCGCGGTGGCTTGATGGTTGCCGTTTGCGCGAGTGCTGGTTCGAACCTACGTTTCACAAACATGCAGGCCAGCTTTGCCACGGCGTGCAGATACATACGGAAGGTCCCGGCTACAATCACCAGGCGTTCAAGCCCTGGCGCATCCAGGCGCTCGCCTTCAAGGCAATCCGCAGTTTGTACCCGCATTACCCGCTGTGGCGGGATTTCGACTACGAGTACGAGCACGGCAAGCTCCCCATCGATGTCATCAACGGCGGCCCGTCGTTGCGAGAATGGGTCGATGATGCGTCTGCGGTGCCACAAGATCTGGATGCACTGGCGTTACCGGATGAGCAGGCTTGGTCGAGTGAACGTCAACAACACCTGCGCTACGGCAGGCCTTAGGACACGTCGCTTTTTAAGTCATCGGTCATGCCGTCGAGCCAAGTTGCGACGACCGTCAGCTCCCGAGTGAGAGCAACGAGATCGGCGCGAGCACCGGCAACCAGCACTCCGCGCTCGTTGTCTAAACCGAGAAATCGCGCGGCGGTTAGCGAAGCAGCGCGAAGCGCGTCCTCCAGGGAGAGTTGTGCCAGCCTGACCGCATTGCGCACCGCCGAAGCCATATCCAGGTGCGCGCCAGCCAGTGTGCCCCCTTCGGTGGTTAGCCGTCCGTCAGCCAGTTTGATAGTTCGACCCATCAGTTCGAAGCGGTCCAGCGATGTTCCGACCGTCGGCATGGCATCGGTGACCAGGACAACTCGGTCGGAGCCCTTCGCCGCAAACGCAGCCCGGACCGAAACGGGATCGACATGGATCCCATCCACGATGAGACCAGCCGTCAGTCGGTGTTCCGCCAGCGCCGCACCGACGATCCCCGGGGCACGCGCACTCAACGGCGGCATGGCATTGAACAGGTGGGTCACGCCGGTTGCGCCATCCGCGACGGCCCGCATTACAACGGCAGCGGGCGCCTCACTGTGCCCGATCGAAATCCGCACACCCGAGGAGGCTAGCGTCCGGACAAAACCCACCGGAACGCATTCGGGCGCAAGCGTGACCAATGACGTGCCGGCCTCGGCTAGTTCGCACAATTCCTCGAGATCGCCCTCACCAGGTTTCGCGATCCGATCGGAGCGGTGCACACCCGGACGCAACGGACTGATGAAAGGGCCTTCCAAGTGCAGACCGAGGACTCCGTCCCGGCCGGCGATCGCGCGAGCCGCCGCAATGGCGGTCCGCACACGCTCGCGAGTATCGGTGATCAAGGTTGGAAGGCAGGCCGTGGTGCCATAGCGACGGTGCGCCCGGGCAATGGCGCGCATGGCGTCGGTCGTCGGTTGATCGTTGAGGAGAACGCCACCGCCACCATTCACCTGCAGATCTATGAAGCCGGGGGCCAGAAAGGCTCCGACTGGGAGACGCGTCTGCGGCCAATCAGGGGGGACCTCGCCCCAGGACCCAAGCCCAATGATGCGTCCGTCCCGGAACAGCACCGCGGCTTCGGTACGCCAGCCGTGACCGTCAAAAACACGGTCCGCCAAAACGGCGTGCCCGACGGCGACTGAAGGATTGTTTCGACCTGGGCTCATCTATGTCCATGGCGGGCTGGATTGGTAGCGCAACAAATCCAATCTAAGTTAAAGGACGCCGAATACCCAAGAGCATCACCCGACGCCAATACCTTTGCCGAACAGGATGATTCGGCCGATCTGGCGCGGTCAGAGCAAAGCCCGTCCCGCTTTGCTGATCGCACCGCAGGGAGGGGAAGAGAAACAGCATGGACCGGTTGGTCATTCGCGGGGGCAGGCGCATTGAAGGCTCGGTCCAGATCCGCGGGGCGAAGAACGCGGCTCTGCCGCAGATTGCGGCTGCGCTCCTCAGCTCCGAACGGCTGGAGTTGGGAAACGTTCCCGAAGTGACCGACGTCGACACCATGCTTGCCTTGATGCGCGAGTTTGGCGTGGTTGCCACCCGCAGCGCTGCGCGGACGCTGGTGCTGGACGCCGGCAAAGCCCGCAACGCGCAGGCTCCCTACGACATGGTCCGCCGCATGCGCGCCAGCATTCTCGTGCTGGCGCCGCTGGTGGCCCGTTTCGGTTCTGCGCGCGTGTCCCTTCCGGGAGGCTGCGCGATCGGCGCGCGACCGATCGACCTGCATCTCAAGGCTCTGGACGCGCTCGGGGCCGACGTCGACATAGAGTCCGGTTACATTCACGCGCGCACTAAAGGCGACGGGCTGCGCGGCGGCCGCATTGTGCTGTCCTCGCCCTCCGTGGGGGCAACCGAGACAGCCCTGATGGCGGCGATCCTCGCACGGGGCGAAACCGAGATCCTGAACGCGTCGCGCGATCCCGATGTCGGCGACCTCGCACTCTGCCTCGCCGCGATGGGAGCGCGCGTCGAGGGTGCCGGGACACATCGCATTCTGGTGCAGGGGGTGGATGCCCTCCATCCAGCCCGCCACGATCTGATCACCGACCGCATCGAGGCTGGGACGTACGCCATCGCCGCCGCGATTACCGGCGGCCATCTCGAGATCTTAGGCGCCCATCTTGAGCACCTCGGGTCGGTCGCTGCAGTCCTGGAAAGTGCCGGAGCTCAGATCTGGCCGACCGATCGGGGTCTGATGGTTGTCCGCTCCGGCCCCTTGCAAGCCATCGACATAACGACGGAACCTTATCCCGGATTTCCCACGGACCTGCAGGCACAGTTCATGGCCTTGATGACCATCGCAGCAGGCGCATCGGTCATCCGCGAGACGGTGTACGAGAGCCGATTCATGCACGTCCCCGAGCTCGGGCGGCTCGGCGCCAACATCTCGCTGCAAGGCTCGACCGCGCTGGTGCGTGGCGTTGAGCAGCTGCGTGGCGCGGAAATGATGGCCACCGACTTGCGCGCATCAGTGAGCCTGGTCCTCGCCGCCCTGGTCGCAGAAGGTGAAACGACCGTCCACCGCATCTACCATCTCGATCGCGGGTATGAGTCGCTTGACCGCAAGCTGGTGCAGTGTGGTGCCGATATCCAGCGGGTCGCAGAATGACGGAGGCTTTACAACCTGGTCCGCTGTTCGTCGGAGTTGACGGTGGCGGAACGGGCTGCCGTGCGCGCATCGAGGACGCGAAAGGATGCTTGCTTGGAACCGGCATTGCCGGCCCAGCGGCGCTGCGCATAGGCGTAGACCGCGCGCTTGCCGAAGTGGAAAAGGCTTGCCGCGTCGCGCTCGAGGAAGCCGGACTTGACTCCAATGTGCTGAGCTCCGTGCACGCTGCCGTCGGACTTGCTGGGGTCGGCCGCAAAGGTGTGCTCGAGCAACTCGTGCTGCGGCCGCATCCCTTCCGCTCTGTCGTTTACGCTCATGACGCGACGATCGCCTGTATCGGGGCGCATGGCGCCCGAGATGGCGGCATCGTCATCGTCGGAACGGGTAGCGTCGGCTTTGCCGTTGTTGGAGGACGCGAGGTCAGGATCGGCGGCTATGGTTTTCCCATATCCGACGAGGGCAGCGGGGCCGATCTTGGGCTGCATTCGATCCGCATGGCGTTGCGGGCTTATGATGAGCGCGCCGTCGGCACCAGCCTCACACGCGAGGTGATGACGCGCTTCCACAACGATCCGTTCGAGGCCATTGCCTGGATGGATCACGCGACGGCCACGGACTATGCGACGTTCGCGCCCTTGGTGATGCGGCATGCTGACGCCGGAGATGCGGTCGCGCGGCGGATCGTTCGGGATGCCGCGGAGCAGATCGACGAACTGGTGCGCCGGTTGTCCGAGTTTGGCGCCTCCCGCGTCGCCCTGCTCGGCGGGCTCGCATCTTCGATGGAGCCGTGGCTGGCACCGGATGTTCAGCGCCGACTGGTTCCGGTCGAGGGCGATGCCGTGGATGGCGCCTTGCATCTCGCCCGGCAGACCGTCATGAAGGGATAGTGTCCGCGGGCCGACATATCAGTATGGAGTGAATGCGGCCGCGTTTATTAGATACGAGACAGAGTTATGCGCACCGAGCAAATCAGCCCACGCTACCTCGAGCTCGATTCCTGGTCCGCGGCCGAGATTATCGCGGCCATATATGAGGGGCAGCTTGCGGCGGCCGCCGCGGTTCGCGGTGCCCTTGGCGCGATCACTGCAGCCGTCGAGGACGCGGTGCCGGCGCTGCAGCGAGGCGGACGCGTCGTTTACGCCGGAGCTGGCACGTCTGGGCGCATCGCAGTGCAGGACGGTGCCGAGCTAACGCCAACCTATAACTGGCCCACCGATCGTCTTGTGTTTGCCATGGCGGGAGGACTTGACGCGCTCGTCCGGAGCGCCGAGCAGGCTGAGGACAACGAGACCGCCGGCGTGAAGGCCATGGCGGACGCTAAGATCGGCGCAAACGATGTCGTCATCGGCGTCGCAGCGAGTGGCACGACTCCCTTTACGATCGGCGCACTACGGGCGTCCAGTGCCGCAGGTGCAGTGACGATCGCCGTCGCCAACAACCCTGGCGCTCCGCTGTTCGAGGTCGCGCGTCACCGTATTTTGGCTGACACGGGAAGCGAGGTGATCGCCGGTTCCACGCGGATGAAAGCAGGTACCGCCCAGAAGATCGTGCTGAACTTGTTGTCGACTGCCGTAATGGTGAAGATGGGCCGCGTCTATCGTGGGTTGATGGTGGACATGCGGGCGCGGAACGCGAAGTTACGCCGGCGCGCAGAAGCTATGGTCAGCGAAATCATCCGCTGTCCGGAAGGCGATGCGGCACGCTATCTCGAACAGGCGGACGGCGACGTAAAGACGGCTGTCCTGCTCGGCCTCGGACTGGGCCATAGCGAAGCTGCGCAGCTGCTGCAGCGCCATGGGGGCAATCTGCGCTCCGCCATCAACGCGTCCACTGGCGATGATGGCTGAACCGCATACCGAAAGCGCGATGGGTCGCGAGACCGCAGAAATCCCGGCGGCGGCCGAGCGTCTTCTGGCGCGTACGGATGTGTTCACGACGATCGTTAAACAAATCGAGCAGGCCAAACCGCGCGTCATCGTCTTCTGCGGGCGCGGCAGCTCGGGTCATGTCGGCGTTTATCTGCGCTACCTTTTCGAAGTGCGGCTTGGCCTGCTCGCATCCGCCGCCGCACCTTCCGTCGTGACTGCCTACCAGCGGCCTCCGGAATTGCGCAATGCCCTGTTCGTCTTGGTGTCGCAATCCGGGCGTAGCCCCGATCTCGTCAGCGCCACGCAGGTGGCGCGCAAGCTCGGCGCGCTGACGCTTGCCATCGTAAATGACGAAAACTCTCCCGCGGCCACCGCTTCCGAACTGGTCCTGCCGATCGGAGCGGGAACCGAACACGCCGTCGCGGCGACCAAGACCGTTGCGCTGTCGATGATCGCCGGGGCACAACTGGTGGCAGCGCTGGCGCGCGACGACGACCTGAACGACGGCCTTCAACATCTGCCACTCCGATTGTTTGGCGCGCTCGCTTGCGACTGGTCGACCTGGGCCGACAGTGCGGCGGACGCCGCGGCGGCCTTTGTTGTGGGACGAGGATACGGCCTTGGTTGCGTCCGCGAGATCGCGCTCAAGGTGGCCGAAATCTTGCGGGTCCCGGCTCTTGGTTACAGCGCGGCTGAACTGCGGCACGGGCCGCGCGCATCGATCACGCCCGCAACGCCCGTGCTGGTGCTGCGGCAGAACGACGAAGCAGCAGCAGCTGTCGACGACCTCGTCCGTGACCTGGACGACGCGGGTGAGAGGGTGTTTACCGCTGGAGGCCCGGGAGGGACGCTACCCTGGATCGGCGACGGTCACCCGGTTTGTGATCCAGTCCTCATGCTCATCCCGGCCTATCGCGCCATCGAAGCGGTGGCGCGCCGGCGAGGCTTCGATCCGGACAATCCGCCCTACCTGAGCAAAGTGACGCATACATTGTGACGTCAGACCCGAATCCAAGTTCTGCTCGGCATTATTCGGTCGCCGAGCTTTCCAGTAGAGGCTTAGTTTTGCTTGCTGTCGGAGCGTGCGGATTGGGCCTTCGGTTCGGGAATATCTGCCGACTGGTGCGCGCTCGGAAATGATCTAACACAAATATGCGGATGGCAGATGAGAGATTGTAACTATTGCGGTTCGTATCGATTTTCTCCACCAGCATAGATATCGTGATGTTTTCGCTGCCTGCAATTGTGTGCAATCCATCCCAGAATTGGTCCTCCAGTCGAAGCATCATGGGCGAGTTGGACTATGGGCCAACACTAGGGACTCACTCCGGTCCTTCTATTCACGGAACACCCACGGTAGCGGCCAATGTGGATTAAAAGCGGGCATATCGACGTGCCGGGCGATGTCCGCTTTTCTCAAAAGCAGACATCACTTGCGCGGCCCGCGATGTCCGTAAAGGGCCGATCAAAATCATGGCGACGGAGCAATGATCGGCAGCCGATAAAACTCGATCGCAGTGCCTCCCAGGATTCGATCACGTTCGTCGCTTGAGAGCCGAGCAAGCGCGAGGTTTGTCTCGCGCCATACCTTATTGTATCCGCCGCGCAGGTTCGCCACCGGCCAATCGCTGCCAAACATTAGTCGCTCGGGTCCAAACAGATCCAGCGCGCGATCTACATACGGTGCGATGTCCGCCGCTGTCCAATTACTGGCGTCGTCAATATCGAGGCCTGTTACCTTGGCAAACACATTCGGCATCCGGGCGGCACAGGCGAGCAGCGAGCTCCAAGGCTCGAATTTTTTAGTGACAATTGGCGGTTTGCCGAGGTGATCGATCACGATCCGCAAGTCGGGGATGCACCTCGCGATCAAAGGAACGTGTTCCAAATGACGAGGCAGTATGGCAACGTAGTCGAATGTCAAGCGGCGCGCGGCGCCAGCGCACGCGACTATCACCGGGGTCTTTACGACGCCCTTTATGGTTGCAACAGGCAGGTCGGGAAGCAGCAATAAGGGGCTTTGCCCTGAGCTATGTCCGCTTTGGACCCAAAAATGGACATCGTAAGGCTTAGTTGATGACCTCATCGGCGCGTGCAAGGAGCGACGGAGGGATTGTCGCACCTAGCGTCTTTGCGGTTCGCAAGTTGATGACCAGATCGAACTTGGTTGGCTGTTCCACAGGCAGATCGCCCGCGTTAGCGCCCTTCAAGATGCGATCCACATAGTAGGCCGCGCGGCGATACATGGCCGAGGTGCTCGGCCCGTAGGCTAAAAGTGCCCCGGCCTCGGCAAATGCCTTGTACTGCGAGACAACAGCCAAAGAATGTGTGGCCGCCAAATTTAGGATCTCAACCCTGTGTTGGGTAACGACCGCATCATCAATGACAATGAGCGCTTCAGCCCGACCGCGAGTTGCAGCCTGGAAAGCCCCAAGGAGGTCGGCTGGACCATGCACTGGGAGAAGCAGGAGCTCAAGGCCAAGCTCTCGGCTCGCAGCTTTTATTGCGCCCATTGCAATATCTGCGCCGGGGTTAGGTTCGTACCAGAGGACGGCCACTTTAGAAACGCTGGGGAAAGACTCTTTGAGCAGCGCGAGCCGCTCTCCACTTAGCTCGTCAACTCTGAAGCTCAAGCCGGTAATGTTGCCACCCGGCCTAGAGAGACTGGTCACAAGACCACTTTTTACAGGGTCAGCGACGCGCATCATGACAATTGGGATCGTCGGAGTAGCCTTCTTGGCGGCCTGCACTGACGGTGTATTTATGGCAACGATCACATCAACTTTGAGCTCCACCAGATGATTAGCGAGCGCCGCGAGCCGTTGGCCGTATCCTTCTGCACTCCGGACCTCAAATGCGACGTCTTGCCCCTCAACGTAGCCAAGCTCGCGGAGCCCTTGCCGAATAGCCTCAAGAAATCCAGGGGGTGGGAGTTCCGGGGACAGGATGCCAATTCGGTAGAGTTTAACGGCTTGCTGCGCAGGCGCACCCAGTGGCCAAGCGACCGCCGCCCCACCGAGAAGGATGATGAACTCGCGCCGGCCTAGCTGATTGAAGCGCATGTGCCCCACCGTTTGGCGGCCGCACCGCATGTTAAATTATCACGTCATTCCGGATGGGAAAAATTGATTTAGGTCAACACAAATGAACGACGGCGACCGAGTGGCACCCAAATTGCCCTCGAAAACTGGTCGTGCCAATGTCTGCTTTTGGGTCAGTAATGGACCTAATCGCAAGTCCGACTGATGTCCGCTCATCCCCCAAACCGGTCATTGATCGGCGCGATCGAAATGTCCGCTAAGGGCCAATAGCAGACAATTGGGTGTAGGCTGTGGCCCGCACGGCGCCTTTCGGAGGCTGCGCGCCATATGTCGCTAGCGGGTGTCGAGGACTGCAATCCGGACGCTCACGGATTTCACGCGTCGGCGAAAGATGCCCCCAACTTTGACCTTGTCTACGATCGCGACGAACCGACGCCCGTCGCAACCACAATGGTTCCGCCGGCATAGCGCTACGCGCCCAGCATTGAGAACATTATGTAACAAACAGTGTAAGCTGTAACTTGAAGGCCGTCTTTATATGGCGGGTCACTCCAGAAATATGCGCTTCCGAGCAACTTAAAAAGGCACTAACATTCAAATTGGGTCGTGACATATCCGGGAAATCCCGGACCCAAGCCGATCTCTCGCATTTGGATCGCAGGACGACTTCCCGGCTGTGCCTTTAGTTCCAGCAACGGAGGTCTGACATGAAAGTCAAAGAAGCGATGCACAAGGGCGTTGAGTGGGTTGGCCCCGACATCCCCATCATCGAACTGGCCAAATTAATGCGCAAACATGATGTAGGCGCCATTCCAATCGGAGAGAACGATCAGCTAATTGGGATGGTGACCGACCGCGACATCGTATGTAAAGGGTTGGCGGAGGATAGCTTCGATCTTGGCCACATGACCGCACGCGATGTTATGACTCCTGGCATCCATTGCTGCCGGGATGATGATGACCTCTCCAAGGCGGTTCGACACATGGAGGAACTGAAGGTCCGCAGATTGCCAGTAATTAACAAGAGCAAGCGAATGATTGGCATCCTCAGTCTTGGCGACGTCAGCGGGTTAGCGCCGAATGATCTGCTGTCCGAGTACGTCAAGAGCGTGTCGACCCATCACCAGTGAAACACTCGGGGAGCGCCACAAACAGGGCATGCAATTGCGCTACTCGGCGGACGTTCTAGCCGATGATGTTGTATTTCCGCCGAACCCTTTAGGCTACGGAATTTCGCCGCGCCCGGAGCTGAGGCGTTGGTCGCGGCCTTGGCAATATCCATGCAGGTACCTACATCTGCTGCAAAGGAGTGACCTTCATGTCAGAAGGGCGAGATGACCAGGAACGACCGTGCCTTCATTGCATGATGGTCGAACTAATCGACGAATTTTTTGCTGAGTATCCCGCGACAACCGGCGATCGAGACACCGTCGATACCGATGAAGTGGTTACAGCAATTGCAAAGACGGTGGCAGAACTGACCTGCGGCCAGGATGGTACGATCCGGCAGCAATTGATTGAACAGCTAATGCGCGAAATCATGAATTATGACGCAGAGTTTCGTCGAGACGCCGGAACAGGTGCAATCGGCTCTGATGCACGGCACTAGACAGTTTCAGCGACAACGGCGGGCGACTCGAGATTGCGGGCGTTTCGCACTGTGCGCACGACGGTCATTCGGAGAGGGATTCGGACTCCGAAACGAGCGCTTTAAGCCAATGGTCCCCCTTACAGGGACACTGGACCGGAAATGACCGAAACCCTTGCCGAAAAGAAATGCACCCCTTGCCGCGGCGGCGTCGCACCGCTCACGCATGAGGAAGCAGAGTGTTTTCGATCGCAGACTCCGAATTGGGAATTGCGCGATGATGGCCACCGCATCGAACGCACCTTTCGCTTCCGCAATTTTCAGGAAGCGCTGCGATTTGTTCGAAGCGTGGGTGATTTGGCTGAAACCGAAGGTCATCACCCCGATATCAGCTTCGGCTGGGGCTACGTGAGCATTTCGCTGCGCACCAAAAAAATCAAGGGACTGCACGAGAACGATTTTATTATAGCAAGCAAAATCGATAGGATGTTCGATCGCCTGGATGGCCCTCCAGACGGTCAGTGAGGTCGGGGCACTCAAGCATGGCGACCCCGATCAATCGTGTTATCACGGTTTTCGGAGGAACTGGCTTTCTCGGCCGCCGTATCGTTCGGCATCTTCGTCTGCACTCCTTTTGTATTCGGGTCGCATCAAGGCACCCAGATCGCGGTCACGCGTTTCTTCATACCGATGACCCGCAACTTCGATTGATCAAAGCCGACGTTCACGATGAACGGTCAGTTACAGAAGCGCTCGCTGATGCATACGGCGTGGTGAATGCAGTCAGCCTTTACGTCGAGCAGGGACGGGAGACGTTCCATTCCGTCCACGTCGAGTCTGCCCAACGGGTCGCGGCTCAGGCGCAGCGAGCCGGAGTTAAAAGGCTCGTCCACGTTTCCGGTATCGGTGCCGATCCCTACTCGCAATCGCTGTATATCCGAAAGCGCGGCGAAGGCGAATTGGCGGTTCGACAGGCCTTTGGCGATGCCATTCTGATCCGCCCGTCGGTCATGTTTGGGCCAGATGATGCGTTTCTCACCACCATTCTCAAACTCCTCGACCGGCTCCCAATCTATCCAATGTTCGGCAACGGCCAAATGCGACTGCAGCCTGTCTACGTGGAAGACGTTGGGGAGACGATCGCAAAGATGATGCAACGGACGCAAACTACCCCGATTACTTTCGAGTGTGCTGGCCCCCGCGTCTACCCTTACGAGGAATTTCTTAGGACGGTCGCGAGTGCAGCGGGCATTAAGCCAATATTAATTCCAGTCCCATTCGCCGCTTGGCACGCATTGGCTTGGATCGCTGAATCTTTTCCAAGTCCGCTAATCACGCGGAATCAAGTGGATCTGATGCAGGCCGATTGCACTTCATCGCCGAACTTACCTGGAATGGGTGAGCTTGGAATCTCTCCGCGTTCGATCGAGCAAATACTCCAGGATATGTTGCGAAGCCGTTGATTAGAAAAAACCAGAGCAAGTTTGGAAGGCATCGTTTCAACTAAGAGGGTTCTCCTCAACCTTCTGGGACATTATCCCTTCCAATGACTCACGGGTATTGGCAGCGAGTGCCCGTATTGTAGCACTATACTAGCACTACTTATTGCCGTTCGCGCTTCTTTGGAACGAGCTGCTAGTGAATTTCATCACGGAGCCTAGCTCAACAATTTGGTCCGTGCCCGACTGCCGGCTTATCACCCTTAGCGAGCTAGTGAGCCCCCCAAATCGTTCATTAGCGGACATTTCCGCGTGTCCGCGCGATGATGTCTGATTACTAATCAAAGGCAGGCATGAACATCGATGGCCAGCCTGCTTGTCAGTCAGCTACTGAACCGCGGCACGGCGACCGCTTTTTGGTGCGGTGCACGTCGGTTAAACTGGTCTCACCTTCAACGCCAGCCTCGCGGGGGACGACACATGGAAAAGCTGATCGATATTTTTTGTCACGCCATCCGCATTACAGATCCACTTTCAATCAAGATTGCTGTCGGGGTCATCGGTGGCGGTCTTCCGCTGTTCTTTCTGTTCGCGCTTTTCATAATGCTCGGTGAGCTCGCGGCCAGGCAGCGAGAAAACACGATGCCCGTCTCTCACGAGCCAGATCGTCGCAAGGGACGCGCCGGCCGACGCTCCCCTTCCACCCGAAAGTAGCCAACCATTCCGTAAACTGGTGCAATGATTATAGCGCGGCACGCATGTCCGCTCTCGCCCGAAAGCGGACATTTGTCGGCGCGAACTGAATGTCAGCTATATCAAAAGCGGACATTGCCAAAAAAAATAGAGATCGCGAATAGAAAATACAGAGCGACTAATTAGTCTATAATCTCATCAGTAATAGCCAGCAATGTGGGCGAGACGGTAAGGCCGTGCGCTTTTGCAGTCTTAAGATTAAGCGCAAGTTCGAATTTGGTTGGGCGTACAACAGGCAGGTCGGCTATGTTAGCACCCTTGAGGACTCGCCCGACAACGGCCGACGTTATTTCACCGCGCCAACGGTAAACCCCACCACAAAGCGGTCGACAAAGAAATTGTAGATGATTGCAATGGGCACGCTCGCGATCAGGCAGGCACCCATCATCGAGCCCCAGAAATAAACGTCGCCGCGCACCAAGAACGTGGGCACGCCAACGCTGACTGTGTAGCTTGATGAGGACGTGATGAAGGTCACGCCGTAAACAAACTCTTGTGTAACCAGCGTGAAGGCGAAGATTACGGCGGTCAGCATGCCGGCGAGCGAAATCGGCATCACCACCTTGACGAATGCGCCGAAACGGGAGAGCCCGTCAATCAAGGCCGCGTCCTCGAGGTCGCGCGGAATCGCTTTAAAGAAGCCCATCAAGAGCCACGTGCAGAACGGCACGGTAAAGCTCGGATAAACCAGTACCAAAGACCACAGAGAATCCTGGAGGCCGAGCACGGCGATGATGCGCGCGAACGGGATAAACAGGATCGTCGGCGGCACGAGATAGGTGAGGAAGATGCCGATACCGAGCGTCTGTGCCCAGGCCCCGGTCATGCGCGCGAGCGCATAGCCCGCGGGCACTGCGAGCACCAAGGTAATGATCACAACAGCCGCACCCACGAAACCGGTATTGAGCAGCCATTGCAGGAATTGGGTGTCATTGAATAGCACCCGCAGATGATGAAGCGTCGGCGGATCGTTGAAGAGATAGGGATTGTTGGTGGTGCTGTGGAGATCCTGGGTGGTTTTGAACGTGGTGAGTAACATCCAATAGAAGGGGAATGCCAAAAACGTGACGAAAAACACGAGAATGGCGGCATGACCGGCCCTGGTCCCCACCATGCGTGCGCGTGCGAGTACCGGATTCATGTCAGGTCACCTCCGCGCGCCGTGCGAACCACAGGAACAGCACCGCCACCGCCACCAGCACAGGGAAAAGGAACAGCGAGATGGCAGCGCCGCCGGCGAGGTCGCCGCCTTGAATGCCCGTGAAATAGGCCCAGCTCGCAATGACCTGAGTCTGATCGTAGGGGCCGCCACGGGTGAGCACGAAGACCACGATCAGGTCGGTGAACGTGAAGATGATACCGAACAACAGCGCCACCAGCGTGATCGGCATGATAAGCGGGGCCGTGATCTGGAAATGGCGGCGCCAGAACCCCGCGCCGTCTACGGCGGCGGCATCGTGGATGTCCTTCGGGATCGAAGTCAGGCCGGCGAGGACGATGACAGTCGCGAGCGGCACGATGCGCCACACGTTGACAATGATGATCGAGGCTATGGCCAGGTCTGGCTGACCGAGCCAGATCGGCCAGAAATTCGGACCGAATAGGCCGATCACGCGCACAGTCCAGTTGATGATCGAGTAGATCGAATCAAAAATCCAGAGCCAGCCAATGCTGCCGAGCGAGATCGGAGCCACCCATGGCAGCAGGACGAGGAACCGGACAAACCACTTGACGCGGAAATCGACGAGCAGCGCCATGGCCAGGATGTTGGCGAACACGATGACGAAGAATTGCGAGATGACAGTGATCAAGATCGTGTTCTTGAGCGATAGCCAGAAGGTTCCACTCTCGACGATGCGACGGAAATTCTCCAGACCGACGAAGTGTATCTCGCGGCTGGCGACAGTCACACTGGAGAGGCTGTAAAAGAGCGAGAGCAGGAACGGAAAGCCAACGAGGAGGACGATGTAAAGGATCGCGGGCGCGAGCATGACGCGCGACAACCAGCGCTCGTTGTCGGCAAACCGGGCGAGCAACCCGGCCTCCGCTCGGTTCGGCGCCGTCGTGTAGGTGTCGATCAAGTCGCGCCTCCGTTCAGGCGGAGGCTGCTATGACGGTCGAAACGCTGAATGTCCTGCTTGCGCAAAACGAAGTCGTAGCCTTGACCGGCCGCGAGCTCGGTGCGGATATTGGTCGGTATCTTGGAAATGACATGCGCCTCCGGTGTACGGCCCTCTATCACGCCATAAACAAGCCGATCCGCCCCAAGATATTCGATGCGAGTAATGCGCAAGCGAAAATTCATGTTGTCGCCATCGGGCTCGACCTCCTTGGGCAGCAAGGCCTCGGGACGAAAGCCAAGCCAAGTCCCGCCGTCCTCGATTAGGTTCATCGGTGGCGAGCCGATGAAGGTAGCAACAAAGGTGTCCATCGGACTGCCGTAGATTTCCTGTGGCGTTCCGATTTGAATAACTTTGCCCTGATTGAGCACAGCAATGCGGTCGCCGAGGCCCATCGCCTCGGCCTGGTCGTGGGTGACGTAGATTGTTGTCGTGCCGAGGCTCCGCTGGAATTGTTTCAGCTCGTCGCGCGCAGAATTACGCAGCTTGGCATCGAGATTCGAAAGCGGCTCGTCCAGCAGAAACACAACCGGCTCGCGCACGACTGCGCGTGCAAGCGCGACGCGCTGGCGCTCGCCGCCAGAAAGCTGTCGCGGCTTGCGGTCGAGAAAGCGCTCAATGCCGAACATTTGCGCCGCCCATTCCACCTTTTCGCGGATCTGACCCTTGGGCATGCCGACTGCACGCAGCGGGAACGAGATGTTCCTTTCTACAGTGAGGTGGGGGTAGAGGGCATAGCTTTGGAACACCATTGCTATATTGCGTGCGCGCGGCGGCAAGTCCGTGACCACCTTGCCATCGATTGCGATGTCACCTTTGGTCGGCCGCTCGAGTCCGGCAATCAGGCGCATCAATGTCGTCTTACCGCAGCCCGAGGGGCCCAACAGGACCAGAAATTCACCTTCTTGGGCGAGTAAGTTGATCCCATCAACCGCGTGCACTTGGTCGAAGAGCTTAGTGAGATTTCTGGCTTCGACCGTAGCCATGCGTTCGCGCTCGACTGTCCGGATGCGTTAAGTCAATTTCGGTCGGGAAGACATAATCTGGATAATAACTGCTTTGGCGGGGGCCTGATTTTACAGGTCCCCGCCCTAATGGAGCTTGGAGAAGATTAGATCAAATTCCGTTCCTTCCACTTCGCCCAGATCGCTTTCATTTTCGCCTCAGCGCGATTGAGCGCGTTCTCGGGCGTCTCGGCGCCAGTTGCGGCCTCCGCAAACATCGTGTTGATAACCCAAGTGTTGAAAGTCTCATCAACAGCCGCACTTGAGTACCCTGGATAGCCGACATTGGTCGCCCAATCGAGGACGTCGGACAGCACCGCATACTTGTTATGCGGCACCCCCTTCGGATCATTGGAGATGATCTGTGTGATGTCGGGAATCGTGCCTGGGAACGACGGAAAATTGTAGAACTCGCTGGCTAAGAATCCCTTCTTGAAGTTGTCGATATAGTCGACCAAGAACTTCTGGGCACCATCGATGTTTTCAGCAAATTTCCAGACCACGTAGCAGTCCATCACGTGTTCGAGTCCGATGCGTCGAACTGGCCCCTTGGCCGCCTTGGCGAGCCCGATCTTCTCATGGATCGGAAGCTTATCGTTCTCGCCGGCACGGGTGATCGAAATTGCATTGAGCACCAGTGAGGACCTGCCTGCGAGCATCTGACGATTGTTGGATGATGGGTCCCAGGCAAGCACTTCTGGCGTCTCGGTCTCCTTAAACAGCGAAGCCACAAACTTGATCGCCTCAAGCGTTTGCGGCGAGTTGATAGTGAGATTGCCGTTGACGTCCTGTTCATGGGCTCCGAACGAATACATGATCGCGCGCATGGCCATGGCCGTGTCGAGTTCGGCGGACAGGCCGACGCCGACTGGGATGCCGGTCTTCTCCTTGATCTTCTTACCACCGACCAAAATCTCCTCCCACGAGTCGGGCTTCATCCCAATCTCGCCCCACAAGTCGGTGCGGTAGTTGATCGGATCGGGTACATAGCTGTCCGAGAATGCAAAATATTTCTTGGTCCTCGGATTGTAGGTACTCTTCACCGCGAGATCCACCGGCTTGCCATGCCGCTTTTCGCACTCGGCATAGACGTTCTTCATATCCACGACCTGCTCCTCAAACACCGATGGTGGTGCAAGGAACATTACGAGGTCATGACCTTTTTGCGCCGACACTTCGGCAGCGGCGCGCGAAGGAATGAGACCGAGATTGATGTTGTCGACGATCACCTCGGTATCGTTGTTTTTGCCCCACTCCTTCGTGTATTCATTGTTGAACCACTTGTCGTATGCCGGGACGAAGTGGCTCCATTGCAGGATTTTCAGCGCCTTGGCCGCACTGGCCGGATTGACGTGGAAAAACGGGCCTACGCTCGCCGCAACGCCTGCGGCGGTCGCGGTCCTGATCACATCGCGACGCGAAAGGCCGCGACGGCGCTTGCGGGTGTCCATTTCTGTTCTCCTTGAACGTTTTCGGGCGGAAACTCGCGCATCGCTACTGTCCGCCATAGGCGCGTTACCCCTCGATTGCAGGGCCTTCGCGAAACACAACGACGCAGCTTACACCGCCTGGGTTGGCACCAGATCACATATTGTTATCCAATACTCCTGAGTGCAAGGGACCGTCGTTTTTAGTTTCCGACGCTTTGTAGGTCCCTCGCTGCAAATCTCTGGATCCGACAGCACCGTTGACCCGTTTTATGCATGGATAGTGACAGAGTTAGCCGAAAAGCAAGGTGTTATGCTGTCGGAGACCGATTGTCGCCCCGCACTCGCAGCTTCAACGACCAACGCGCCGCGCGATATCCAGATCTGCCCCGGATGCTATAGACGCTCTTCGCTTAGATAAGGACCATCAAGTGATGTCCCGAGTGTCACGGACGTGCGGGCCAAATTTGGCGATGTTGAAGCTAAACGAGAGAGTAAAGCCTACGACGCAGTGGTGCGCCAGCGTGAAGCTCGGGCCTGCATTCGCGCGCAGTCAGGCATCCTGATCAGGCCAATGGGGCGAATTGTGGGGCAATATGGGTTAGAAGTTCGATCGGCTCGCCCAGCATAGCGTCCGTCGTCTCCTCAAAGAACTCGCGTAGCGCGCCCCATGCCAGAGCGACGCGCGCGACAATGGCCACCTTGCGGCGGCGCAACGCCACGACGGCCTGCTCGGCCAGGAGCATGGGATCGTTACTCTCGACCAATACACGACCGGCGCCATCTTCGATCACAAACAGCCGGCCCAAACGCGAGATACTGAGGATGCAATCACAGTCCGGCGGCGGGCCAACCAGAAAAAACTGCGGGTCGCCGCGCTCGGTGACCCCAACGTCCCAACTGCTCGCTTCCCCAGTCGCGATTACGTTGGAGGACATCGACAGGAACTGCTGGAGTTCGACTGGTTGCCAGCCTTGAGAGGCTTGCGGCACGTGAGGGAACTTCACCACATTCATCGCTTCACCTCGAAAAGGAGCCGGTGCAGTTCGGGGTCGTAGAAAGACAGAAGCTTCCGCGTGAACGACGACGGGTCGATGCCGAGTGCACGCGCCCACCCCTCCAAGCTTTCGGTTGGGACCCGGCCGAAGCCATTTTCCACTTGGGAAATGAACGTGTAGTACTTAAACCCCAAGGCCTCGGCGAGTTGAATCTGCGACAAACCAGCCCGTGCGCGTAGCTCTTTCAGCCACGCACCTGCTTGTTTTCTCAATTGTTTTGCCCGTTGATCCGCCTGTGCGATTTGCATGGCACCACTGGAAACTACTTGCGTTTTGTGCTGTTTCATGATTACTAAACTAGTCCATTATTGATATATATTTACTTGACGCTTTTTATCACAATTCAAGGCAAAGGTAGAGGCTCAACGGTGTCGCAGCCGGGGCGGAAAGGAACGCACAATGACGACCATCAATCCGATCGAAACATTCGCTCGGCAAAAGGTCGCAACCGGCCCGTTCATTTTGTTTGTGGCTTCAATGATCACGGCGGTCGTGTTCGCCGCGATCATACATCATTCGCTGCCGCACGAGGTTCTGCTGCCCGCGACTGTCACGTTCGTATTTGTATTGGCGGCGGCGGTCGCGCTGTTTGCTTGGCGGAGCCCAGTTCCGTCACGACAATTCACCTACTGGGACGCCGCCGGCCTGCTCACCCTGTTCGGAGTAATGGCCACCACAATGGTGGAGCCTGCAGACTTGGTCCGTCTCGTCGTCGACACGGACCCCCACAACTAGGGTTGTCCGTCGATCGGCATTAATTTTTCCTAGTAGCCCAAGACGCCTTTTCGAGGATCGCGTGGAACTTGCTCAGCAGCTCGTCTCACTCTCACAGATCATTATCATTGACCTCGTTTTGGCTGGCGACAATGCCATCGTCGTGGGTATGGCGGCATCGCAAGTCCATCCGGCGCTGCGCGCTCGCGTCATCCTCTGGGGCGTCGTCGGCGCGGTGGTGTTGCGAATCCTGTTTGCCGCTATGGCGACGCAGCTCCTCACAATTGTCGGGCTGACGCTCGCCGGCGGCATCCTGCTGTTGTGGGTGTGTTGGAAGATGTACCGCGAGATTAGCTTGCCCGCACCAAAGCCCGCTTTCGCCGGCAGCGTGCCGGGTGAATCACTGTCGCGAGCACAGGGCATGACCTTCCGCGCCGCGTTCGTGCAAATCATTGTAGCTGACGTGTCGATGTCGCTCGACAATGTACTTGCTGTCGCTGGCGCGGCGAAGGGTCAGATCTGGGTGCTGGCCGTCGGTTTGACAGTGGCGGTTGGCTTCATGGCGCTGCTCTCGGCTTACATTGCGACGTTGCTCGCGCGTTATCACTGGATCACATGGATCGGACTTGTGATTGTGCTCTACGTAGCGCTCGAAATGATCTGGACCGGCACGCATCAAATTGGTTGCCAGATCGTCAGCGAGCTTGACTGCGACAGCGGTGTGCTGCGAACGCTGAGCGTTCTACTGTCGTGAGCCCCTGACGTTAGCCGACCCCAGCCCAACTGCTATCCCATTGGCCAAGGATCACTCTAATGCTGCCGGGGCAGCACCCCAATCGTTTGGATCCAGAGCGGTCGCTCTGATCTCTGTTTGATGGCCGATCGGTTGGGTAAACCCGTTCGCCTAGATTTGCGCGTATTTTAGTAGCAGTCAACGCAATGAAAGACCGCCCAAGGGTGACATCACACCGATGGCGAAAGGAATTTTCGGTAAGTCAATGTTCGATCGCGCCGGGAAGGATTTTTCGGAGTGGCTCTCAGGAGTGTTCGATCTTGCCGCACTCGCCAAAGGCTCAACCATCAGTCTCGCAGTCACCGGTTTGAGCCGCGCCGGCAAGACAGTGTTTATCACCAGCCTGGTACATAACCTGCTCAGTGCGCTGCACCAACCTTATCGCATGCCGTTTTTGAAAGCAGTCGGAGACGGCCGGCTGGTTGCAGCTAGGCTGGCCAGCAACAAGAGCAATGGGCCATCGCGATTTCCTTATAGGCGAAATATCGAGCACATGGCGGCCAGCCCCGCGAACTGGCCAGCCCGTACCACCGACATCAGCGAAATCGAGATTGACATCCTTTTCGTTCCTGCCGGCGCGCTCGGTGTCCTACTTCGCTGGATCGGCAGCGGTCCCGCAACTTTAAAACTCAAAATAATTGATTATCCCGGCGAATGGCTCCTTGATCTGCCCCTGCTGAGCCAAAGCTATGCCGATTGGTCACGCGCAACGTTGCAGCTCTGTCGTCGCGGAATGCGCGCCAGCACTGCGCGTGATTTGATCGCCTTTCTATCCGATCATCGCCATGACGCTTTGGCGAGCGAGGAAGATGCCAGGCGAGCGCATGAACTCTATCGACAGCACCTGCGGGCGGCACGCGATCAGGACGGGCTCAACTTTTTGCAGCCCGGCCGCTTCCTCGATCCCGGTTCGCTCGGGAAAAACTCCTACATGTGGTTCGCCCCGCTCGAAATCCCAGACAGTCTCCAGCGCAGCACCGACGGCACACTGGCCGCTGTAATGGAACGACGCTTTGAATCGTATAAGACCGAAGTCATCATGCCGTTTTACAGCCAGTATTTCCGCAACTATTCACGACAAGTGGTGCTTGTAGACGTCCTTGGTGCTCTCTTGGCCGGCCGCGAGGTATTCGAGGACACACGGCACGCAATCGACGCCATCCTGGAAAGCTTTCGCTATGGGCATAGTGGAATTATTTCGCGGTTGCTGCAAAGTGCGCGTATCGAAAAGGTTCTCTTCGCCGCCACGAAGGCAGATCATGTCCCGGAGGTGCAACGCGACCATCTTGCCGCGCTGCTGCGCAACATGGTCGCACTCCCCGCACTTGATGTCAGCAGCAGAAATGCCATGTTTGATGTAGCAGCGCTCGCGTCAGTCATTTCGACAGAAGAGGACACCCAAGAGATAGATGGGCACGCGGTCCAGGTTGTTGTCGGCAAACCGGTCGGCAGTGACACCAGAGCGAAATTTTTTGTTGGCAACGTGCCGGCGCGTCCGCCCCGGCCGGAAGCTTGGGGCAAGCCGTTTCTTAATATTCCGGTATTCGAGCCTCCGGTCATTGACGTGTCACCGATCGACGGAATTGCGCACATCAATCTCGATCTCGCGCTCGAATATCTAATCGGAGATCAGTTGCGGTGAGCAACCAAAACCACAGAATCGGATCTGACCACAATCTACGTCCGCAGGTCGTCGTAATGGAGACCCCCCAGAAACCAAGCGCGGGTATCGGCGAGCCATTGGCGCCCCGCATAATCGCGACCGCGCAAACCGGTCGTATCATTCCAGCACCCCCAGCCGAACTTCAGCCCATAGTCAAATCGAGCAGCCACCACTACAGCTTCTCAATGAAGCTCGCTTTGGCGGGCCTAACCGTTGCCTTCTGCGGGTGGCTCGGCGTTGATCTATATCTCTGGATCGCATCAGCACTCAATTTCAGCACGTGGCTCGGCTGGGTGGCAGCGGCAGTGGTGGTGGTCGGCATTTCTGCTATTGGTGCGATGATTGTGCACGAGGCGAGGAGCTACCTAGCCCTAAAGAATGTTGAAACCAACCAGCACCGGTTAGCCTTACAAAGAGAGAATATGCATACCTCAGACGTGCACGAGGCGATCCGTGACGTGATTGCGGAGATCCCCAAAGATCGCGAGAGCACGGCCGCAATTGAGACGTTTCAGCGCAAGGTGCAGCGCCATCATTCACCCGCACAACAAATCGATCTGTTATCGGAGACGGTCATGACTCCGCTCGACAGGCGCGCGGAGGCGATCGTGCGTCGGGCGAGCGCCCGCGCCTTCGGCATAACCGCCATCAGCCCGGCTACGGTTATCGATGTCCTGTTCTTTATTGCATGCAGCGTTCGCATGGTGCGCGAGCTTGCCGCCTGCTACGGCCACCGGCCGACCGTATTCGCCACGACCCATCTTTTGCGGCGGCTCCTAGTCGAAGCCGGAAAACTCGGGGTTGTGGACATTGCGGGGATTACGCTAACCCAACACATAGGAGGTGCTGTTGTCGAACACTTGGCGGCAAATGCCGCCGAATCCATGTATGCCGCGCAACGCATGGCGCGGCTCGGCCTCGTAACAATGGGTCTGTGCCGGCCGGTCCCGTTTCAGCAGAACGAACTCCCGGGCATCTTGTCTTCATTGATCGGCAACTTGCTTGCGCAGCGCGCAGAAACCCCACAAACACATTTTGTCCATGGCCAATGAATTAATTTGCCGCCCAGGCGGACGATCTAATGGAGCGAACCGGCAATTCATTCTGTCCCTTAGCGTACATCCCCCCGTGTGAGTGAATGTCCGCTATTGAGGGTAAAGCGGACATCGACAAACTTGCCGACTATCTATCAGCCGCGCCTTGTCCAAGGGACTTCTGAGGGTGCCTGCTTAGCTACCATGGAAAGTTACATAGCGGCCGACAGAACCGACAAAAAAAGCACTCGGTTCTCGGACGAGGTCATCTTCCCGAGACCCGAGTGCAGCTTGCGTTGCTCAAGTAACTAACGGCAGACCCGGACGCTCCGCACTATTCGCTCACCCCAACGATTTATGTGAACTGTACGGCGAACAAAACAATCACCGCCGTAGGCATAGTGACTACGCCATCCGTGATGCCAGCCCCGGTGCCAACCACGATGCCAACCATTGTCCCAGTCGGCGTTCGCAACGCCAGCGGTCCCGACAGCAAGCCCAACAGCAGTGATCGCTGCGAGCCCAATTTTTTGAAGAGCTTTTGTCATGCGCATCCTCCAGTAGTTTTGAGCTGCATGTACAATTCGGAGGAAAACATTATCGTTCCAATCGGCTAAAGGTTCCAACCTAAACAGATGTTCATGAAGGATCGCATGCGAGCGTGCGCGCGATTGCCATCCGCTGCTACATGCGTCCCGAGATCCCGAGATAGAATCGAGCGTTAGCATGCCGGCGAAGACATCACAGTTGACAATCGTTCGCTGCGTCACTGGCTCACCTGAGTGCGCGAACACGTCACCGCTCCTGATCCCTTAGTGATGGGCGCCGAGCGCATCTTTGCCAATATTGCGAGAATTGATTCCTGGTCGCATCCCGACTGAGCGGATTACTTTGTGGACCCGTGAAGACCAGCGGTGGTTCAGGTCGTGGTCTAAGCACATCTGTCCGCTTTCGGTCACTAACAGACATTGCCTCCGCTAGTTGCGATGTCCGCTTTACCGCCGAAAGCAGACATCCGCCATTTGATTGGAATGTCCGCTAAGGGCCAAAGCGGACCTCAGGAGCCGCATAGGATCATCAAAGATATAGCGTTACTTCGCTATGATGTGAATCAAGCTCGTTAAACGGAAAACCCAGTGCTACGCCTAACCGTTTGCGTCCCCCGCTCAAAGCCCGCTGGGCAATGCAAGCGTCAAACGCGGTGCGAATTAGGTCGGGCAGCTGCCTCGGCATTTTCAGCACAGATCGAATCACCGCGCCAAAATCGGGCGTGCCGTCCGACCTCACTCCAAGCATCGCGGCGGGCGGAAGCACTGTATAGGCTGAGTCGATGATGACACGGCAAGCGGCAAATGGAACGCGATGCGCGGTCGCGACCTCCGCCGCAATGTGCGATTCCATGTCGACAGCTGCAGCTCCCGTTTCATTGTAAAGCTGGGCCTTTTCCCCTGGGGTCGATATGACTCGCTCCGCGCCGGTGAGTTGCGCGTAAACCGCCCTCGGAAGCATCTCAAGAAGTTTTTGCGTCCACAAGCGGTCGGTCGCAATGACTTTGCTGCCGCTTCTCACTGCAGAGGCTACTACCCAATCTCCCGGAAGAAGATAGGGAGCCAGTCCGCCAGCGATTCCAAAGCTGATGATGCCAGAAGCGTCGTGCGCGGCGGCTATCTCAAGCGCAGCACCAAGATCGAACGCCTGATTACAGATCACTGACACCCCGGGACCGCGTGCGATACAAGCTTCGAGCGCGAGGGAGGTAACAGCGACGACGTCGTGCAGCGTGCTCGTCATCTGGGGCCTCCCAGATTCTGTTATTCCCAAAGTTCTCTGTAATTTGGAAATTGCCGTAACGTCTTGTCATAACGCGTCGGCTCAATCAGCGGCAGTACCAGCTTCAAAGGGATATTTTTTATTTTTGATGTATGTCGAACATAAAGGTCGATGGGGTCCAGCACGTGTCGCAGGTGCAATTTTGGATCGTAATTGAGCCCACTGCTACGAAACCACTTGTAACCATGTGCGATTGCCCACGTAATTATGTCTCGAACAGCATAATGATAAAGGTGGAGATCGAGCGCGATTGAATAGTCGAGACCAATATATTCCGCATAGATACTATCGCCGTCGACCATACAAAGAACGAACGCGACGAATCTTGCGTTCTGGCGCCAAATAAAGAAACGAACCTTGTCGGGCATGACCTGCCCGAGCCTGCAAAAATACTCTTTTGTCAATTTTTCAAAATGTAGCTTCGATCGCGCGAAAACCTGAATGTACAGAGGGTAAAGTTGTTCGACGATGGGAGTAATATCGTCAATCACGCTCATCTCAATTGGAGCGTTGTGCTCTGCAGTCCGTAATTTCTTGCGCAGTTTAGTCCGTGCTCCACTGCTAAGAGCTCTCTTCATGTATTCATCGAAACTCGTGTAGTCGATATTCAATTTGGTCATGGGCAGGCTCGGGACACGGGTAAACCCATGCTGCAAGAAACATCGTAGACATTGGCGGTATTTTGCTGGAAATTCCTTAAGCACTATGATTGACACCCCCAATTTGCGCGCGTGTGTTACGAGCGCCGATGCGAAAATCTGCGATAATTCATACGGCGACATAAAATCGTGCTGATCGAGATGGCCCTCGCCCGCTGCGCACCCCACCATAAGTGTACGCATGCGCATGAATCGCGGCCATATCTGACGTACGCGATTGATCACCGGTCCAAATGTCGGATTGAGGCCGGCGAGCAAATCTTGATCGACAATAAAAAAAGGTTGGATAGCGCGAACGTCGCCGTGAGTGTCCTTGATGGCAAAATACCGGTAGTCAAACCCTCGCGAAAGCGTTTGCTCGAGAATTTCGTAGTATCGATGGTCCTTTCGCTCGCATCGTAAGGTATGTGCCCAGTGAGGGCACCGCGCGAGTTCGTCGTGTAACATGACTTCAACGCTGCCCAGTGGGGCTCGCGCGTAAAAGCCCCATCGCAGTGGGAGCCTGCGTTTAGTAATAGCTGCCCTCCTTTTATTTTTACTGAATCGAAAAGACCACAGCTACGCTAATTCCGCCTTGCCGTAACGGCCGACGAAACAAAAACTGTGCCTGTTGGAAATTTCGCACGTCGGTCGAAATACTCAATTTACGAATGACTTAGTTTCTGACATCCAATTTAGTTTCGCGACTTTTGTCATTCGGCAATAAGTCCTAGCTTTTGCTACTTGCTGTTTTCCTGTCGAATGCCCGCTCGCGACCCTAATAACAAAATTCGTTCAAAAATAAAATCCGGAACCTTAACCAGGAAAACTATAAAGCATCTCGATGTGCGCCAATGGATGAAGACCAATGGCCGCGACAAAAACTGAGGCCATTTCCAGCAGTAGAGCGTCCGCTCACAGTCGGGAACATCTAAATTAACTTGCTTGTTAGAAACTGACTCATTTCTAATTTGAAGGTTGCACGTTTGTAGCAACCTTAGTTGACCGACGTGCTTTCTAAAGAACAAACAAATACATGCGGGACCATTCCCGCCGTTTGGATCGCGAAAACCGCAGATGATGAGGGTGTAACGTGTGGAGTTTACCATGTGGAAGCACTCAAGCAGGGCTTCGATCACGATATATTGACCGCCCTGTTTGTCACGACAGAAGCGGGGACAGGCCCGCAAATTGATCAGATCGCGGCCTACTCGGCACCCCGAGCAGTGACTACGGCAGCGCGATACGACAACGGGGTTACCATTAACAAAGTTGCTTTCATGTGCCCAACTTACCGCGCTGCATCTGGAGGTGCGAATGAGCCTCAGAATTGAGGATGTCTTCGCTGAGCACGAGGCGGATCGGTACACGCTGCACGCACGCTATCTTAATGAGCAGATGGTTCGCGTGCTGAGAACAATTGGATTTGACCAAGCATATCAGCGTGGCAAGGGCCAGTATCTCTATGACCGCTGGGGGCGCCAGTATCTCGACCTGCTAAGTGGATGGGGAATGTTCGCACTTGGGCGCAATCATCCGGCCGTCCGCGATACGCTGAAGAAGGTTCTCGACAGCGAGTTTCCAAACCTCGTCCAAATGGACGTGCCGGTGCTTGCCGGAGTCCTAGCCGAACGCTTGCTCCACTATGTGCCGCATCTCGACAAGGTGTTCTTTGCGAATTCCGGTACCGAATCGGTTGAGGCCTCCCTGAAATTCGCACGCACTGCGACGGGCCGTGACGGAATTGTGTATTGCAGCCACGCATTCCACGGGCTGACTTACGGCTCTCTCTCGGTCAATGGCGATGAGATTTTCCGTTCCGGCTTCGGTTCACTATTGCCGGGGTGCATCGAAGTGCCGTTTAACGATCTCTTGGCGTTGGAACGGGCATTGGCTTCAAAGTCGGCAGCAGCATTCATCGTCGAACCGATCCAGGGTAAGGGTGTCGCCGTCCCAGCCGACAACTATCTACGTTCCGCCTTCGAGCTATGCCGTAAATACGGCACTTTGTTTATCGCCGATGAAGTTCAAACCGGACTTGGGCGGAGCGGACGCTTTCTTGCTTGCGAATACTGGGGCGTCGAACCGGACATGGTTTTGTTGTCCAAGTCGCTATCAGGGGGCCAGGTACCCGTTGGTGCAGTGCTGACGCATAAATGGATATTCGACAAAGTCTTTGATCGGATGGAGCGTGCCGTCGTGCATGGGTCGACATTCGCAAAGAACGACCTCGCGATGGCGGCCGGGCTTGCCACGCTCGAGGTGATCGAGGCTGAAGGCTTGGTGCAGAATGCGGAACGGTTGGGCAATCGTTTGTTGGCTGCATTCGAGCGAATGGCGGGCAAGCACGAGCTCGTTAAAACCGTTCGCGGAAAAGGCTTGATGATTGGTATCGAGTTCGGCGTACCTCACTCGCTGAAGCTCAAGGCTTCTTGGAATCTACTCGAAACGGCAAATAGCGGACTGTTTTGCCAATTAATTGTGATACCGCTGCTGAAGGAGCACAGAATTCTGACTCAGGTCGCAGGACATGGCAACCACACAATCAAGCTCTTGCCCCCGCTGGTGATCACGGATTCGGACTGTGAATGGATCGAGCGATCGTTTGAATCGGTTATCGCAGATGCACACCGCGTTCCCGGCGCCATTTGGTCTCTAGGAAAGACATTGATCGAAAACGCTACACGTGCGCGCATAGGCGACACATTCACTTTCACTTGATGGCTTTGGCCAATCAAGATTTGCAAACTACGGCTTCGCTACGCTTCCTTGCGTTTCAAGCGGAAAGCTGTAGGCCGTTTCGGTGCCCGAGACCAACGACGCTACCGAGCGGTTGCAGGGCCGGATTCTCCTTGTTTTGACCGGGTAGGCTGCGACCAGGGCCGGCAACTCATTGGCTCTCACTTTTGAAGTGAACATTCAAAGCATCTGTACCGATTTGCCGGACGGAGACGGGCTCACAGCCTCGCATGTGCCGCTCTTTTCTTTTCTTCATAGCGGCCTTCGGCAACAATTTCGGCAATTATACCATCTGGCGAGCGGTATTTCAGCGCGCCCGCACCAGGCTTGGATAGGATACTTCCACCAAAAGCTTTGATTTTCTGTTCATACTTTTCCCGGTCATCGACCTCGATTCCAATGTGGTGGATACAAGGTCCTTTACCCGCGAGTTGGGCTTCTGGCGCGTCTTCGCTGTCGTATATCATAAGCGCGAGATCGATATATCCATCCGTCATGTGCCTTGAAACGTGCTGACCATTTCGTTCGGTCGAGACTTGCGTAAAGCCATAAACCATCTCGTAAAATCTTGTCGCAGCTTCAAGATTATCAACTTTAATAGCGATATGAACTATGCGTGCCATAGTAATCACCTTTCTTCGCGGACTTCTTCTAGGAGACTACAGGGTGCGCTCGATCCATATCATATGCAATCCCCCGCATAATTTTGAGTGTGTGGAAATGCCGAGCGGCGCAAAGACTTCCGTGCGGATTGAAAATAGTCGTACCGCTATAATCCTCAGCTCCGTAAAAGACGAATGTATCCTATAGATTGCGCGACTCTCTATTGAAGTAACGCACGCTGCAATTTAAGAAAGATGCCCGCCGGAGCGGGCGCAGTGGTTCAGTAATAGTCCCCGCAAACCCAGATGCGGCGTGGTCCCCACGCTGTCGGTACCCAACGCCAGCAGTCGTAATCGTATGCGGCGGCGAAGATCGGTCCTCCGACGAAGAAGAACCGGTTGTGGCGATGTACGAAGAACCGGTGGTGGCGATGTACGAACGGTCCATGATGGACGAAGTGGGCGCGATGCCAGTTGGATGCGTGCCAGCCGCCCATGCGGCTCCCGGCCATCGCCACGCTACGACCACCCCAACCGCCACTCATGTGACCACCGCTCATGTGACCGCCGCCGCCCATATGACCACCACCACCATGGCCTGCCATGGCAAATGAGGGCAGTAAAGTCATTGCGAAGATGATTAGAAGCCTACGCATGCGAAAGCTCCCTTATGTTGATTGAACCTTTCCCCGAACTTTGCACGTCTGATAAAATACTCAATTTACGAATGACTTAGTTTCTGACAAATAAGTTAGCTTTTTGATGTTTTGTATTCTTGCGAGGCGTTAGATTTTTGTAATTTGCTGCCCGCCATTCGTCGCCTGCATTACTGTCTGTGAAAGTGAAACCAAATTCGGCGGAAACACGAGACGAAGCTTTAGACCGGGTAGATTATCGAGCATCTCAATATGCGCGCCATGGAGTCGCGCAACGGCCGCGACAAGGCTAAGCCCGAGGCCATTTCCGGCCGTACGACGACTCCGCTCAAGCCGGTAAAAGCGTTTGAACACGTTTAGGTGTTCGGCAGCGGGAATCCCCGGCCCATCATCGGCGATGGAAATAATCGCGTCGCCATCGCTGCTTTCTGCGACCTCAACAGTTACATCCCCGCCTGCGCGGCCATGTTTGATCGCATTGTCCACAAGGTTGGCCACCGCATCGAAGATGAGGTCTCGATCGCCTGTAACACACACTCGCTGATCCCCGACGAAGCTCAGATGTGTGCCTTTTTCTTCGGCCGCGGCATCGTATAACTCCACGGTTTCACGCGTAATCTCGGCTATGTTGACGGTCCTGAATGCGACTCTTTGAGCTTTAGCTTCGATTTGAGCAATGCGTGTGATTGAAGAAAATATGCGCAACACACCATCAAGATTGGCGATGGTGTCGCCGATCAATGCCTGATCTTCTTCGCTGTCGCGCCGGCAATGGTAGGCCTTTTCCAATCGTCCACGCATGCGAGCCAACGGCGTTCGTAAATCGTGCGCTACATTGTCCGTGACTTGTTTTACCTCGCGCATCAGCGTTTCGATGCAGTCGAGCATTGAATTGAGGTTTTCTGCAACGCGATCCCATTCATCGTTTGTCCCGCGGAGCGGGATGCGTTTGTCGAGACCGCTCTGCATGATCGCGCGACTGGTTGTGTTAATAGCTTCGATTCTCCCCACCGTCCGACGTGTAACCAAGACGCTGGCCACTCCGGCAAGAAGGAATATCAAGGCAATAACAAAAATAAAGGCCGCCTTGATCTTTCCCGTGAACGCATCAAGGTCGTCGATGTCCTTTCCAACCAGCAAATGATCGCCGTTGGAAAGCGTCTTTAACGCCGCGCGCAGCATCGGTTGGTGAGCTGCGTCGGCCTTCCAGCCCTGTACATGGAAATTCTGCCATCCTTCCGAACCCCCCAGGTCGGATGGCCACACTTTTAGGTTACCGGCGATAAAAGAATACGAGGGGTCGGCCAGCAGATAGAGGCTATTCTGAAAATGCTCGTCGGAAATCCGTTGCTGAATTATTGCAATCAACCCACCACGGCCGGCGCGGTCGTAGGCCCTTTGCAGAATTGCCTGCTCCGCGGTGATCGCACTATCCGATCGGCCGCGTACATAATAAGCGGTGGACAAATAGACATAACTGAAAAGCGTAAGCACGATTGCACCGAAAATCCCAATGGCGATCAGTGCCAATTTAAACGTCGATGAGCGTAAGGTCTTAGCTAGGTGCACGGAGGCAATACCCAACGCCACGAACCGTATGGATGAGCGGGTAAGCTTGCTTGTCATCGACCTTGCGACGGACACGCCCGACATAGACATCGATGATGTTGGTCGTAGGGTCAAAATGAAGATCCCAAACGTGCTGCAGCAGCATCGCCCGCGAGACGACCCGACCTTCATTGCGAACCAGGTACTCAAGCAGCTGGAATTCGCGGGGAAGCAGACTGATATCCCGGCCACGCCGGCTGGCGGTTCGCGATACGAGATCCAACTCGAGATCCCCGACACGCAGCACCGTTTCCTTAATGACCGTGTCGCTGCGTCGAGCAAGTGCTTCAACACGCGCCAGCAACTCCACGAAAGAGAATGGCTTGGTAAGGTAATCATCGCCGCCGGCGCGCAGCCCACGCACGCGATCGTCAATCTCGCCAAGCGCACTGATGATCAAAACCGGAGTGACGATGCCTCGCTCTCGCAAGCTGCGCATGACCTCAATTCCATCGATGTCCGGAAGCATGCGATCAATCGTTATCACCGCATAATCAGCGGAAAGTCCAAGACTCAGCGCATCTCTGCCATTGACAGCTACGTTCACCTGATAGCCGTTTGTCGTCAGCGACTCTACGAGTTGACCTGCTGTCTCCTGGTCGTCTTCAACGACAAGAATGTGCCGGTGCCCTGCTATCATGACTGTGCATCTCCACGGACGATCAAGGGCATCCAAATATACGTTACCATAACTCGCAATCATCAACGCTGACTTATGTGTCAGAAACTAACTCATTTCTAATTTGAAAATTGCTTGTTTGCAGGAACCCTTAGTTGGCCTTCGAGCATCCCCCAGCATGAATTAACGCGTGGGTTCGATCCGAATTGTCGTTTCGCAAATTGAGCTCGCTTGTAACGAGGCAGCTACGTGAATGTGAGAGGTCAATTTCCGGACGCTGCCTCCTCGAGGGTCGCGACCGCTAAGGGCCAATGGCGAACACCCGAAATTAAAAGCTATTCAATGAAGTTATTGCTAGTTACGGGCCGAAGTTTGATCCTGAGCTAGTTGCCGAAACGGAATGTGGAGGTTTGAGCATGCAAGCCATTGGGATTGCTTCGCCGGGGCATTCCGCAGTGACTCGTCGGTAAATCCGCCTCTCACTCGCGCTGCCAGCAAAGTGCTAGGCTTTAGCTATAGTGGAAGGCGTGGTCCTGAGACTCTGGGGGCAGCATCGGACGGCACAGCTACTTCGGGATGTGTATAACATTAACTTTGATCGTCGGCTCGCCAAGGTGGAAAAACACTGTAACTCGCTCGATTGGTCCAATGGAACCATAGGCCAAATTTTGCATTGTTATCTTTGCACTAACCTGGGAGAGAGTGCCATGAGAACTGTTTTGACCATGACGATAATTGCCGCTGGTCTGTTCATTGCGCCGACTTTCGCAGGAGCACAGGAGCGACTCGGTGACGGTGCAATGGGCGCCGTTGCAGGCGCGATTGTGGGTGGTCCCGTGGGCGCGGTTGCCGGCGGTGTTGTTGGGTATACCGCTGGCCCGGCCATCGCGCGTGGGATGGGCCTAAAGCATCGCCGATATCATCGTCACTATGCTTCCCAAGACAGGCGTCGTTAAATCGATAGCCTGATTTTAGAACAAAGGGCCGGAGGCTTCGGTCTCCGGCCTTTTTAATCAGCCA